>CAZNUS010000058.1:0-1902 GCA_964576385.1 uncultured Methanosarcinales archaeon | reverse complement strand
ACATTCCACGATTAGTGCAGCCAATAGCAGAAGGGCAGGCTGATATGGCTACTTGTTCTCGTTTTAAAGATCCTCGACTTACTCCTAAAATGCCGGAAATAAAAATTTTTGGCAACCGTTTCTTCTCTAAAATCTTAAATATTTTTCTTAAGAAAAGCTATTATGATACTCAATGCGGCTTCCGCGCTTATTCCCGAGAAGCTGCCTTGAATTTAACGTTATTCGGCAAGTTTACCTATACTCAGGAAGTGTTCATAGATCTAGTAAAAAAAGGGTTTCGCATTGTAGAAGTTCCTTGTCAAGTGATCGGAGAAAGAAAAGGAAAATCCAGAGTTGTTAAAAATGTTCTTTCTTACGGCTTAAAGGTTTCCCTCATCATCCTGCGCAGCGCCAGGGATTACGAGCCATTCAAATTTTTTGGGCTGCCGGGGTTCTTTATGATTGCATTAGGGGTTGCAAGTAGCCTTATTCTATTTATCCGCTGGATATTCACATCACGTTTTGATCCTTACATTATGGTTGTATATGTCAATGTCTTTTTAATTATCGTCGGTTCGCTGCTGGTAACTTTAGGTTTGATTGCTGATATGCTCGATAGAAACCGGCAGCTCCAGGAAGAAATTTTATATAAGCTAAAAAAGAGAAACCTCTAATGTGCGGCATTTGTGGATTTAATTGGGATGATAAAGTACTAGCAAAAAGGATGATACAGATATTAGAGCATCGCGGCCCGGATCAAGGGGGGATTTATTCTGATAACAGTATTTCCCTAGGACACCGCAGGTTAAGCATCATTGACCTTTCTTCAGCAGGAAGCATGCCCATGTCGAATGATGAAGGTTCTTTATTGATCATCTACAATGGAGAAGTCTATAATTTCAAAGAATTAAGAGTCGAATTAGAAAAATTAGGTTATCGTTTCAATTCTTATACTGACACTGAAGTTATTTTACACGGCTATAAACAATGGGGCGAAGAAGTAGTTTCAAAATTGAATGGGATGTTTGCCTTTTGTATTTATGATCGTGAAAAGAAATTATTATTTCTGGCCCGAGACAGATTAGGAGTAAAACCACTATATTATTACTTCCAGAAAAATAGATTCATTTTCGCTTCGGAGATAAAAGCTATTCTTTTGGCAGGTGTTCCGCGCCAAGTTGATATTCAAAGCGCTAGAAATTATCTGCAACTACGTTATATTCCAGGAGAAGATACTCTATTTCAAGGAATTAAGAAACTTCTCCCTGGACACACTCTTTCCTTTAAATTATCGGAAAACACCGAACTGAAAGAGAAATTGATGATAAAACAATACTGGGACGTGCCTCTGCCTAAACCAAAATATTTAAGCCTAGAAAGAGCAAAACAAGATACCCTGAATTTGTTGACTGACTCCGTTAAAAGTAGATTAGTTGCCGATGTTCCAGTAGGAATTTATCTTTCTGGTGGTATTGATTCCGCAGCAATTACTGCCTTAGCTAGTCAGTTACAAGATAAATCAATACAGAATGCATCAATAAAAACATTTTCTGTTGGCTTTGATGATGAACATGCTGACGAATCAGCTCGTGCCAGAAAAGTTGCTGAATACTTTAATACAGAACATAAAGAAATAATAATCGATGATAAAATCACTTCCTTATTGCCAAAAATAATTTGGCATCTGGATATGCCCCACGGTGATCCGGTAACAATTCCTAATTTTAAATTATCCCAGCTTGCTTCCCAAAAAGTAAAAGTAGTTCTCTCCGGAGAAGGTTCTGATGAGATCTATGGAGGGTATGTGCAGTATGCCAATTTTCTAAAAGCGAGAAGGATTAGGATGATACCATTCACTTCAACTATTGCTAAACAATTGCCTATAAAATTATTAGACAATTTTTTTGATTATCCAACCTCTAT
>CAZNUS010000057.1:0-2832 GCA_964576385.1 uncultured Methanosarcinales archaeon | reverse complement strand
GCAATTTTATATGTTGCTGGTGAGAGCAACATTCAGGTGAAAATCCGAAGGCGTATTTATTGGAAATAGCTACTATTATCGATTATTTTCACATCTGTTCCTGTCATCATAGCTTAGCTGAATTGACATCTTGGCCATCTAACTAAATACGTACAAAGTATAGATAGATTTAAGAAATAATCTATAACAGTCTCCATAACTATCATTATCAATATTCAACCTTAAGAATACTTACTTTAAGAATATTTATAAATATTATTTAAGTATACTTATAATCTGTTAATGGAGGTTTAGAACATGGATAAGGATGAAATAAAGTCAATAATTAAAGACTATCTGGAGGCAGAAACAAAAAAAAGTATTCCTGCTACTTCTACCAATCTGATCAGTGGTGGTTTTCTAGATTCTTTTATGATTATCCGGCTTATAACGTTTATAGAGAGCCGTTTTCAATTAAACGTAGATATAGAATCAACCAGTGAAGAGTCTTTCAGTACATTAGATCTCCTTGCTGAACAAGTTATGAAGTGGAAAGATAAATAATAATCACCAACTATGATAATATCCTATTTTTTAAATATTTTTTTAACCAATTTATGGAAATATTATGGAAATAAATAATTTACGTGCAGATGATTATGAGCGTTTTCTTGATTTTCATTCTCGGGCATATCCTACTCATGAACCTGTCCAAGAACGTTTTCAGCATCAGTTCTTAGAAAATCCTCTTCTTCACGATAAATCAAAAACGTATATTTTTCTAGCGTATGATCAGAAGAAAAATATCATTGGACAATACGGTGTAAATCCCATGGATTATTCTTTCGGTGGAGTTATGTATCATGGTTTCTGCGGCTGCGATCTATTTGTAGAGCAACAAGCACGCAAATATGGCGCCGGTGGATTTCTCTCTATGAAAGCTATCCGTTCCTGTAGCCCTCACTTTTCTATTGGTGTTTCTAAAGAAGCAAAACCAGTTCTTCTTTCACTCCAGATGAAAAAAATAGGGGAAGCAGAGCGTTATCTTTGGCTAAGGATTGGTGCTATCCCAAAAATAGTTGCACGAACAGTCCTTCCTCAGAACAGAAATAATCAACAATATTCTTTTCAGAACAAGCTTTTGTTATCTATTTCTGAAAAGGAGTACCAGTTCACATTGGTCACTCCCGAAGAATATTCTGTATTCTCTTCTAAAGCTAACGAAGTAAATCTTGAAAAGAATAAAGAGCTTTTAGCTTTTTCCCGCAGCCCTGCTTTTATTAAATGGCGTTTTTTTAATCTGAAAGGATATTATCTCTACCGAGTGAATGAACAAAACGTAGTTGATGGTAAAAGTAGTGCAGTTAAAAAAGAACTATTTGCAGAGCTATCTGCAGAACTATCTGTAAAAGAAAGTGATGATAAAAACAATAATGATAAAAACAATGATGGTGGATATAATGATTTGCAAAATAAGGGTTATTTTGTGGTAAAGGTTGTCAATTGGAAAAATCTTCATTTACTAGCCATTGTAGATATCCAAGCAGACTTGTCTGATCGTACAGTTCTTCGCGCAATACTTGCGGCGGCAAAAAAGATAGCAAGAGAAAATAAAGTTGATGGTATCATTACTCTAAGTTCTCATGTAGTTCTTGATCGTGAGTTGAGAAAAAGTATATTCATCAAAGTTTGGTCTCCTTACGATATTTATACCAATGTCCACATTAATTTTCCAGAGGAGAAGATTAAACAAAGAACGGTTGCTCATATAACTATGGTTGATTCTGATTTAGAGTTCTGTTTTTGGCAAAGGATGTGAACTATTGATCAATGAAAAACGCAAGGCTTGGAAGAAAGTTACTGCTGCGATAGTAGGTATTCTCCTAATTTTATCGTTCTTTTTTTATGGAGAAAAGAAAAAGATGTTATCTGGGAGGTATATCACTGGTTTATACTTCCATAAACCATCAGGTAAGGTCTTTGAGCGGTGTATACGCTGGCTTAAAAAGGAAAATTGCACGTTTATATCTACTGAACAACTTCTTCAGATCCTGAGTGGCAAGGCGGTATTTCCCAAAAGAGGAATATGGATTACGTTTGATGATGGTTGGCAGAGCAATATTTCTGAAGTTGTGCCGGTCATGGTGAAATATAATATCCCTATTACTTTTTTTATTTGCTCTGGGCCGGCGGAAGGAAAAGGTGTTTTTTGGTTCACGTTAGTTCGATCTTTTTGTGATAATCTACCGGAGATTTATAGACATGATCTTAAAAAGCTGTGGCTTACTAGTGAAGCAACACGACGAAAAGTTGAAAAAAATCTGTGGAACTCTATTTCTCTTTTGCCTATGCGCGAGGCAATGACTATTGAAGATGTAAGGGCACTTTCTCAAATCTCCTTGGCTACTATCGGGTCGCATACGGATAATCATGCTCTTACAGTCAATTGTACCGATGCGGAACTTAAAGAAGAAATCAGAAAATCACGATTAAAGCTGAGCAAGTGGTGCGGGAAAAAAATACGCTTTTTTTCTTATCCTAATGGTGATTATCATTTAAAGGATAACGCTATTCTTCAACAAGCAGGAATAGAATTAGCTGCAACTACTAAGAAAGAGTTTATTACTCCCACTACGGATCGTTACTTTGTCCCAAGATTTAATGTTAATGATGATGCCTTTTTTCCTGAGGTTCTTTGCCAGATGGTTGGCGCTTGGGGAAAAGGCATGAATATCTGGAATACACTTTTTTCCTTCTTTCAAAAGAAAAGATAACTAAACTACTTATGTTGTTAATTTCTGAGAAATGGGTTTTATACCCCGCAGTTCTACTGCGGCTTTCGATTCCCATTTC
>CAZNUS010000056.1:0-2871 GCA_964576385.1 uncultured Methanosarcinales archaeon | reverse complement strand
TTTTATCTGGAGTTAATACACCATCATAATCAAAAAATACTGCTTTAATCATTATTCTATTAGGATTAATAGAGATTAATAAACCTTACTGAAAAAGGGTACTGTCAGAAAAGTGAGTGATAGCAGGTCGTTCGCCTCGTGCTTTCTTTGTTGATGTTATTGTTCAAAGAAGGTGAATGCGCTTGAAAATTACTCCTTCGCTCCTTTTAATCCTTGGGACACCTAACAGGAATTCCTATCTTAAACATCACAAAAAATAAGCTAAATCTACAATCATTTTCGATTTAAAAGTAAATAACTTGCAAATGGTATAACTTGCTTTTTCCACTGGTGGTTGCTGAAATGAAATGGAAGCAACTAGAGAATCCGCAGATTCACGTCGTTGCCGACAAGCAACTCACGAACGCCTGCCAAAGGCAGGTCACGAATGAAGCGTAGCGAAATGACTTGATAAGTGACTTGATGTTAACCAATGGTGGTCGGTTCTCTTTTACAATAAACGTACGTATTTAGTTAGATGGCCAAGAGGTCAATTCTGCTAAGCTATGGTGACAGGAACAGATGTGAAAATCGTCGAGAACACTACTATCCTGACAGATATTATCTCGGATTTTCACCAGAATTGACGGCCAACTAAATACGTACCAATAAACCTCCTATTTTAATATTCCAATATTAATCCTGTTATGACTTCATCGAGGCCGTCTCTTAAAGCTCGAATTGCTTTTCTCTGCTTTTCTTCTCCTATAGTTATGAGATCGTTCAAACTGCTGTGAAATTGTAGCCTATTTGCAGAAGAGAGTGTGGATGCATCAATAGATTCACTGGCTCTATCAATAGCTGCAACTGTCTGATAAAGACCATATACATTTTTTATGTTATGCCTATTCTTTTCAAATAAGTAATGGCAGATCGCTTTAAATTTATCGACTGCTGCTCTAACCCGAGATTGGGTTGGGTTATAAACCGTTGCCAAAATCTGCGTATTATTATTATGATCATTGGGGCCATACTGTAACTCCGTAGGATGCATATCTACTATCAGCGATCCTTCTTGTACATTAGTAGATATAGTTTCCAAACCAATTTGTTCAAGGAGCCATTGTAAAAAGGAAGGCTGCCATCTGCTTCCAGCAGCAGTTAATTGGTAAGCTAAACGAGTAGTTAGATTAAGTTCTTCAACATTAGCGCTTTTAGCGAAAGGATTATGGGGTGTTGGCTCTAGACCATACTTCTTTTTAGACTGGTCTTGTACTAATGATGCTAATGATATTACTCTTTTAGTAGTTTCTTGTTCTCCTGGTTCTTTAGAAAAGGCCTGAACAACATAAAATCTATTGACTCCATTTCCTTCATCGAATGTGATCCATGTTCCTAAAGGTAAGCATGGGTCAAAAAAATGACAACGATCACTATAATCTCTTGCTTTTCCTAATGGCAGGTAAGGTGCTACTTTAGGTTCTTTAGACATTACAGAGAAAAAATATTCAACAGCTTTTTCATGAATATGGATATTCTGGTGTCCTTCACCTAATTGTGTATTACCTGGAACTATTAAATTTGGAGCGTATCTAATTGTTGTTTGTTGTTTGGAGTGAATAATCTCTAGAGGCATATTTTCATTTTAGATCAAGGTTATTATAAATTTTATGAAGATAGGGTATTATAATTATTTTTTTTTCAATTATTAAGCCATCTTTTTCTAGGAGACTATTATTTAAGGAAATAAAAAATTCCAATCGCAGCAGTCAAGTCGCTTTGTTCCATTCAATAAGGAATGCTCCGAATGCCAATGAGGTTGGTGACTTTGCTACCACAAAGAGCTGCCGGGTATTAGACCCTGTTAAGAAATAAATATTGGAAATCTGCTCCTGAAACAGCTTTATTAGAACATATAATTTAATCCATATAATTGTTTAAATAAGGATTAGAATTAGTATCGGTTATGGGCATCGTATCTTTCCTTGGTAAAGAATATTTAGCAGGTCATTCATTAGAAGAAGGAATAGAATTTGCCGAACATCTCTTTCATCAAGGGATATCCCTGCATGGACATCCCATCTCTTCTACTATTGATATTCTAGGAGAAGAGGCTAAATCTCCAGAAAATGTAGAAGCTAACTTGCAAGCTTATCAGAAAGTCATTAAAGTGGTAGCAAGTTCAACAAAACGCTTAGAGCCTATTTTTCGAAAATATCAGCTCCATGTTCCCTTTAGCGTCTCCTTTAAACTATCAGCGATTTCCCTATCAGAGAGAACAGATGATGAAATTATTTTTGATAGTAGAGTTTCCTTAGAGAGGAATGTACGTCGCTTAATTGCAACCGGTGTAGAACGTGGAATACCATTAACGGTAGATATGGAGGATCATCTTTGGACATATCCTACATTAAAATTGGTTCGTCGCTTTTGGGCTGAGGGTTTGCCTCTAGATATGGTTCTTCAATCCTGTTTAGATCAAACATTAGGAGATGTTAAGTATTTTTTGAATAGTGATTTGCCTTTGGATCGAAGTAGAACTACTATTAGGGCTTGCAGGGGAATATATCGAGAGCCATCAGCTATTGCTACAAATAATCCCCGAGAAGCAAAGAAAAGGCTTTATAGTTTAGTAAACGAATTATTAGGCATAGGCTATCTCGTTGGGATTGCTACCCATGATGTACAACTACAAAGAAAAATTAGAAAAGGAATTATTGAGCCGCAGGGTATTGGGAGAGAGAGATATGAATATCAAGGATTAAAGGGAGTGTATTCTTTTGAAGATGAGATCCTTCCAGAGGCATTAGAACGTGGAGAGAATGTTCGGCTTTATCTTCCAGTTGAACTTAAGTCGGGAGATGGGGATGCTTATATGGAGAGAAGGTTGAT
>CAZNUS010000055.1:0-3458 GCA_964576385.1 uncultured Methanosarcinales archaeon | reverse complement strand
AGGGATTACCGTAATTAAGTAACGCGGCTCTTTCCTAGGAACATAGATGAAATAAGCGATGGTAAAAGCAGTGGTAATAAGTAAGGTTATATGAAACCTATTCTCAGTAGTGGTTGTAGAATAATATTTTTCTTTAAAAAATAAATATATGTAGCCAAAGAAAAACATTAATATCGGAAACCCAAGAAAAACTTCTCGAAAATAGTAGCTGATCCCCGATCCGTAAAGCCAGGTAGCAGTGCTTACAATCCATGAGCCGGATATAAACGGTTCAAGGAAGTTAGGGTATCTTAAATAGTTAAAAAATAAGTAAGGAACAATAGGGACAATAAATCCAACTGATAAGATTAGAAGCTTCTTTATTTTAAGTAAAATATTTTCTCTGCCGAATATTATTACAAAAAAAATTGATGCAAAAAAAATACCTTGTGGAAACTTAGTCAGAAAAGAGAGTCCTAAAAATAATCCAGCAAGTAAATAATGTGCCCAGGTCTCATTTTTTAAAAAGAGATAAATCCCTAAGAGTCCAAAAGATATTGCTAGAGGTTCAGTTAAAATTAAGCCGCTATGGGATATGAATAAAGGTAATAAGCTGAATATAAGAGAGCTTAAAACAGCGATATTTTTTGACAATTTCTCTCCTAGCTTGTAAGTTAAAGCAATTGCCAGCAGGGAGAATATTACATCTAGACATTTTCCAATGAATATAGGGTTGAAGTTCAACTTCCAAAAAGCGCCTAAAATGATTGGGTGGATTAAAGGACGAAAAGCTTCCCATAATCCTAATTTTCCTTGAGAGAAAATATATTTTCCCATCCCAATATAAACGTGGGAATCCCACCATAATGGTAGATCAAAGGACATATGTATTATCCTTATTGCCAACGATAATAAAATAATAAATAACAAAGGTTTCTTAAGAATTAAACAAAGCACTCCTCGGACTAAATTACTGATGAAATTATGCGCCAAATTTTGTTTAAATAAACAAGTTCTAAAGCTCATGATGTTAATTGATGAAGTAGATTTTATTATTAAATTTATCTTGACTTATATTTTACTTCTTTTAAGCGCTCCCAGAACATTCCGGCGCATTCTCTAGCGAATCGCAGATAATTTTCTGTAGCTGCTCTTTCTTAACTACTCCTTCAAACTTTTTATGATCAATAACTAGAGAAGGATAGCTGTCTACTTCAAATAAGGAGGAAACTACTTCCACCATAGGCTCTTGTTCATTTAATTTCAGGTTAATGGGAAACACCAGCACCCGCTCGCCAAATACATTTTTAAAATAAGACAGGATAGTTCCCTGATTTGGACAGGACGGGCAATCTTCAGTATAAAAGTAAATAATCGGAACTATATCTAGATCACATTTCTGCTTGCTTTCCTTAGCCAATAGCCAATAACGGAGGTTATCTAGTACATAACGGCGTTGGATTATTTCTTTTCTTTTGGAAGAAATATCCTTCTCTTCTTCATAAGCTACTACTTGGCTTAGGGTGTTATCTAGATCTACTACCGCTTTTTTTAAGGTAGCAGAAAGTATCGGACAATTATCATACTCGCTGAAGGAATTTAGGTAAAGATATTGCAGCTGTAAGCTAAGATAATTAGCTTCTTGCTCCCCGTTTATTTCCTCGACAAGATTATAGCGATAATCTTCTAAGACCATTCCTAAAGCCAACCCTAAAGAGAATATTAGGAAAGTTAAGATTCCAGCTATAATGTACTTTCCTTTGCTTATCTTCCGAAAAGACTTTCCTTCGATAGATATGGCTTCGACTGGTTTGCGTTCTTTGGTCATTTAAATACTAGAATTCCTTTTATTTATAATAATTTAGATATATAATTATATTATTTAGAAGGAAATATGTTGTTTAGAATAAAACTTCAATCTTAACTTCTCCAGTAATTAACCGACACAGTAGTTAACTAATTTAGTATCTAAACTTCAACAAACCTACTACCACTTAAATTTCTTGCTGCGTTGAAATTGAAACAAAGAAACAAGTAATATTCCTCCTTTTAATAAATAATAAAATAAAAAATAAGGTGCTAAAGGTATCCAGCCAAATGTAGTCATCTTTTCTCGGGCATTTCGATGAGCGATATAGAAGAAGAAAAACGTCAACATGAAAAGGAAAATGATGATAAAACCTTTTTTGATATTCATCATCAAAAGGTCTAAGAGTGTTATCTTAAACTCAAATGCAGTTAAAAAAGGGATAACATTAAATTCCACTAATACCAAGCTTTTTATCTTTTGAATAAGCGGAAGAAAGATCATATAGAAAGCTATGCCTATCCCAGTAATAGCTAAGAAATATCCCGTCACGTTCTTGATCATCTGCATTAATCCAAAATCTCCATATTTCCTATTGCCGATCATGTTTCGATATTGGTATAAACAAATGATGCTTCCTAGATACCATCTTCTCCGCTGGCGATAGAACGGCTTAAGCTTTGCCGGTGCGGTAGTATAAACATAACCATCAAAACATTGTTTGATAAGATAATGATGCAGCTGAAGGCGGTAAGCTATTTCTTGATCTTCAGTGATGCTTTTTTCATCAAAACCGCCTATTTTTCGAATAATGTCCGTACGATACAGAGAAAAAGGCCCAGGAGCTACATACACGGAATCCAAATGGCTGCTTAACCTGCCAAAAAGGATCATCACAACATATTCCAACCACTGGATCTTCTGTAAGATACCTTTTGGTTGGTAAACTTTCATCGCTGGAGTAACGATAGCTAAATGAGGATTATTCTGCCGATTATAAAAAGATAACATTTTCTTAAGAGTAGAAGAAACTACAAAAGAATCAGCATCAAGGCAAGCAAAGAACTCTCCGTTTGCTTCTTGAAGAGCGCGATTCAGTGATCCAGCTTTTCCACGATTAGCATGCGAAAGAATCCTAAAATTAGGCTTGTCTTGGATAAACTCCTTTATCTTAGCTTCCGTCCCGTCCCTAGAACCATCATTAACTACAATAACTTCCAGCTTTTCTGCAGGATAATCTAATTCATAAACTGACTGTAAGGTTTTTGTGATTGTTTTTTCTTCATTACATGCAGGGATAATTACGGTAACTAGCGGCTCGTCACTAAGAGAAATAGAAGATTCTTCTGTATCGAAGTAATTCTTCTTATCTAAATAAACAAGAAGTAAAAATATTGAAAAATAAAGAGATAAAACATAGGCAATCCAAATAAAAATATTAATCAACAGCTCCATTCTTACACCTTGAAACAACACCCGTACATCTTAAAACCATCTTAAAACCAAATTTCAACCTTTTTTCTTCTCAACAGAAGCTATATCATCTGTTTCGTCTATTTCATCTGTTTCATCTTTTTCTGATAAAAGCACCCATAGCTCATAATCATTTTTTGTATATATCATTTTAAATCTTTCGTTTTTTAATACAAATAATAGTCCTTGCTCTGGAGGA
>CAZNUS010000054.1:0-3810 GCA_964576385.1 uncultured Methanosarcinales archaeon | reverse complement strand
TAAATTCTTCAATTATCTATCTTCTAATTTATTTCAAATTAATAAGTCTAACGCTGGATTTGTTATTTAATCTATACTTACATGTATTAAGTCACTGTTAGCTGATTTATTTTAATCTTTAACATTATTTTTCTTAACTAATCATTCTAATTAAATTTATAAATATCCTGTATTTGTTATATCTTATGGACAGATTTAGTCAAGGAATTTTTTATGATTATACTGAGGGTTTAACGGGAGTAGCGGTTACTGCAGGGCATGGATTAGGGTGTAATCATACTGTTTTGAAGCCGCAGTTAGATCCTTTTCAATCTGAAGCACGTCCAACTATTGCCGTTGATTTTCGCGGGCATGGGAGATCACGACGTTATGATGGTATTTCTATTGAAAATGATGCTGGTGATTTATGTCGAATACTTGATGATAATGGTATTGAAAGTACAGATTATATTGGGTTTAGCCGCGGTTGTTTAGTTGGATTAGAGTTTGCTCACCGTTATCCAGATCGTTTGCAAAGAATGGCTTTACTAGCTCCTGGAATGATTGGTGATAGTTTCTTGACTACTTTATATGGTGCTGTATATCGATTATTATTAAAACCGCTAGCGGGGTTAGCTAAATTAGATCAAATACCTCGGCCGGATATTAATTTAGCTGATGGACCGGAGAATATTGTTGCAGCAACTGCTTTAAGACTGCTTTCAACTACTGGAAAAGGATTTTACGGGGCATTAGAATCTGCTGTTGATTATGGTGTTCCAAAATTTCTTTCAGAGATCAACCATCCCACCCTTTTAGTACAAGCTAAACAAGATGAATTGATAAGCCATACTGCTGCAGAATATTTAGTGGGTCATTTACCTAAGGCAAAGCTTGTGTCTGTTCAAGGCGGACATGTGTTTATGGGAAGCAAACGAGAAGAGTTAGCGGAACTACTAAAAGAGCATTTTAACTAATATCTCAAATATACTTCTTAAACATATGGCTTCTTCTTTGGAAAAATCCCCATTCTATCCCTAACTTTACTAACCATAACCCGGCAATAAATAATAGAATCTCTAAAGTATTTTCAGGTAAAGGATACCATTGATAATATTCATTTAATGCAGCAACCATAATTACCAGGCCAAAAAGAATCCTTAGTTTAGGGAAGTAAGACGGTTTTTTCGGCTGGTTTACTGATACGTGCTTCTCTAATGCAGGTGTTTTTTCTTTTCCCATTCTAACCTACATAACTTAATTTTTTTTCATCTTGTAATTCTTCTGCCTGTTTACTTTTCTGAAGTATCCCTTTTAATTTCTCCTCAAACACTTCTGCCTGTTTTAAAAGTGGCTTAGGATCTACTTTTAATCCTGTATAAGCATCTAGTGCTTTTATAATCTCAGCAGCTGCTTTGCTATCGGGAAGATTACTCTTCGCTTCAGCAAATAGAGCGATGATTGGACAGGAGATGTGCATTGCTAACAATGCTCCAGTTACTCCTACAATAATCCCTTCCATCAGGGGATGTACAGCATTGGTTAATTTTTTTGAAACATTCGCATCACTAGAAGCATAATAAAATACCCTTCCACTGCTTGGATTAGGCGAACCAACCCCTTCTAAGGAGATAATTTGCTTGGCATTTAGAGTTTCTGCTAATTCGTTAATAATCTCTGCTAGTTTCCAACCCATATCCTTACCAATGTTGATAGCATGCACCAATACAATATTATATTCTTTATTATAATGGATGGATATCGGCTCAATAATCTTGTTTTGATGAATAGCAATCATGGCAGGAATTTCGTCCATATGCACAATGCCGATCTTTTCAGTTTGCAGGTGTTCCATTAAGAATTCAGTTGCAATAGTTCCAATTAGACCAAAACCTGGAAAACCTTCGATAATAGTTACATTCTTTGGTTTTTTAGTAAGTATTAATTTCATCGTATCACCTAAATTGTATTTAAATTATTAAGATATATAAGCTTTTTGGAAATGCGAGCTTGGTAGAAAATGTCGTCATAATGGCCAATAAGTTAAATCTGTGTTAAATCCAATAAAAATTCCATCTCTTTTTAGAAATGAGTCGGGGTCTAAGAATTAGATAAGGGCTTTGGCTTGATAAACAATACTCATAATTCCCTTTATTACCATTAAGCAATTTTTTGTAATTGCATTTGTAAAGCTGTGTCTTTTACGACTTCTAATGCTTGCTCTGCATAATACTTATCTTTAGCTTCTACAATAGCACTTACCAGACTTGAATGATAATCAGGTGATACTTTAGAAAGTGCTTCACAAGCATAATAGGCACTTTTAGAAGCAGCGATTGCTCTTACTAAGGGAGCATGTAATTTTCCATCTACAATTCCTAATGCTTCATATGCATAATGGCCATTATTGGATGCAGCAATTGTTTCAACCAGTTGGTTATGAAATCTTCCATCTACAATCTCCAGTGCTTGATGAACATAGTAAACATCATCAGTGTTTGCACTTGCAATTTTTTCAATGGTTCTTTCTTTTAATTTTCCATCTGGCAAATCCTTTAATGATTCAACTTGACTAGCAGTAGTTCTTTTAACATGATTCAAGTATAATTCAATAAATTTATCAGATAAGTCATTCTGAGACGTATTTGACATAACATATTCAAGTGCCACATTCAAACGCATATCTCCTTCTCCTTGATAGGTTTCAACAAAACTTGCAAATTCATCACAATACATTCCCTGTCTCGCTTCTATCCCTCTAAGTGCTTGCATTCCATGTACTGCGGCAGCATCAGATAAAATTATATCAATTACATCCTGGCTTGCACTGCTTGCTTCCTGACCATAAACTTGGAGGGTTTCAAGAACATCAACCAGTTCAAAAAAACGTCTTTGATGATTCTCAGGAAAATTAACACACGATCTTAATGCTTGCTTCAAAACAGGAACCGCAGTTGTAGCAGGAGCAGTTATCTTATATTCTATTGGTTTACCCCCCTCATCTTTGGTTTTTATCATATATCTTTCTGCTTGTTTGAATGCTGTAATTTCTTGTTCTCTACGAGCAACATAATCATTGCATCTTGCAAGTTCACTTTCTGTCGGGGTTGGGATACTTAATGTGAAAACTACTTGATCTCCATTTTGTCTCCATGAAACTGATGCAGTATAATTAGTTTTTACTAGATGAGAATATACATAAGGAAGAGCTTCAGTAACAGATTTCACCCCATTTCCACCACCAGTTTCAGAATCTCTTTCTTCTTTAGGAACTCGAATAACACCATCACTTACAGTATATGTTTTATCTTTTATTGTTGGAGGCAATACTCTATCTGTAGCTCCTACAACTAATAGTTCAAGAGATTCATCATTTAACGATACAAAGGTTATACCTTTGGCATCTTGGCCAGTAACTCGGTAATTAACTATGTTATCAAAGATATGGCAAAGTATTTCGAATACTCCTCGGGCAGAAATGTAGGGAAAGTCATGGGATACCTTCTCTGCTACTTTTTTTGACTCTTGTTCAGCAGGTGTATTTACATGGCCCCATCTTTGGCCGTTTCTGTAATCGAAAACAAAACTATCTACAATACTACCTAAATCTATTTTAACCGAATTAGCAAGCTCCTTAATATCTTCTCTTAATCTAGGCATGTTATTCCTCATCTATTCTATGTTATAATAATGAAACAGATAGTATCAGTATATAAATCTTCCCATTATGTAACTACTGTTTAATGATTACTATTTATTGAAAAGCCAAAGCCCTTTTATGCAAAAAATAGCCAGAAAATCAGCGACTTTAGTCGCTGGATGAATGGCACT
>CAZNUS010000053.1:0-4285 GCA_964576385.1 uncultured Methanosarcinales archaeon | reverse complement strand
ATTTATTTTTAGCTAGAAATGACTGTTTGCCCGTATTTCAACATCTGTTCCGGCTGCGATTTGCAGCATTTAGACTATGCCCAGCAGCTGCAGCAAAAAAAATCACAGATAGCTCAACTGTTGACCGTTCAGGAGATACCTGTTTTTTCTAACCACCCTTTTCATTATCGCAACCGTATGGAATTTTTATTCCATCCTAAAGGGCTAGGGTTAAGAAAAAAAAATAACTCTACAGAAATAATAGACATAGTCCAATGCCCTATTGCTCTTCCTGAAATTAATCAATTGTTAGCCGAGGTAAGACTATTTTTTTCTTCTGTTGACCATTTTAACCTTAAGACTAAAAAAGGACTGTTTCGTTACGCAGTAATTCGTGCTACCTTAGCTGGCGATTGTTCTATCTCTTTCGTCTTAAACGAAGATGCTTCCAATAAAGAAGAAGGCATTAAGAAAATAACTGAATTTGCGAAAAATTGCACTGCTAAAAATATCCTGATCACCTTTGTTCCAGCTGATCTGGATGAAGCTTACTCTTCAAGCTATCTGGTTGTTAAAGGCAATGATTATCTGCAGGAAAACCTATGCAAAAAACAGTTCCATTTTCCAATACAAGGATTTTTTCAGAACAATCCTGCTCTAGCAGAAAAGATGTTTAATTACACTAAGGAATTACTGCAGAACTATAACACTAAAGAAGCAGAGCTGTTAGATCTGTGCTCTGGGGTTGGGTGTTTCGGATTAGTTAATAGCAATTTGTTCAAAAAAGTAATGTTGGTAGAAAGTTTTGCTAAATCCATCAGTTATGCTAAGAAAAACATTCTATTAAATAAGTGTAACAATATATCTGCCTTTTCTTTGCAGTCACATCAATTAGGGCGGATTACATTTTCTGATCAGCTTTTTGTCATCGCTGATCCTCCTCGGATAGGGTTAGACCAAAAAACGATCAATCAGTTAAACACACTGAAGCCAAAAGTAATTCTTTATATTTCCTGTAATCCTTCGCAATTAGCTAAAGATCTCCCCAAATTTAAACAGTATACTCTGAAAAGCGCAGCTTTATTTGATTTATTTCCTCAAACCCGGCATAGTGAAGTGGTTGTGGAATTGGTTAGGAAATAATGTTTAAGGATTAAATAAACCATTTTTTAATGGCTGTAGGTAGTATAATATGGATCAAGAAGAATTATGTTTGTGGCACAGTATAAATGTAAAGGGCTATATAGCATCAGTATCTATTTATCAAACAGCTATATCTCGGTTAGAAAAAGTTTTATCTGCAGGCGGTACAGAACCACCTTCTATTTGGTCAGTTGCGAAAGAGAGGCATAAAAAAATTCAAAGAAGATATAGCAAGATAGACTTAAATCCCTTAGATGAACGTTTTCCGTTAGAGATATTAGTAGAATTAAAAAATGAGGTGATACCGGGACTTGGTGATGCATTTCGGGATTTAGACACAGAACTACAATGGTATTTTGCGGATCATACAGCTTACTCCCATGTAGTACGCTACAAAATGTTTACTAGCCAATCATTAATGGATAGGATGCGAGATTTAGGATTTAAGTTCGCAGAATTGGAAGGGTATAATAATTATATCAAAGAAAGGATTCCCAGAATAGAAACAGATTAATTTTAAAGAGTATTAGACAGGTGTACGGTTACACTTAGAAAAGCAGAAAGCCTCGATCTTTAGATCGAGGATGAATGTGTTCGTTTCTGCTTTTCTGGTGCAAAACACTGCGGTGTTTGCACAAAAGGCTCTGCGCCTTTTTGTGTCACAGAAATTCGCCTATTAAAGAAAGCGTCTCTGTTCAAGCCCCGCCATTTATGGCGAGGTGAGACGCTTTCGGCGAATTTCTCATGACTTCAACATTCATCAGACAAGAGATATCTGCTGCGGGAATGACTTCAAAATGAGTATTCTCTACAGGGGCTTGTCCTGCGCTATTAAAACAAGCTCTAATCAAATCTGATTCAGGTATCCTTTCGCCGACCTGTTCATTGCCGCTGGCATATGGCTGCCCGCTCCATCCCGGCCCATAAACAAAGAAACAACTTTCAATATCCGCTTCTGGTACTGCTGTTCTCATGCAGGCTTCATAATCTTGAGTTATTTGTTCAACTAATTCAGGGCATACTTCCGTAGCATTATCATAGCTTTCCCCTGCTTCAATTTCTTGCGGCATAATGCTATTATAAGCTCTTCTAGAGACTTCATCTTCACATAGGATGTGTGCCTGATCATAAAATTGTTCAGTAATGTCACGAATTCGGTACAGAGTAGTTTCACCGCATGATGCTAAAAAGAAAGCAGCTAGCATAGCTGGAATAGATCGCTGTAATCTCATAAATCCTTTAAACTCTTATTTGTTTTAAAACTTTTCGTGAAAATTCTATCTTAATATTTTCACCTTAAAATATCTCTCTTGGAACTCTACTAATGCTAATATCGCCTCGTCAGAATAATCCTTTCCTTCAGGAACAACTATCAGCTTGTCTTCATTATCATTCTCTCGATGGATTATTGCAATACATTTTCCTCTGAAATATTCTATAGGTTCAAAAAAACCTAAAACATAAGCATCTAAATCTTCACCATCTGCTGATTTAACTCCTTCGATGAATCCATAATTTACTGGGTAGAAGAAGTCCCACTTGGGGTGTTTTGAGCCTAAAGGCCGGTCGATTTTTACAGTTACTAATTTTGCTATAAACGTTTCACTATGGTTCTTTCTCAAAATATTCCTCTCACAACTCTTCATACACCGGAAACTGTTTGCACATCTCCGTAACTTGTTCTTTTATCTTCATCTTTAAAGGATTATTTTCCCTGTTCGTAATAACTTTAGCCATCCACTCTCCGATTTGTTTCATCTCCGATCCCCTCATTCCTCTAGTAGTCAATGCAGGAGTTCCAATCCTCACCCCTGAGGGCTTAAACGGGGTAGAGGGGTCATAAGGAACAGTATTGCAATTGGTAATTATTCCTGCTTCTTCTAAAGCAATAGCGGTAGGTTTACCTAACCCTATCCCTAACGGCCGTAAATCTAAGAGAAGTAAATGGTTATCCGTCCCATTAGTAACTAGCTTAATGCCATTGTCCATTAAAGATTCAGCTAAAGCTTTGGCATTTTTTACAATTTGTTGAGCATAATCTTGAAATTCTCTATTCAAAGCTTCCTTAAAACAAACGGCTTTAGCGGCGATGATATGCTCATGCGGTCCTCCCTGTAATCCTGGAAATACTGACCTATCAATTTTTCCAGCTAGATCCTTTTCTTTAGCTAGCTGTTTTTCTGCCATTCCTAAATATTGCGTTCCAGAAATATCTATCAATCTATCTTCTTTTTTACTCATGATAATTGCTCCCCGTGGTCCCCTTAACGTTTTATGAGTAGTAGTCATTACGGCATCAGTAAAGGGAAATGGCGATGGATGTGCATTTCCTGCAATCAATCCGGCAATATGGCTAATGTCTGCCATGCTGTAGGCTCCAACGGACTCGGCAATGTCATGAAATTCTTTGAAATCAAATGTCCTTGGATAAGCAGTAGCCCCGGAAACGATTATCTTTGGTTTTTCTTTTTCCGCTAATTTTCTGACGGCATCAAAATCAATTAGTTCTGTTTCTTGGTCGACTGAATATTGTATGGTGGTAAAGAATTTTGCCGTGGCGCTGACCGCATGTCCATGAGTAAGATGTCCCCCCATATCCAATCTTAAGCCCATGATTTTATCTCCTGGTTTTAATAGGGCATTATAGATAGCCATGTTAGCGATGCTGCCAGAATCTGGCTGCACATTAGCATGTTCTGCGCCAAATATTTTTTTTGCCCGCTCAATGGCTAAAGTTTCTACATTATCAATAAATTGGTTGCCTTGATAATATCTTTTTCCCGGATATCCTTCGCTATATTTATTATTCAGAACGGTGCCACAGGCTTGCAGGACTGCTTTGCTGGCATAATTCTCTGAAGGGATCATCTGCAGTTCTGACTGAAGTCTTTTTAATTCACTTTGCACATTAGCATACACTTCTGGATCATATTCTTGTAATGATGTCATTGTTTCCTCCAGAGAAAATAGGGGCTTGACCAATATTTGCTGGTGAGGCATTACCATTGGTAAACGACCGAACCAGCGGTCTGCCCGTATTTTCGTTAGTTAAACTTTTTTGTATAAGTAACCAATTCAAATTCAGCAAAATCTTTTTTCTCCGTGACTTCCCAATCCTCTTGATTAAATTCAGAAAAAAAAATATTTCCTTCATACTCTTTGT
>CAZNUS010000052.1:0-4373 GCA_964576385.1 uncultured Methanosarcinales archaeon | reverse complement strand
AACGAAGACGAGATGAAGGATTTAACATCCGCGATATTTAAATTTAATAAAGGCGAGCATCGAAAAAAGCAAATAAGAATAGTAAAAAAAATATGTGAAAAATATCTTTCTCAAGGTGCCAGAACTATAATTTTAGGCTGTACGGAATTTGCAGTTATTCTTAATAAAGAAAATATACCAAAGATAAATACTATAGAGGTTCTTGTAGAGGCAACTATCAAAAGAATATCACCTAAAAATAAAATATAGCTCTTACAACAATTTCCCGTTAACAACCCCTTCCTGACCTGGACGGGATGTTACTCTGGCTTTACCTAATTTAGTTTCTACAACTGAACCTTTAGTCACGACATTACGTCGCACCAAGTTAGGGTTAGCTGGATTTTCAATGACGTTTACAATCTCAGTTCTTACCGTTTTTCCTTTCTTATCAGCAACATTGATATTTTTTACTGTAACCAATACTCTTTTCGCATTTCCGCCAGGACTTCTTTTAACTTTTACTTTTGTTTCACCGCTTAACCTGCTCATCGCCGGGAAGCCAGCTAATTCATTCTTCTTCTTTCCTCGGGAGAAATGGTATAATCCTCCGGAAACTTTTCTTCTTGACCTTGCTTGTGATCTTGCCATTTTTATTTACCTATTGTTTTTAATTATACTTATATTTCTCTAAAATTAGAGTCTGGTTTTTAAAGGTTATGGTTATTTTTCAAGACTCGACATTTTGAAAATCTATTTTCCTTAATGAATTGTCCCATCATCCTCAAGATGCTGTTCAAGTTCTACTTGAGCTCTTAAAACATCTCGGTCATGACGTGCTTCCCTAGCTCCTTCTGTCAAAACGGAGGTAAGGTGATCCATTGCAGCTCCTGTTCTTCTTGCTTGTTCTTTTACCTCATCAAACATTCGAATTGTTGCTTCCCAATAAGCCCTTTCTTCCGGATGCAGACGTAAATATAATCCATAACAAAAATTGTCAACTAATTCCCCTGCTAATTTCCTTCCATGACGATATAGTTCGAATATACTTTTCATTTTGCTAGCATGATGGGGCGTTTATTTTTAAATTTATAGCGATGGAAGTAAATATGCGTAGTTTATCCGGCGCTATATCCAGAGGAAATTACTCATAGCTATCCGAATATTAATTTCCTCTCGTATAATTTAGAGTTCTTTCATACTCTCTCGCCAATGTACTTTTTCCACATATCGCTACATACACTTGCCATCGATCAGACAAAGCGGTAAAGACTAACTTTGGTTTTTCAATGCTACTAGTTGAGTCAATAACTGAAGGGCCAGCCAGTTCAGAACTAACATTTTCTAAATTTGACAAGGGATGGGAGTGGCCAAAAGCGATGACATCTGGATTGATCACTTCTCCTCCCCTTACTGTACGGCTTACTTGATATCTTAGTTGATCATTAAATACATAAGACCATAATTCCTTTACAAACATGCTTCTCGCCATTCTGCTTAGTTCTCTTCCTTCTTCTACGTGTGAGTCTATTTTTTGAAGTAAATCAATCCCTAAATTTCTGTTACCATAAAGGTTCTCCAAACTCAGCTGATCAACTTCAGGCCCTAGTTTTTCTTCTGCTTCTAAAAGAGCTTGATTAAATTCATCAATGGTATGCCTTATTTTCCTTTCTGATTCCTCGACATTTCTATAAGTAGTATCATACTCTCCTTGATAAACTGTTAGGATATCTTTAAATCGAGAACTTGAAAAATATTGTCGAAGATCATCAGCAACTGTTTCTTGAAGGTCCTCTTCGTATCCTTCTAAATCTCCCGAATATAACGTATCATCAATAACTTCATCGATCCTTTGCAAGAATAATTCTTCTGCTTGAGGAATATTTGATAAAACATCCTCTAGATGAGCTTGTACTATGGGATCGGTTTTAATTCTACTGATCATTTCTAAATAAATTTTGTCAGAAGGATCGTCGGAAAAGTCAATCGAAAAATCTTCACCATCCCTAGATATATCGATGATCCCTTCATTTTCTGAAATATAGATCGTCTGTTCAATCGTTCTTCTTAAAGTACTGTTATCATCGAGATGATCAAGAAAATCATCAATATTACGCTGGTAATCTCGCTCACTATGCCTGCTGAGATTACAAGTGGAGTCAATTACATCAAATAAACCAGGTATTTTTGCTATACTCTCCGGCAACTTGTTTCTATAATTTTCATCGCACCATTGCGACATCTTTGATGCTTCTTTAGAACACATGCTCTTAAAGGGATCTTCTACAAACTTATCACTATAACTCACAATTTGTTCAGCGCCAAAAACAGTTAGAACTGTCTCCAGCCGTTTGGCTTCGTAATAAAAAACACCTAAACTAAGTAGGGATCCTGCAAATAATCCCCATTGGATCATTTTCTTGATAGAAACCATTTTAAAAACAAGATCAATTACTTACTTTGGAGATGACCTCTTTTTTTTCCATTAAAAATTTTCTTTTTTAGCTTGCTGTTGCCGTTCCAATCTAAAGCATATTCCAATACTTGTTCAATAGTCTCAACAGGAATGATCTTTACCTTCCTTAATTTTTCTTGGTCAACAATAATATCTTGGAGATTTGATTTTGGAACAATTACAGTGGTTATCCCAGTATCAATGGCTGCTTCAACTTTTGAAGAAACACCTCCTACTGGAAGAACTTCCCCTCTAACTGATAAGGAACCAGTCATAGCAATATCCTGCTTTACAGGAATATCTTTTAATGCTGAAATGATAGATGTTGCTACTGCGATGGAAGCGGAATCACCTTCTACACCTTCGTAAGTCTGCAGGAATTGCACAAAAATGTCCCTGGTTTCTTTAATATCTTCTCCGAAATACTTCATGATGATGGCAGAAACGTTCTTGATAGCTTCTTTAGCGATCTCTCCTAATTTACCGGTAGCGATAATTTCAGATTTCTTTCCACCGGGAGTAACTGCAGATTCTATAGGTAATAATATGCCTGAATAGGCAGAACCGCTGCCGATGACAGCCAAGCCATTGACACGGCCAACTTGTTTTCCTGAGGTAACGATAACTTCATATTCTTTTTTACGTTCAATAAACTTGTCGGCAATCTGCTGTTCTAATGGTCGAGCTAATATTTTTGCGCCTACTACGTGTTCCTTCATCACATATTCAGACCCATTTTCCTTAGCTAAATCTCCTGCGGCTCTGACCAAACCGCCCAATCCACGTAAGTGTAACGTTAAATGTCCTTTGCGGTTAGCTCTTCTTCTAGCTTCTTCGATGATCACATTGATGGCTTCTAGTGAAAAATGCGGAATCTTATTATTCTCTTTCTTAATCTCCTGAGCGATAAAACGAGCAATCTTTAAGCGATTAGCTGGATTATCAAGCATAGTCTCATTCATATAAACTTCATAGCCGTAACCTCTAATTCTTGAACGCAAAGCAGGGTGCATATTCTTAATAGTCTCTAAATTTCCTGCAGCAATCAGTACAAAATCACAGGGAACCGGCTCAGTTCTAACCATTGCTCCAGCTGAACGCTCTGATTGTCCGGTAATAGGGAATTTTTTCTCCTGCAAAGCAGAAAGAAGCTCTTGCTGTGTTCTTGGATCTAAAGTAGCTATCTCGTCGATAAATAAGACTCCTAAGTGGGCTTTATGGATCATTCCTGCAATTACCCGCAAGTTCGCTGGTGTTCCTAAACCCCCGCTTTGGAATGGATCGTGCAGTACATCTCCTAGTAAAGCACCGGCATGACTGCCCGTAGCATCATAAAATGGTGCTTGTTTTTGCCCAAAATTATCTACTATCACTTTTGGAGCAATAAAACTTATTTGCTTGAACATCCTTGGTCCCATGCTTAACATAATTGAAAATGCTGCCAAGAAGAGCATACCTCCTAAGAAGAAAGCAGTAAACATCAGATCGGATTTGTAGTAATAACGCACCCACCAGGGGGCAATTAATGTTATTATTGCTGCAATAAATAGGAGAAAATTATTATTTTTTAGAACTTGTTTACCGTCAAATTGGTACTTCTTTATCTCTTCCCTTCCTTTCCCTGCTGGCATCTCCTTTATTAACGGCATATTTTCATCATTAGTATTTGGATAGGATAAGATATCTTTTAATTCTGATTTGGGTAATAGCTCAGCTAAAGCTAATCCTAACATACTTTTTCCAGTTCCCGGATCTCCTATGAGCAATACATGCCGTCTTTGCAATGCAGCTTTTTTAATAATCTTAACAGCTTCATCCTGTCCAACGACCTGCTCTACTATCTTGTCTGGAACCTTGATTTGTTTAGTGGTTTTCATGTGATATGAATGATAGTTTATGGTAAGTAATGTTAAAATAATATTATAAATAATATTATAAA
>CAZNUS010000051.1:0-5376 GCA_964576385.1 uncultured Methanosarcinales archaeon | reverse complement strand
ATTGGTTTTCCGTTCTGTCCATAACGTTGACTATACTCAACGGTTTGTAATACTTGATAAAGCACCCAAGCAACAGAGTTAGCAGGCAATCTACCGCCTCTACCTACTATCATTTCTTGTAAAGATTCTCCTTGAACGTACTCACGAAGGGTCATGCACAGTTCGTCATTAGGAAAATCTACTACTGCATAATGCGAGGCAATTCCCGGATGTTGAAGGTTTGCCTGCATCTTTGCTTCTTCTAATAATCTTGATAACGTTTGTTCGGCAGATCTTCCCTTTCCTCGTTTCATAATTTTGCCGACAGCTTTATGGGAGTTTCCTGTTCCTAGCAATACCGTTGGCCTAATTCTTTTTTTCTCATCAACAAATACATCATCTCTAAGGCTTCTTTCTAATGAATATGGTGATATTCTCCCATTCAAAAAATCTTCAAATTTGCCTGGCCTGATGACCCTTTCTAAATTGTATCCTCTTATCATAATATCTACTTGGATGCTCATTATTTATAAATATTTCTATTTGTTTTCATTTAATAGTGGTGAATATATCTGTTTTAAATGCAATGGCAGAAATCTTCGTTGGGTGTAACTCACCGTCATTTAGGGCGAAATTTTCACATGCTAAAAATGTGTGGTTTTGCGCATTTTTAGCATTTTAAGAAAAATATTTTAAAGGAGTTTTCTTTCAGGCATCGCAATATAGATTATTGAAGGTAAACGAAAGAATAATGATAATTGTTCTATTCAACTTTAACTTTCTGGCCTAAAGCTTGTCCGGGAAGCCCTTTTTCAGAGAATAAGGTTCTTACATTTCCTTTACGACCATGTAAAGCAGTAATCTTTCCTGAGATTACTTTTCCAGAAGGAGAAGTCCAAGAAACTGTTTTTCCTACAGACTTGCTAGCCTCTTCAGGGGTATCAGCTACCTTTAAAACCATCTGCTTAAGGTTTTGATGGTGCCTTCCTTGACGGTAATGCATAACGATTGCTTCCATGTTTTCTTTAGAAATGAGGTTTATTTATAAAGATTGTTCTAGAGAATTTAATTATCAAGCTTCTCTATTTTCAACATATCTTCTAGAGCCTTTTCTATCTTTGCACTCATATTATAACCATGCTCCCTACAGAATTTTCTGAATTTTTCTGCAAGAGATTTGTCTACCGTAAAATTCAATCTTGTTTTAGTCCTTATTTTTTTAGTTTTTTTAAATTCTAAAAGAGCATCAAATACTTGTTTGTCTCTGGTTGCTATTTCCTTAGCTATTTTTATAAATTTAGTAGACGACATCTTTGATCATCTCTTCTATAGTATTTATTTTAATTACAATCAAATCCTTCTTTCTCAGTATAAGCTTTATTTTTAGCTACACATTTGTGTGTATAATTGTGTATCAATACCTTTTTTATAAAAATGATTAGTTGCTAATACTAATAAATATCAAAGAAGTTGAATAAACTCTTCTTTTCTTAAACCTGCTTGACGAATGATTTCTAGAAGTGTTCCTTTATCAATCTCTTTATGCATAGGCACAACTGTTGTTCTTTTTTCAGAAGGTGTTTCTTTACGCATGAACAGATGGCTTCCGCGCTGGCGTATACCTATAAATCCTATTTTAGATAAGGCTTTTGCAACTTCCTTACCCGATAACCGTGGAAGTTTTTCTCCCATTGTTAACCTCAAAACTAGTAATTAATGCTTCTTCACTGCTAATCCCTTCAGGCCAGCCTTCAACTTCCAGATAGAGTTCTACTGCTTCTTTCAAATTTTTAAGTGCTTCCTCAATAGTATAGCCTTGACTAACTACATCTATTTCAGGGCATAGTGCAACATATTGCTTTTCTCCTCTCTTTAGAATAGCAGTTAATTTCATTGTATAGGCTAATTGCCTTTTATTTATATATTTTCCTTCTAAAAATAAATGCTCTACAATCTAAATTATTAAAAATGAATTAGGAATTATAATTCTATGGTCAATGACAATTTTCTCAAAGGACAAGTAGTGTTCGGTGATTTCTCGAAGATAGTCATGAGAGTGAAGTCTGATGTAAAAGCAGAACTAGGTGAATTAGTTGTTATTGAAGAGAATAATGAAAAATACTTACTGCAAGTTTATGATTTACTCTATGGCAGCCAAATCTCTCCGCAGAATCTAGAGATGGTAGCGGGGATGAACTTAGAAGAAGGAAACTTCTCGCTATTGGATGAATCTTTGCGCAATTATCAACTGGCACTGCTTAAGCCAGTCATTCATTTTTCAGAAACAAGCAGGACTTGTAAAAAACTGCCGAACTCTTTCTCTAAAGTTCGAGAGATTAAAAAAGAAGATCTTTCTTTTATTACGATGCCAGAAAACCCTTTATTTTTAGGCAAACTGAGAAGCGGAAGCAAAGAGATGGGTTTTGATATATTTCTGCCGGGAAAAGACGTCTTATCCCATCATGTTCTTATCCCTGCAAGCACGGGAAAAGGGAAGAGTAATCTGTTATCGTGCATCCTTTGGGATATCGTCGGCAGGGATTACGCAGGGATGTTAGTTTTAGATCCTCATGATGAGTACTATGGTAGAGTTGGCCTTGGGTTGAAAGATCATCCTCAGCGGGAAAAAATATCTTATTATACCCCTATAAATCCTCCGCCGGGAGCAAAGACATTAAAAATTAACATTAAGAAATTAAGGCCGGAACATTTTTCAGGAGCGATACCTTTGTCTGACCCGCAGCGGCAATGTTTCTATGCCTATCATAAAAAATTTCGTGAGCAATGGATCTACTACCTATTGAAAGAAGAAAAGATAGAAAATGTAAGATTTCATGAAGATACTATGGCGGTAGTCAAACGCAAGCTCATCTCTTTATTAGGGTTGGATTTTGAGAATGGTGTCTTACACTGCCAAGGAATATTTGATAGTACCGCCGGAGAAAATACCGTTGCAGAAATATGTCAAGAATTAGAGCAAAGTAAAGTTGTCATCATTGACACCAGTTATTTTTCTGGCTCTATCGAGATATTAGTCGGTTGTTTAATTACCACGGAGATATTTGAGAAATATAAATACTATAAGAAGGAAGGACTGCTGGATGAAAAACCCGTTGTTTCAGTAGTATTGGAAGAAGCGCCGAGGGTATTAGGCAGCAAGGTTTTAGAGCAAGGGAGCAATATCTTTGAATCAATAGCTCGGGAAGGACGGAAATTTAAAGTTGGTTTGGTCGCGGTAACACAGCTTCCTTCAGAAATCCCAAAAAATATTCTTGCCAACATGAACACTAAAATTATTTTAGGGATAGAGATGAATTCGGAACGGCAGGCAGTGATGGAATCTTCACCCCAGGATTTATCTCAGGATAATAGAAATATCGCTTCTTTAGATAAAGGGGAAGCTTTAGTAACTTCTACCTTTACAAAATTTGCTGTTCCGATCAAAGTGCCGTTGTTTAAGGAGTTTATGAAGAAAAGCAATAGTCATTTATCTGAAAAATTTAACTCTAGTTATGTTGGGTTTGAATAAAGAAGGCATAATCTAAACTACATTTAAACATTAAAAAATATCAATCCCATTAAAGGGACGCTAATTTTTTTTCTACTCTCTGTAGCAATTGTTGTCCAGAAGAGTGTTTTGGGCCTACTTCCAACAAACGTAATGCGTAATTACGAGCGATAGGATAATCTCCTTTAGCCTCTGCAGCTGTACCGGCAAAGTACAAGGCATCTTGCGCAGATTTGCTTTCTTTTGGTACGCTTCCCAAAATAAATTCAGCGCCAGCGATAGCTTGTTTATACTCTCTACGATCTCTTGCTGCTTTAACTACCTCAACTGCTCCAGGGGAATCATGGTATACTAAATGATGCGCAACTAGCCCTGCAACTAGTGATATTTCTTTAATAGCATTTGATACTGCATCATATGTGGTAGTTCCTTTATGCGCATTTAATACGGTCTGGAACGCTAAACCACTCTCTCTATAAAATGTATAGTCCCTAAACATCGGGTCAGATATTTCAAAGTAATGTTTTCCAACGGCTATTAGATTGGTGGTTAATCCGATGTCCTTTTGCAAGGCCAGTTTATACGACCCTTCTGCAGTTGCTCCATCTCTTTGTCTTAATGCTAAACTTCCTCTCACGAAATGAGTAGCTGCGCCTAATTCTTCATCAGTAACTCTAGGAGCTACTCCCTCAATAAATTTTCTGATTCTACCACGAGTATCTTCCCGTTGGTAAACTACTGCATGGACTAATTCTGAAATTAATGATCCATCCGCCAACGCAGGGTCAGTATTTAATATATGCTTGCAAGTAGTTTCTGCATAATCTACGTTAAATCTTTTTGATAGTGGTTCTAATAAATTAATGATTCCATCAGCATTCATTCTAGCAGAAACTCTATCTTTTTGCTTAATATCGGAGTGGATAATTTGCTCGTAAGCTTTCCAAGCATCCTTTAAAAGCCCACGCTTAAAAAGAGTCTCCGCGAGGAAAAAAGCCAAGCTGTAATTTTCTCCTAATGCAGAAGCTCTATTGACATATTCTCCGAATGGTTTTTGTGACGAAGTGGAAAGATACCTAGAATCTGTCCTACAAGTTAATTGTATTGCGGTATGACGTACTAACCTTAATTTTTCTCTTTGGTGGTCAGGAACACAACTATCTAATAACGACTCAAATTGAAGGAGGAATTCGCTTAAAGCAGTACTGGCGGCTACTCCCTGACGATCTAAAAAAAATGGTTTTATAAATCCCTGAAGATTATCGTAAGTAACTAAATCTTCTAACGGTTTCTTAGGTTGTTTTGCCATAGCTTAAATCTCCAATTGAATAATAACCCTTACACTTGACACTTAACTTTCTCCAAAAAGTAAGCTGATATATAAATCTTGTGCATTATTTACTATTCTGAAGTAGTTGCTCTAGTTTAAATGATAAACTGTTTTCTTAACTCTATGAAGCACAATCTGAAGATCACTATCATGTTGCTGGTGTTTTTTTTGTCAGCTCAATACATTGGTTTGCTTATTCTTTCTAAGAATATTGATCTAGAAAAAACAGAAATTAGCGGGGAAACTACCTATAAAGAGCTTCCTATCGGTGAAAGGCCGCCATTGGAAGAGAAGAATTCTTATTGGACAATATTAGGATCTATTTTTGTCGGTACTATATTATTATTGTTATTGATCAAATTAAATTGGATATGGGTGTGGAAAATTTGGTTTGTCATGGCTGTTTTTATTTCTTTGAGCATGGCGTTAGGCAGTTTTATCCGTATAGATATTGCTTTGCTTAGTTCCTTGATTTTAGCGGTGTGGAAAGTTTTTAAGCCTAATTTTTGGATACAAAATTTTATTGCAGCACTATTCACTTCTCAGGAAAGAGTTTGGA
>CAZNUS010000050.1:0-5721 GCA_964576385.1 uncultured Methanosarcinales archaeon | reverse complement strand
AAAAGCACCCATAGCTCATAATCATTTCGAGAATAGATCATTTTAAATCTTTCGTTTTTTAATACAAATAATAGTCCTTGCTCTGGAGGATAAGCTTCCTTGACAGCTGGAGTAATATAGATATAAGATATTCCATTCTGCTCTAATAAAGGTATAGTAATATCAACATAAGTAGAATTAAATATGTCCAGGACAGTTTTTTCTTTTTCTGGATTATTTTCCGTAAGTGAATAATAAGGATTTGCTTGAGCGTAATAAGAGATTAAAGGCCCGTTCTCCGGCAGGGAAAGAATTACTTCTTCAGGACTATCAGCAACATTAAGCCTATCAGCAACATTGAGCCTAGCACTATCAAACTGAACTATGTTAAACTGAAACCATGCTAATACATTATTATCTTCCGTAGAAGGGGACAATTCATTGATCCTTTCTAAATAAGTGATTGTAGAAAAGACTATGCTTAATAAAAGTAGGAAAAGCGTAAATTGTTTTAATAAATTGATTCTCCATCTTCTTTCCATCAGCAATTTCAAGCTGATAGCAGCAAACAAGGTTAAGGTAAGCGTAAGATAGAATATTATCTGCGTAGAATAAACATAAGCTGGAATAAGCGGAATTAACAGGAAATAAACTATCGACTCTTTTTTTTCTCTCCAGGTTATTGCTAATCCGATAATTGCTAAAACAAAAACAAATAAGCTGATCCCGCTTAACCCTCCGAGGTCAGAAATCAAATCAGAGAAATGATTTTGAATATGGAATGGACCGATGATAAATTTTTGTTTCAGCAAAAGCCAGTTTAGGAGTAAGGAAACTGTAGTAAAGAAAGGCAGTAAGTAGAGGAAAATATTCCTACGTCTAATTCTCCAGAGTATGATCAATTGCAGAAGGATAAGCAAAAGCGAACTAAATATATCTATAAAAGTGGCTAGAACAAAAGGGATTAGTGAAATATAATATAATTTATTTTCTTGCAGCAGCAGCCAAATTCCTAAAAGTAAAAAAAATATAACCCAGGCTTGAAGAGAGAGTGTAGTATAAGTATAGATAAAAGAAGGCGTTAACACTAAAAGTAAGAGAAAAAGAAATGATATATTCGGAGACAGTTGTATTTTTTGAACAATCTTATAAAAAAGGTAGATTGAAAATAGAGCTAAGGAAACTGTTATAATTGCTAAAAAATATTCTAGCATAGAGCTAAAAAAGATGTTATGATTGATTTTGCTCAGATGAAAATAACTTTCTTTTCCAACAAGGAGTGGTTTATCTTGCAGAAAGTTTAGAAATAGCGGTAACGCTAGTAAAAAGAAAGCTAAAGGATATATCAGCTTCTTTTGATGCAAACTAAAAAAATTTAAAAGGTTTACTTTGTTCATTTTTCTTATCCATCAATTTTTCTCATACATACATAACAGGTCACACTTACTTTCTCTCTATTTGACAGCGTAATTCATAGATTTTTGCCCCATTATGATGCACTAAGCGGAAACATTTAGGGGAAAGGTAATTGAATCTAACCATATCGTATTTTTCCTTTGCATGCGAGCTTAACACTAAGTAATTTATTTCATATTTGTTAAGTAAGTCAATGGCTTGAGTCTGGAAATGTGTAGCAAACAAGGAATTTTGATCGCGGTAGCGTTGGTCTACATCTTCAATCAAACCAAATTGGTCATCCATCAGGTTAGATCTTTTTCCATAATAAGTAATGAGATGTCCTTCTTCAACTAAAGCTAAAACTCCGCTTTTTTTAAGTGTATGCTGATCAAGCCATAGAAATGCATCAATTTCTTCATCAGAAGGGGTATTCTGTTGCAAAGAAGTGTTTATTGCTGGATAGGCCATAGTAGCTAGCAATAAGACAAGGGAAGAGATAGGCAAGATTATCTTAAAGAAACTAAGCTTTTTCGAGTTTAGTTTTGTTTTTTGCAAGTAACCTGAAACTTCTTGATAAAAGGTAGAAAACAAGATAGCTAAAATTACGCCGATAAAGGCCATTGCCAATTCGAAGCTGATCAGTCTCATCGCTGTAAAGAAAATAGTAGAGATAGCTAGACTGATAATTAAGAAAGATCGTGTATTTTTAAGATGAAATAATGATTTGTAGATAACATAAATTCCAGTAAGCAAGGGAACGATGCTGATCATCACTAAAGCTTCTGCAACTGAAAAGGTAGGGAAATAAGAGGAGACTATCTGTGAAGGGATGTTCATCCAGATAAATTGAGCACCCGTTTCTATCAATGTCTTCTTAAAGAACAGAAACTGGCTCCAGAGATAAAAAAATAAAGAAGCTAATATCACTTCTAGTTCAGCAGTATTTGTCTTTTTATTTTCGACTAAAGAAAGCAATAGGTAGATGACAAAACCGATGATAACTAAAAAAACAGAGGTGCTGGTAAAAGCTGCTAGGAGAAAGCTAAAAAGATAGATATAAAGAAACTTCTTTTTGGCAATATCTAAAAAAGAGTATATTATTAAAAAAATAAGAGGAAGTGCTAGTGAGAAAGGTGTAAAGCTATTTGTTGAAAATAGGATCGGTAAAAACCCAGCAATTCCCGCAGAGAACAAGCTTCCAGTTTCATCTTCAGAAATCTTTTTAGATAACATATAAATAATGATAGTCAGAAAAGAGAAAAGTACATTTGGAAGCAGTTTAGCAACAAATTCTAATGGAAGAAAGAGATCAAAGAAAGCTGCCAGGTAGTGAAACAGAGGTAAAAACACAAGTTCCCTTCCACCGTAAGATAACCCATCTTGATACAAGGGCAGCCCTGTCTGGCCGATATGTTCAACCTGCCTTAGATGGAAGTAAGATTCATAGGTAAAATTCGGTACGATAAAAGCAAGAGTCAATCTAGTGAGTAAGGTAACAAGAAATATTCCTAACAATATCTTATTTGTTCTCTTCATCCTACACCCTTTATGAAGTTATCACTTAACCCCTTTTATAGGTAATAGAGAAATACCCACTGTTTTTAAATGTATAGTCTTGTTGTAATTGTTCAGCATTGTAAAGCAAAGTCCTCAGGCGAATGAGCGAGCCATTGCCTGTAAACCAATGTACCCGACTTATTGCTGAACTTCAGGAGAGTGAAATATTACACTTCACTTTTTGGAACATTTAATAAACTATCAGTAATTAAATAGAATTGTGAAAAAGAAAATAGTTCTTCCAATCATTGTAGTTGTCGTGATATCACTAATGATATTTATTGCACCATATTTTAATTTTGCAATTTTTGATTCCCAATGTAAAAGTGGTGGATGTTCAAGTCAAATCTGTTCTGCTAATCCTCTAAGGTATGATGCGGTCACAAGTTGTGAATGGCTTCCTGAATACGGATGTAACAATGATTGTAAAGTCAGAAATGTTAGATGTAGTTTTGATCAAGAATTCAGACAGGATTGCATAAATTGTATTTCATATTGTAAAGATCAATTTGATTCTAGAATAAAAAATATTTCTATTTATCTAAAGTACGAAAATTGTACTAAAAGTTGTTACAAAAATTAGCCCGTTCCAGCTATACTAATATAGTAACGATAAATAATTAGAATAAATTAATGTTCGCTACTATACAACACAAAACTGAAGCCTAGTATCACCATACATACTTTTTCCAACTATGCCCTTTCCAATTACAAAATATTTATATCATACTAAAAATCAATAAGACAATATGACTAAAATTTCTACCGGTGTTGATTTCCTTGATGAATTCCTGGAAGGAGGCTATGATTCAGATATAGTAACTACGATCTTCGGCCCATCTGGTGCAGGAAAGACTAACGTTTGCTTATTAGCGGCGGTAAAGATTGCTTCATCAGGTAAAAAAGTATTATTCATGGACACTGAAGGAGGCATCTGCGTAGAGAGAGTTAAACAGATATCCCAGCATTATGTAAGAGTATTAGAAAACATGATTTTTTTTAATCCCATGAACTTTGAAGAGCAAAAGGATTTTTTTGAGCGCCTTAAGCAAGAAGTCAACGACCAGATCGGATTGATCATAGTCGATAGCATCTCCATGCTTTATCGTATAGAACTTGGAAAAAATGAAGGTTTTTATGATACTAACGCTTCTTTAGGCAGGCAGTTAGCCTATTTGATAGAGATCGCTAGGCGTAGAAACATTCCAGTACTTCTCACAAGTCAGGTTTATTCTGATTTTGATAACCGAGAACAGGTAAAAATGGTTGGTGGTGATCTCTTAAAATACAGTTCAAAATGCTTGCTGGAATTACAGAAACTAAAGAACGGCAGAGTATTTGTACTAAAGAAACACCGCAGTATGCCTGAAGGAAAGGAAATAAAATTTAAAATAGTCAGAGAAGGGCTGCAGAAGTTAGACTAAGGTTTAAGAGAGTACCTATTAGCCAAAAAGGCCTATTCTTAAATCAATCATTTTCTCACGATAAGTTTTAAAATAAAGCTTCTTTTAAGGATACTATGGAATGCCGCGAACCTAATTGCACTGAACAAGCTACCACTACTTGGGGTGGCAGAAAAGTCTGTCAGGATCATTACGATAAGTATAATGATGAGCATGAAAGCAGAATTATAGATTTGAACAATGCTTATGACTAAAGTTATCGATACTCCAATGATAGTTCTATGTTATTATTGATTACTTTATATTATTGTTGTTACTAATCTAATATTATTGTCGTATATCTATTGTTAAAATTACTTCTCTTTTTCTCAGGAGATAGAAACATATCTTCCTTAGTTATAAAAATAATTTTCTGAAGAATATAAAGAGCATTTATATTCTAAAAATGGAATAATATCACTATGATGAAGTATTATCTGCATAAATCCTTCCAAAAAGCTTTATAAATAAGACAGTAAATATGCCACTAAAGCCGACTCTTACTTTAAAGACAGGTAAGGAGAGCTGCATGAGGCAAAAGAAAATGCAGACAAGAATAATTCTTGTTTGTTAAGTATACAATTAAAAAATATTGGAGGCCCGACGTGGAAGTTGTATGGGACTAAGTTCACAAAGTGAGCTTAAGTCGCATCTCGCTCCCAGTTGGCGAAAGAACTGTGGCAGAAGAATCAGAAAACTTATTGATCGATTCCAATGAATACTTAAAATCAGGTATCCATATCGGAACTAAATTTAAGACAAAGTATATGGCTAATTTTATTTACAAAACCAGACCTGACGGCTTGAGTGTCTTAAATCTAACCAAGATAGATGAAAGGATAAAATGCACTATCCACATGCTCTCGCAATATGACCCAAAGGATATTATTATCGTCAGCAGAAGGGAAAACGGCTGGAAAGCTTTAAAGAAATTAAGTGAACTTACCGGAATAAGAGTTATCACTGGAAGATACCCGCCAGGCATCTTAACTAATCCACAATTGACTACATTTACCGAGCCAAAAATAATCATGGTCTGCGATCCTTGGACGGATAAGAATGCTGTTGACGATGCTAACAGAATAGGCATTCCTATTATCGCTCTATGTGATACGAACAATCAGTCTAACAAGATTGATTTAGTCGTTCCTTGCAATAATAAAGGTAAAAAATCAGTAGGTATTGTATTTTACCTTGTTACTAGAGAATACATGCGCAATAAAGCCATGCTTAGAAGTGATGAAGAAATCCCTGCTAAATTAGATGAGTTCATGGAAGAATAAGCTTAATAGTATTTATTTATACTAAAATTCGCAATAAACTGAACATTTAATAGCGAATTTTA
>CAZNUS010000049.1:0-6320 GCA_964576385.1 uncultured Methanosarcinales archaeon | reverse complement strand
CCGGCCGGGACTTTCGTTGTCCTTTTCACGCGTGGGGCTGAGCATAGCGAATGCCGCATCTCGCTCCCAGTTGGCGAAAGAACTGTTTCGAACCCGGGTGATCGGCTCCCTTCGTAAAATGGTCCTGAGGACCAGTGCTTATATGGAAGGCCGACATACTAACCACTATACTACCGGCGCATATTCTCTTGGAACAAGCTGTTGCTTTATAAAATTTCCTCACCAAAGTTTTGTAGTTATGCAGTCATTATTCTTTAACCTAAAAAAGTTTATAAAGTGTTCACTATAAGCTAAAGATAAAGAACCTAAAAGGTAAGTAGAAATCATTGTTGATTTCTTAATCTCTCCGGAGAAAGGTGATACCATGACTATAGTAAAAATAAATCTTCATAAAGTACATGCAGAAAGAAATGTAGCTGCACATATAGGGCAAGTAAAAGTTAATAATAATGTCGCTTTAAAAAATGTGGAAGAATTAAGCTTTTCTACGGATGGGAAGAAAGGATTAAAATTTACGTTCAGCTTTAATTGCACTTATGAGCCAGATCTAGGTAAAATTGACGTAGAAGGCCAAGTTCTTTATGTTGAATCGGCTAAGAAGGTAGAAGACATTAAGAAGATGTGGGATAAAGAAAAGAAAGTCCCAGTAGAGGTAATGGAAGATATCATCAATGCTTCCCTTCACAAAGGAAATATCCAAGCTATTAAAATTAGTGAAGAAGTAGGTTTACCAAGCCCTTTACTGATGCCTAAAGTTAAAGCAACAGCACCTGTCGTTAAGAAAGGAAAGTAGTATACCAATGGTTAGATCTAAAATACTCCTGATTTAAAATTTTGTTCTATTTTTTCTTCTCTCTTTTTGTTTTTTCAATTTTTTGAACTAATTGTTCTAAACCTTGTAGTATCTCTAGCTTGCCTTCCTTACTTAACCCCTTATATAATCCTCTCAGCTGATGCTCATAATCTAAAAATAAACCCTCAAAATGATCTTCAGCCGTAGGTTGGATTGGAGAAGTTCCTCTGAGTAGAAATTGCAATCGACTATCATTGTTTACTATTTCTAGTAAGCCATAAATCATTGCATCTGGCAAACCACGTTTTCCCCTAAGAGCCATAGAAATAAATGAACGAGATAGGTTTCTTCCATCATAATTTCTAGTGGTAGATAATGCATCTGCTGTTTGGCGATAATTATAGCCGTATTCTAATAAGACCTGCCTTACTGATCTTCCTTCCTCTTCACTTAAATATAAGGCATGGCGGCGGCAGCTCATCAACTAATCTGATGCTTCAGATTATTTAATAACTATCATACTCTAGAAGTTAAATAGATTAAAAGATTAAAGGTATTATACTTCACTTTAATCTTCTTAACAATTTTTTAATGCTCTCCAACATATCCTTTGTAAGCATATTTCTTGCTCTGCATATTAAAATATTCTTTCATGATAGCATGTAAATTATATACTCGGTAAACTAACGTATCCCAATAAACGCCAGAGATATCATGCGTAAAAACCCGTTGGTATAATCCGCCTAGAAATCTTCCCAGTTTGCCTCCTTTTTCAAAGCGGTTCTGCCAATCTAAATGCACTTCCCCTTGTGTCTGAATATACATCCGGGCTTTGGTTAAGGTTTTTTTTTTACCATTAATATCAACTTCTACATCAACCATTTCCCACATATGTACTTTTAGTTTTATAACATACACCACATAAGGATCTATTCTTTTATCCATCTGCCACTTAAATTGCTGCTCTGCGCCAAATGGGTTTGGGACTTTATGTTTATAATCTACCTCATGCCACATAAAACCATAATTCTTGCACCAATCGGTAATTGCTCCATATAAACCATCAAAGTCAAATAGCCCTTCATATTGAAGCATATGCTTAAGCGTGGCTAATTTATCAGTCATACTAAAAATCATTCTCTTATTTTATATAAAGATTTCTACCATCTATTCGTCATTATTTAATGGTTAGAAAGGCATATAAATAACCTACGTTCCAAAAAGATACCATATTAAAAACATATACTTTATATGTTGAATAGGTTTTTTTTTTGCTATTATGTGAACCCAGTGAATTAAGTAAAATTGGGGATATAATATGGACGGAGGATATAATATGAAAATTAGGACATTAGAAACAATGGTGGGATTAGCTGCAGCTATCCTTTCCAGCACAAGTTATGCCCTACCTGATGCTTCGGTCGTAGGTACTCCGGTAGTTCAGAGTACTACCTATAATGCGGATGGGATTGTTGCTTGGGTTAAAAATGGAGTACAACGAAAAAGTGGCTCTTTTGCCAGAGCATTCTTTGATCAAGAAGAAGGTAAATCTACTTTAGTAGCATACATCCCTGGAAGAAAAGAAGGAAGGGGTTTACTGCTTATTGGTAATAATGGTAATCCTTTTGTATATCAAGTAGATCAAGGACAGGTTACACCGCGTTTAGAAGGTGGTGAAGGCAATTCTTTATACGGTAGTGCATTAGGAAGGTTAGAAACTCTTAGTAGAAATATCTGGGATCAAAATGATTACAATCTAGCAACTAATCTTAGATAAGGTTAATCTTAGATATGTTTAGTATTCCAGGAGTTAAAACCAAAATTTTATCTTTTCTTTTTTAATTTGTACTTCTGCTTTTTCTCCTGATTTCTGTTGTTGCACTGGCACGAACTCTAGAGTGTCTGCGCCTACTTTTTCCTTTATCTCAAAAGAATATTTTTCCAGCATTGGCTGTAAGCTTGCACTTGCTTGAATTGTTAATTTAATCCTATCTAATTTTTCTAAACCTTCCTTCTTTCTAGATGATTGTATTTGACGCATCAATTCTCGCGCGTAGCCTTCGGCTTCAAGTTCAGAATTACGCTCTTTGTTAATATATACTATTCCATACTTGCTTTCTGACTCTTGGTATGGTTCTGGAACAACTCTTTCAATAGTAAGCATATCCTTAGTTATGGAAACTTCTTTCCCTTCTACGTTGAAGTTATATCTATTTTCCTTATGAATATGCCCTACTATCGTCTCGGGACTGTCGATCGTTAGTTTTGCTATTATCTGCGGAGACAATGGGCCATAAGCTGACCCTATTTTTCCATAATCCGACTTCATGGTTATTTTTACTCCTGGTAGTTTAGTGATAATATCTAGATGCTTGGCATTGGTTTGTTTTAAGATAATAGGTTTCAATTTTTTAGCAGCATTAATTATTTCTGCATTTTCGGTTTCAAGTACGATCTCTTTAACCGGCCAGCGCAACCCTAAATTTGCTTTTTCCCTGGCGTGTAGAGCAGCAGTGATAACTTCCCAGGCTATACTCATTTCATTCTCTAATTTTTCGTCAATCTTTTTTGAGTCAAATTTAGGCCAAGAATAATGAGTTATACTTTCTTCTTTAAAACCAAATTCTTCCTTTAGATTTAAGTACATAGCTTCTGTAATGAACGGAGCGATAATGTTGAACATCTTTATTGTTTCCAGCAATACTTGCCCGATAGTGTAGATGCAGGCTTCTTTCTCTTCTTCCTGACCTATGGCGCTTTTTTCTCGGATCATCTGAACATAAACTCTGCTTAATTCTAAGTATAGCTGTTCCATCAAGCTGATGGTTTCATCAAGATGGTAGGCATCAAATAATTCTGTAGTTTTTTTGATCGTTGAGTGAAGCTTGGATATGATATACTTTTCCTCAGAGTCAAGAACAACTGCTTTTATCTTGTAAGGATTTATTTTATTCTCTTTGGCAAGGGATATCAGTAACTTATGCAAATTCCAGAGAATTTGTAGATACCGGCCTTTCAAAGCTGCTTCATCCCAACTAAATTTTATGTCTTGTCCAGCATTAGTTTGGCACATATAATATCGCAGAACATCAGCTCCGTGCTTAGCAATCATCTCGTCGGGAGTAATAATATTGCCTAAGGATTTGCTCATCTTAACGCCATCTAAATCTCTAAGCATTCCATGCATGTACACATTTTTGTAGCAATTTTTATCAAAACCTAATTGAGAACATATGGAGAGCATACTGAACCAAAGTCTTACTTGTTCAGTAGCTTCTAGGATGAGATCTACCGGGAAAAAATCCTTTAAAAGCTTATTTTTTTGAGGAAAATATAAACAATTCCATGATGCTGTTCCGGCATCAATCCAAACGTCGAATATCTCTGGGATACGTTTCATCTTCCCTTTTTTACATTGGCAATTCCAAGTGACTTCATCGATCCAAGGACGATGAAGGTCCTTTGGCACTTTTTTGCTTTTTTTCTTTAATTCTGCGATTGAACCGATAACTTCTACACTAGAGCAGTTGTCTTGGTCGCATTTCCAGATAGGCAAAGGTGTTCCCCAATATCTCTGACGTGAAATAGAATTATCCCTTAGATTATTAGTCCATGCTGTAAAAGCGTTCGTGGCAGGAACCCAAGTTACGTTTTTATCTTCTTTAATCATGGCTTCTTTCAAATCCTCAATCTTAAAGAACCATTGTTTCGTTGTCCGATAAACTATCGCTTGCCGACACCGCCAGCAATGGGCATAACTATGCCTATATTTTTGCTGAGCAATCAAAGAACCATTATCCTTCATTAATTCAATAAAATTTTTATCACTTTTTTTAGCCGTTAAGCCACCAAACATAGGGTGATCTTTAGGATAAACACCTTGTTCATCAATAACATTAAAAGGCTTAATTCCTTTCTCCAAACATAATTCATAATCTGATTCTCCACAACCAGGAGCAAAGTGAACCAAACCAGTCCCATCTTCTAAATGAACATATTCTCTAGATAACAGAACAGTAAATATCGGCTGTTGCTCTTTTTTTGCAACAGCTATTTCAGGGAAGGCATTAGGAAATACCGGAAGATATTCTATGCCTTCAAGCTTTTTTCCTTTAAAGGTTTCTACAATCTCATAGGGATCTTCAGTCGCTTTAGAAATGACTGTTTTAGCTAATTCTTTAGCGACAATCCAATATTCTTGGCCTACCTTACATTTAACATAATCAAACTCTGGGTGGACAACTACAGCCAGATTTAATGGAATAGTCCAAGGAGTAGTAGTCCAAATGAGCAGGTATTCGTTAGTAGTTCCTTTAATCTTAAACTTAAGATAAATAGAATCATCAGAAATATCTTTATATTCTAACTCATGTTTGGCTAAAGCGGTAGCACAATTCCCACACCAAGTAATAGCTTTTTCACCTAAATACAATCTTTTCTTGTCCCAGGCTTGTTTTGCCAGCCACCATTCTCCTTCCATGTACTCATTGGTTAAGGCCATATAGGTATCGCTGTAATCTAATGTAGAACCTATTCTTAAGAAGTCCTTAGTCATCTGTTCTCCCATCTCTTTGGAGAATTTAATACACTCAAGGATAAACTTATCCATTCCGAATTGATCTATCTGCTCTTTAGTTTCCAGATTAAATTTTGCAGTTACTTTATGCTCCGTTGGCAGTCCATGGACATCGTAGCCGTTTCTATCCCAGACATTAAAACCACGGCTGCGCTTATATCTTAGTATAATATCTTTTAATGAAGTATTCCAAGCAGTTCCCAGATGAACTTTTCCTGAAGTGTAGGGCGGTCCTTGGAGAAAGCTAAATTTTTTGCCTTTCTTGTTCTTTTTTCTTAATTGTTCTACTATCTTATTCTTTTCCCAGAATTGTTGAATTTCTGGCTCCAATTCCTGCGGCTTATAATTTTCAAAAAGCATTTTCTCTGAGAAGTAAGCTGGAATTTAAAAAAGTTGTTCTTTTTGGTATCTAAATTGTTTGTATAGGGAATATAATCACCTACTCAATTAAAGACATAATTGTTAACAATGTGCCTAGGTTCATTGGATTCATCACCAATGGAGATACTCAATACATTTAATAAACTTCAAATCTTTCTATCATCTATGGACAAATTATTAGCAATGAAAGATAATAATATGGAATTTTATGCAAAAGTAGAAATTACTACAACTATTTGGACGTTTCTGGATGAGCTTGCTAGTTTATTATATGGTCAAAATTGGATGATCGATGACCATTATAGGGGCGAGATAAAAAATAATAATTATTTTAGTTTTAACTGTAATGGTATTTACCTGATAATTATAATGACCGATATACTAGCTCACATAGTTATCATAGGATTACCTGATAACAACGTACTTAAGGAATTAGTGTTTAAGCATTATTCTTTTTAGCTCCTAGAATATCAATGCTGATTGCTTGGTGTAATAGCAAATCTCATTAATTATTGAACATTTGTGAAATTTGCTAAATAGTAAATTGCATATAAAAAGTTCCATTATTTT
>CAZNUS010000048.1:0-6575 GCA_964576385.1 uncultured Methanosarcinales archaeon | reverse complement strand
TCAAAAACAAAACCACCTTCATAAGTTTCATCCATACGCTGGTTTACCTCATAGTTGCTCGGCCTATTCGGAGAAAGTATATTTTTCTTAACAGCTTCCTTCATGATGTAACTTTCTACTAAGCGGCTGAAACTCATCCTAGTTACATCAAACAACGGTAATCCACAGATCTGAGCAAATTCACGCATATCAAATAATAATTTCTTGCATAGCTGTAACGTTAAAATAGTATCCTGCAAGTTATACCTACAAAATTTTTCCAGCTCGACAGAATTACTATTATCCCATGCCTGATAAAGCTGAGCAATATCAACTTCATGCTTTCTACTCCCTAATAACTCGTAAGACACTTCATCTAAGGAATAACTGTCCGTCTTCAAGTTCTTGCCAAAAACATTCCGGATAAATTTAAAAACATCTAAATGTAAAATACCTCTGATCTTACACTCTTTTCTTCCATCTCCAATATCCAATTCGCTATAGTCAATACCTAAGTCCAGCTTTATCTTGAATTTATCTGCTCTTTCTTTGATGTACGGTAAGTCGAACCCATCGGAAAAATATCCGGTTAAAACATCTGGCTTATATTCTATAATTATTTCTTTAAACCGTTGTATCATCTCTGCCTCATCGCTTACCGTTTCAACATAGTCTAAATTGTGATAAAATCTTTTCCATGTTATCAGTTTTTGAAAATGGTTATTTTCTTCATCAATACCAGAAAAAGCAATCATCAATATAGGATTCTTTTGTGGATTGAAGAGTTTGTCTGGGGCATAAGTTTCTATATCTATTGCCAGTATCTTTAGCTTGTCTAAAGAATCTTGCTTCTGAGCAATGATATTCTGTGCATAAAATAGAGGGATTCTCATAAAATGGTTATTAGAAAATTCTCCCTCTGCTTCTGCAAGAGATAGCGGTAGGATTCCTGTATCTCTAACAAAACGCTGTATAAATAAAATATCTTTTTCGTAGCAGCTTAACCCTAAAGATTCTACTTCCTTGCTGATTAGTGGAACTGCTGTGGGGATATTAGTATAAATTTTGAAAACTCTCTTTTTTTTTCCCAGCAGCTCCATCTCTGTTTCTTCTATATAGGTTACTTTTCCCTGCTGTTTCCCCATATCTATGTTGATACTTTTTATCTTCCCTGTTAGGATAGGATTATCTGTATGTTCCGCATAAAAGAAAGGCTTATGCTCTACAACAACACATACTTTCTGTCCATCTTCTAATTTGCTATAGATATGCACTAGAACTGTCTCATCTTTCAGCTTGTACTGATAATCGTAGGGGTAAAAATTTATTTTCATGGGATATTATGCTTAGTAGTAGATACTCTTAGTAGATTAATTCAAATCATCAATTAGTTCGTAGACTGATAATCCCTTAATAGTAGTTGTTTTTTATAAGATTTGTTAAGAATTTGTAGAAAAAGATCTATTCAGCTTGTAGAAAATTATGGAGCTTAACATAGGGAACCAATCTTTGGTCATCTTGTACCAAAGAACCTAATTTTGAACTAACTAAAGTATAGAAATATGGTACAGACTCTGCCCCGATAAGACCATCAACTCTGCCTTTCTCAAAATAATCAGTAAACACTTTAGTCAGCAATCTTTTAGTTTCCCCTTGATCTACAAATTCAGAATTGGCAGGGTTTTCAAAAACATCAACGACAACCCTCATTCCTCTACCTTCATAATGATCCTTAACATGCATTGCCATTTTCAAAAATACTAATTTTTTTACAACATCTGTAGAAGGTAATCTTCCCCCCTCTTGTTGTACGATCTGATAAAGATCATAAGCATCATCAACTTTGCTGGTGCCATTAATAGTTAGACCATCGCATCCAAAATCATAACTGTCAGATAAAATATGTTCAGGATCCCAATCAATCGCTGATACCATTGATTCTAGTAAGCTGCTCTTATCAAGGTCTACATATTGGTCTAAATTAGGAACTGGTGGTACTCTCTGACCGTGACCTATATTAGTTCCAAAGATGAAGGCGTAAGCAACGTGTGCATCACCTTCTGTGATTTTTCTTGTAATCCTTGTTCTCAAAAATTCTCTGATCGTTGACTCTCCAACTCTCCCAATATATTCCCTATCTCTTAACAGTTCTGTTAAGGTTTTTATACCTTCTATGATACTATATGGATCACTAGCTTCAAAAGCCCTATTCAATTCATCGTCCCAAGATGGTACAGTTGTTTCAGGATATAGAAATTTTCTCTTTTGAGCATACTCTTGTTTGACCTGTTCATCTCCAAACTTTGCAATTTCCCTATCCATTTTTGAGGTAGGAAAGATATCATTAATCCCTTCTAAATAATCAGCGATATCTCTAGCTAGAGCTAACCTCTTAAGACCTGCAAGGTAATCTTTTTTTGTTTTTCGTAAATAAGCACCAATACTTACACCAGGCATATGCTGTTTCACATGATCTTCAATGTCAGCCCTGTGCAGTGCTACTTGTGCATCAAATTCTCTACTCCTCTCACCGATTATTTGATCAATATCTGCAGGAAATAGTTCTCTAAAGGGACTTCTTTGAGTAGCAACAAGATATTCTAAAGGATAAAAATCTAAATCTTCATCATAATCAGTTAACGCTTCATGATCTATAAAGTCTTCAACAAGCTTTCGAGCTAAATCTGGATCATAGTGCTGTTCATGTTTATTCCTTATCTCTACAGCCTCTCCAAATTTTCCTAAAAGAAAGGAATGAAATACTTTTAGTGTAACAATATTCCTAGCTAATTCTGGTTCTGCCAAGGATTGATATCTTAAATCATCAAGAACAGCATAAGTAAAAGAAACTTCCTCAGGACATTCATGCATTACCGGAAATTTTACTAACCCCTGAGCAAATATTCGGGGATTCTCCCCTGGAGAATAACCTTGCCCGCCTTCCCTTAATGCTTTATTAACCAAGCTCGTTAGTTCTTCTTCAGACAGTGGTTTTATTCTATATACAGAGTAATGTAATTTCCTAAAAACTTCCCCTACACGCCCTTCATCAATATCCTCTCTTAAAGAATCGGCAGCAATTTGCTGTACTTCATGATCAGTTAATTCCGGCCGATATGCTCCTTGTCCAAATTTTTCTTGCAGTAAATTAGGATAAAGTGCAGACATTCTAGCCGCAACGGTAAAAACTTCCTTAACTCGTTCAGGCCTGCCAGCTTTAGGATAGAAAACTCTAGCCAAATCTAAGTCTTCTGAACGGCCTATTAATTTATCCCAGAAATCTATTTCTTGAGCAGTTAACATAGGTAACATATTAAAAGAGAAACCAATGCTTAAAAATGTTATGAACTTATTACTCTAGAGTATTAACCAACTAAGGTATCTTTCTGAGAGATTTTAGTAAATGGCTTTCGGCAACTGCTGTTGAATCAGCTTTATCAACTATCTTTTCATCGGAATCGCTTTTTTTAACGACAGATTCTTTCTTCTCAGCTACAATTTCTTTAAGATTTTTTAGTTCTTCTTTTAACAATAATGCAGTAGTCTCTATTTCTTCTTCACTTGCTGCCTGGGGGTTCCAGAGTAATTGCAATCCATCATCCTTTCGTCGAGGAATTATTTCCAAAGCAAAATGTGGTATTTTCTGGCCAGCACCTAAGCCATTCTGAATTATAACATTGGTTCCCTGTACCCCTAACGCTTCAAAGACGCTTATCCCTACTTTATTAGCGATTTTTACACAATGATTTAACAGATCATCTTTGACCATCTCAAAAATAGTTAAATGTTCTTTAGGAAAAACGGTAACTTGCCCTTCAGTTATGCCCGTATCTTTCATGGCTACTACTATATTATCATCTTCAAACAGTACATTTCTTTTGAGATCTTTTAGTTCACAATAGGCACATTTCATAGTTCACTTAAGATATTTAGTTCCTTCTATTTTTATCTAGGTTTGAGTAAGGTAAAGTTGATATTTAGTTATGGTAGTTAAACATACAAGGATCATTTAAATAAATTAGCAATATCATCTAAACTAACATCACCTTTTTCATCTTGTTTATCTTCATCAATGGTTTTAGGCTCATTATCTTCTTCGACTTCTTTAGGATTATTATTTAATTCAAATGTCTTAGAAGACTTTACTTTTTTCTTAGTTTTCTTTTTAGGGCTTGTTTCAGATTTATCTACTACGGAGATTTCCTTATTCTCGGTATATTCTTTACCTTTAATATCTTCGCTATCAATATTTTTCTTTCCAGACACCCCTTTATTTAACAAAGGCTTTTTCTCCTGCGCAGGTATTGAAATTATTTCCTGAGCATTTTCCTTTAATCCTAATAATTGGTGAATATGGCTTTCCACCAATGTTTTTACCTTCTCTTTTTGTTCCGGATCAAGCAGGTGTTCTTCAATGGGAATAATATTACTTTCTTCTTTAGAAGGAATGAGGTGAATCATGAAATGTTGTGATTTCTGTCCCGCAACAAGACCATTAGCTACAAAAAGATATGTTCCCTCAACTCGTAAAGCTTTCAACAATAATTGAGAAAGTTTCCTTGCCACAACAAACATATGCTCAATTAGTTGTTCTGGAATCTGAGGCATGATTGCATAATGCTCTTTAGGCAATAGCAAAAGATGCCCTCTTGATGCAGGGTTGATATCTAAAATAGCTAAACAATTCTCATCATCATAAATCCTTTTAGAAGCTATTTTACCGCTGACGATCTGACAGAAGATGCACTGCTGCTTCTGGAACTCCATCAGCTCTTCCGGAGACATTTTTTTGATCTTTTCCTGCAGTTCTTTCTGCTGTTCTGGAGTAAGCTGAGATAAAGGCTGAGACATGGTACTTAGATAGATTAGATGTTTATAAAATTATGTTAACATTATGACTACTTTTAAAGAGATATTTTATTAAATAGTAAAAACAACGGCAAATTATTGGAATAAAATTAATGTTCGCTACTAAATATGGGGGTTTATTACGAATCTTAGTATAAAAGAAAGTCATGAAATCGATAGATAAAATAGTAGAAGATCTCTGTCCAGGTTTAAGTATTTATGAAATTAATGTTCAAGATCCTGCTGCAAAAGCCGAATTAGATTTACTTTATGAGGAGATATGTAGAATTAAAGGCAGACTTATCCGTCTTTTTGATAGTAAGCCAGAATTTCGGATCCATGCAAGATTACCTGAACATCAAGGTATTGTAGGATATGCTGCTTTAACTAGAGAACAAAACGGAGAATATTGTACAAGCACATACATCCATCCAAGATTCGAAAATAGACGGATAGCAACTGCTTTAAGCTATTATAGGATAGAAATTGCTAAACAACATCCAAATATAAAGCTCTTAAGAACAATGGTCATACCCGGATCTCCGACAGATAAGATCGCTCAAAGATTAGGATTTAGATTAGTACATACTATAGACCTAGGTGATTCAGAAGAAAGGAATGTTTATGAATTAGATGTCAATTAAAATTATCTTCTTTTAAAAATTCCTTAACATTCCAAAAATGCATCTTCACAAAAGAGTGAAATTTCAGATTTCTTCTTTTCAGTTCCTGTAATGCCGAGAGTACATGCGTACTTCCTTTAGGAATAGTAAATCCTGCTTCTGCGCTTAAAAAATCAAGCTGCTGCAATGCTGTTGCTCTTGCTAAGATGGAAGCAGCCGCCACTTCTACATACTTAGATTCTGCTTTCTCTTCTCGGATATCCCCTACAGCGCAACCAGGATATTTATCTACTAGATGTGTTCCTGGAGCAAGATATTTGGCGCATTCTTTGTGTAACTTGTTTAACAAATGTGTTACATTATGGTTATTATTAGGATTGAAAGCATTGGCATCGATAGTATTTCTTGGTTCCCTAGATATATTTTCTTTAATAGAATGAGAGACATGAAGATTATATTCTTCTGGAAGAACACTTCGTACTTCACACTGTGTAATGGATTTTATTTTCCCAGCAAGAAATAAAATCTCTTCGTCTGCGAGCATCTTGCTGTCAGCAACCCCTAACTCTATAAGCTCCCTTCTCAAATTTTCATCTGCCTTTACTGCTGCAACAACTATTCCACCAAAAGTATCACCTTTCAAAGACTCGTCGCTGCCGATGAACCACCCTTGTTCTTTCCGAAATTGCGTAGAAGTTTCTTTTTCTCCAATTCCTTCTTTAACAAGCAAATCAGCTACAACTTTTACAGAATCTTTCTTGCCCTGCAGTAATAATTTTCCAGAAGAATAGAATATTAAGCTGACATCATCTTTCCGCAAGCGTGATTCTTCATAGATTGTCTTAGGCTTTTCAGAGATAAATCCTTTCAGCTTAGATAAATCCTCTTTTTTAACCTTAACAAACACGGTCATGATATCACATCTTGTCATTTATTACTTTTTTAAGTTTTTGAATTAGTTTAACAAAGATAGGTCTATTTCTCTCCAAATAGTCTTGGCTAATAAAAAACCCATCATAAGCAATCCTGTTCTTCAAAACCCTGAGCTCATCAATAAAGATAATTTCATCTTGAGAAAATAAAGAATAGTTCTTAGAGAGATATTCTATTAATTCTTTATGAGCA
>CAZNUS010000047.1:0-6805 GCA_964576385.1 uncultured Methanosarcinales archaeon | reverse complement strand
CAAGACATTTAGATTTTGTCGCTTTTTCAGGACATAAAATGTATGCTCCTTTTGGCGGAGGCGTTCTTGTTGGACCAAAAGAATTTTTCGACCAAGCTGTTCCCTACCAAATTGGTGGAGGAAATTTAACTTATATCTCCAGAGATTTACAATTAAAGAGATTTCCCACAGTTCAGGCTCATGATCCTGGAACACCTAACGGCGTTGGCGCGATTGCCATCGCAAAAGCAGCTGAAGTATTAGAAGCAATTGGTTATGATCGTATTCACAGATATGAATCTAAATTGGTAAGAACTGCCTTTAGAAGATTAAAGCATATTGATGGTGTAGAAGTTTATGTCTCTGAATCAGAACTAGGCAGCGTTATTCCTTTTGATATTGCAGGCATAGATAGTCGATTAACTGCTGAAATTCTAAGAGATGATTATGGTATTGGCGTACGAGCAGGTTCATTCTGTACTTATGAATTTATGAGAAAAATAAAGAATATTTCGGATGAACAAGACCAAAAAATCTCAGAAGAAATTGATAGAGGAATTACCAGAAGTATTCCCGGAGTCGTTAGGACTAGTTTTGGTTTAGTGAATAATCAAGAAGATGTTACAAGATTAATTTCTGCTGTTGATGAAATTGCCAACAATGGAATAGGATATTATTCAGGAATATACACCCAAGACAATATCACTGGATTGTGGACAAAGAGGTAAAAAATGGCCACAGATGTTAAACCAGATGAATTGAATTATGACCACTATGACTCTCACAAATATGATGAGGATATAATAAGGTCCATCCCCGGACATGAGGAACTTCATAGACATATTGATCAGATTATCCAAAGAGATTATAGTTCAAGAGGAAAAGTTAAAGCCTTAGAATTAGGAGTTGGGACAGGACTAACCGCAGAAAGAATATTAAGACTAATTCCAAATGCGGAATATACCGCAGTTGATTTCTCTGAGCAAATGCTCGCAGGGGCAAAAATACGTTTATCTCAATATAATGTAACATTTATTGAAGGTGATTACTCCCAGATAGAACTACCCGGTTCTCAGGATTTAGTTGTTTCTGTAATAGGTATGCATCATCAAAAAACTGATGACGACAAAAAAAGAATGTTCCAAAGGGTCTATCAGGCATTAAAAAAAAACCAAGGCTTATTTGTGTTTGGCGATTTGGTAACGTATAAGGATCAATACAAAAATTCTTTAGCTGCTGCCCGCCACTATCATCACCTAGTAGAAAACGCTGTTGATGAGCAGTCTCTCAAAGAATGGGCGCATCACCACCTTTACCTAAACTCATGTGCCTATCTAGAAGACCAGATAGAATGGATGAAAGAAGCAGGATTTCAAAACATTGAGCAATTATTCGAGCAGTGCAGTACTGTATTGTTAGTAGGAAGAAGTTAAGACAAAAGAGAAAGCAACAAAAAAACATTATCAAAGATTAGTTAAAAAATATATCTAAAGATTAAAGAGATTAAAAAATTAAAGACTAATTATCCTGCTTGTATTTTTCTCTTCTTCTTGGCCTTTTTCATCTTCTTTCGCTGCCATTTCCAGCGCATCTGGCCTTTTTTCTTCCAGCGTCGTGAGCTTCGTTTCATGTTAACCTCTCAATTAAGATTAATTGTTCTCTTAATTTTAATATGTTTATTTCAAGCTTATTTTATTTATATTCAAACTTAACTTATTTATTAGTTTTATTGATTAACCCAGTATGTTCAATTAACCAATTATCTTGAAGGAAAAACTACCCCTTTTTATAAAGATTTGGTTTTAAAGTGAATTACTCATCCTTATCCCTAACTTTCCAATAAATAATTCCTAACATAAATATCAAAATAATTATGCTTATTAAAACAATTTCTCTGCTGCCCACTTCTTTTGGCAAATATTGAAAAGCTCCACCAACTAGATCCCCGAAAGAGAATTCCTTATCCGAAGTGATGGCAAAGTAAGAGAAATGTTCTACATCTGCTTCATAAGTGATCTTATCTTCAGTTTCCGAAACTAAATCCGTACTTAATTTGTCCCACCTACCATCTTCTAATGTCCATAATCTAACTTTCTTTTTAGAGAACTCATTTTCCTTTAGCCAAGATGTCGGAACAGTAAAGACAATTTTTGCTTCATCCAATTCCTCTTCGGTCAAGCCAACAGTTATTTCCACAAATTGATAGACATTTTCTAGCTCTTGTGCCCCTTCCGGCTTTTCACTAATAAGTTTCAGAGAAATATCTGCATCCTTAGCTACTGTAGAGGTTATTTTAATAAAATCAACCGCTGTACCGCTATCTGCAAAATTCATTTCTTTTTCTTCATCAGCAACAAATTGATAGCCTCCTAACGCTTCTACTGGAGCTGCTGCACCGCTAACTTCCCCTGCAGGAGTTTCCGCAGCTGCTGGTACCTCAGCTGGCGTTTCCACTGGTGATTCTTCAGTTGCAGGTGTTGCTTCCGTAGTTCCAATCGCTCCGCCGCCACCACCTCCGCCCCCGCCGCCACCACCTGAACTAGAGCTACTACTTCCAGAATCAGCTGCTGAGGTCGTAAAGTTAAAAGTACCATTAGTTTGACAATTCCTGGCTGTATCGCAGGAAGTCACATTATAATGATACACTGTTGATGCTGTCAATCCGCTTAAAGTACGGCTATGTGATGTCGTCGTGGTTGCGCTAGAGCTTTTCGTTCCCAATGTAACAGCAGTGCCATAATCAACAGTAGAGTTTGCATTTTCATTGGTTGTCCACGTTATCGTTGCTCCCGTAGAGGTAATACTTCCAGAACTAACACTAGAAACCAAAGGTGTACTCGTATCAATAGTAAAACTACGGTTGCTAGATGCAAATGCAGTAATAGACTCATTATCAACAACATAACAGTTCCAGAGATAATTTCCCGCAGCTAAAGTTTTTGTAAAATTATTAGAACTGGTAGAAGAACTCAAGGAAACTGTTTCATTGGCATGCCAGCCCCCGCTCCAGTTAGCGTATAAGGTGACGTTTACTAAATTGACATCATTAGAAACAGAACAATTAAAATTGATAGTTGTACTTGACGTAGCATCACCACTAGCAGGGCTATTTAAGCTGACGGTTGGATCTACTGCTGAAACGTTAAGAAAGAATACTAAAGATTCCCCTAAGTTTACTGTTTCATCATAACACTTCACAGACCAATTGTAATAACCATCCGACAAATTTTTCACAAAAGATTGTGTTGTTGATTCTGTAATCGTAGTATCAGTCTCGTTAAGAACACTATTTAAGTAAAGGCTGCAATTAGTAGCATTAAGAACTTGATCGGTAGTATTATAATTAAAATTAAAAGTTCTGTTAGAAGTCCTGAGCGTATTATTTACTGGGCTTTCTAAGGATACATTAGGGGCAGTTAAGTCCACAGTAAAACTGATATAAACAGTTCCGTTGGTATTACCTAAGCTATCGTTTGCAATGACGGTAGCGTTATGATTTCCTTCTGCTAAAAAAGAAACAGTATAGCTTGCGTTCCAATAATTTTCTCGAGAATTAGAGGCATTAAGAAGTACGAAACTACTTCCATTGGTTAAATTAAATAGTACATTATTGACAGTAGAGGTGTCATTCACCGTAGCATTAAATAATTGGCTGCCAGCGCTAACATTAGTCCTATCTAAAGGCGCTGTGATTAACACTAAAGGAGGATTATTATCTACAGTGATAGTTCTTCTTTCCGAAATACCAAATGTGTTTACTGAATCGTTAGCATAAACACGATAGGTATAAGTTCCAGGAGTTAGACCTGTTAGATTATAATGATAGTTAGTGACATTATTCTGCATCATGGAATAATTCCTTAAAGTACCATTATTGACAGTATCATTATTATAATTCCATTCTAGAAAAGCATTATTGACTGTTACATCGGTAGAAATATTAACCAATGTGCTGAGCTTACTTAAAACAGAATTATTCACTTGATTGTTTGCCGTAAAATTGATATAAGGCTGGATTGCTTTAAGGACATCAATTCTAGAGTAATTTTTTGCTGAACTGGAATCATAGATTATTTTTCCAGTTAAAAATAATTTTGTTTCGATCTGCTGCACCGTTGGCTTGATCCCATACGCTAAACGCCAGTATTGATTAAACAATAAAGCAGCACCTGAAACATGGGGAGTTGACATAGAAGTCCCAGATAAAGTGGCTACCCCCCCTCCGACATAAGGTGCAGTTATAGAAACACCAGGTGCTAACAGATCAAGGATTGTTCCCCGATTATAGTTGATTGAATCTGCTGAATTAACTGCTCCTACCGGAGTAGCATTTTGAACACAGGCAGGACTGCTAATCCCATTGGTAAAACCATTGTTCCCAGAAGCAATAACAACACTGATATTTTTAGCTGCTGCACTGTCTATAGCTGGAGCAATGGAATCACCATTACAATAACTATTATATGGTCCACCCCCGCCTAAACTCATGCTAATGACAGTTATATTATAAGTTGTTGCATTATTAGTACACCACTGTATCCCTGCAATAACATCATCCGTACTGCAAGAAGCAGAAGCAGCATTATTACATACTTTAATAGATACTATCCCTGCTGCCGGTGCTACTCCACGATAAGTGGAATTATTGCCTGCAGCTATCCCTGCTACATGAGTCCCATGCCCCTGCCCGTCTTCTGCGCTAGTGTCTTCCGTAGTATTATCAGGGCAACATCCACCATTTCCAGAATCGCTTACCGCGCAATAACAATATTGCTGAAGAATTCTACCAGTAAAAGCGCTATGATCCGTATCAATACCGGTATCAATAATACAAACAGTCTCCGCAGCTCCAGTTATGTTGGTTCCACTTACTTGCATACCCCATACATCGTCTGCATTTATCTGAGGAACGCTGGTTGCTAAGTCCGTTCGCAAAATTTTATTATAATAAATTTTTTCTACATGAGGATCATCTTGTAATTTTTGCAGTCCATCAGTAGTAACTGTTCCGCTGAACCCATTCACTGAAGTATATTGGTGTCTTAAATCAAAATCAAAAATATTTTCTTCATCACCGTTTAGATTAAATTGTTTATCACTATTTAAACTAGATTGACTTGATATTTTAGACTGGCTTGATGAATCTTGATTATCCTGATCATCGTGTTTTAATCTTAACTTTCCTAGAACGTTTTCTTGCGCTTGCCTGATTTTCTCTACTTTAATTGATTCACTGTCAATGAATTTTTCGTCAACAACCTTATTTTTCTTAAACGATTTAGAAGCTTTTTCCGGTGATTGTGAATTTGCGTTGATATTAGCATTGATATTATCTGAATTGATATTATCTTGTTGCTGGAGATTTTGCGGAATTTCTTTCAGAATTACAATTACTTTAACTTCACCATTATTTTGCAATTCATCAAGAACTTCTTGCTCTACTTCAGCAGCTAAAACTAATTGCATAAATAAAGATACAAAAAATAAAATGAGTAATAATTTTTTAATGTCCATATTAAATCTCTAATGATTCAAATAAGCATCAAATCGTTTTCTTGCTTAAAAAAAACAGATCCTAGCCCTTCACCAATCTTAAAGGAAAATTTTGAGGAAAGACTTGAAAAAATATCTAAAAAACTAGGTGTTTTCTCATAGGTAATGAAAGCAATTTCTGTTAGATTATAGTTTTCTTTGATATAATCCTCAACAGCAGTCTTGTCACCTATTTGATCTATCAATCCTAAGTCCAAGGCTTCAATACCTAGAAAGACATCACCATCTGAAAGTTTTCTTAATTCTTTTTCAGAGATATTTCTATTAGCCGCTACCTCTTTGATAAAAATATCATGGAGCTTATCCAACCTTTGTTGGATCCTCTTCTTTTCATCCTCTGTCAATTTTCGGTAAGGAACACCAGCATCCTTCACATTTCCCGCAACTAATCGTTCATAACCAACACCATATTTTTCCATGAATCCTGAAAATTCCAGATAAGAAGAAAATACACCGATGCTTCCGGTTACTGACATTTTATTAGCAAAAATTTCATCTGCAGCTGAAGCAACCCAATATCCTCCTGAGGCTGCTACTTCCCTGACTAAGGCAATGACGGGCTTTTTTGCCTTTTTAACTGCAGAAGCAATCTCATCAGTAGCAACTGGGGTGCCTCCTGGAGAATTAATTTCTAAAACAATAACTTTGACCTGCTCTTTCTCTTCTGCTTCTTCTATGAACGAAATTATATCTTCTGAAGAAATTGTGCTGCTCCCGAAATAACTTGCCCCATCACTGGTGATTATCCCTTCCACCGGAATCAACGCTACATTTCCTGAAGAACTCCCTAAAACAGAAACACTTATCGGAAGTAGTATAAAAATTACAAAAAGTACTGTTAAAACAGTTAGAATAATTACTCCAATCTTTCCATGTGACTTTGGCTTAATCTCTACATTATCATTAGCGATAACATCATTATATCCTTCTTTGAAAGAAGGAACTTTAAAAGAAGGAATTCTTTTTCTAGCAGACACCTCTTTAACCATAACTACAGAAAAAGAGAAGGAGTTTATAAAAGTTTTCAGAGTGCGGCACTATCCTTTCTCTGAGTGATAGCTCGGTCAATAGGTGAGCCGAGAACCGTTATCGTTAATGAGAATTAATAGGTGCTTCCTATACGATAAAAAAACCTCTTTTGGACAATACTACCAACAAAGAAAGCACGAGGCGAACGACCTGCTATCACTCACTTTTGGATAGTGCCCAGAGTGCGCTAGAACTATCAGAAACATCACCTGCTTGGTAAGTCATGAGAAATTCGCCGAAAGCA
>CAZNUS010000046.1:0-8622 GCA_964576385.1 uncultured Methanosarcinales archaeon | reverse complement strand
CTACACATCCTTCCACACTCTTTCCCTACACGACGCTCTTCCGATCTCAAAGCCACGCAATTGGCTTCTAAAGTTGATACTATCATTATCATGTCCGGGGACTCTGATTACGTAGAATTAGTCCGCCACCTTAAATCGGAAGGTGTAAGAGTAGAGATCGCTGCTGTTGAGAAAAACACTGCGCGCATACTGGTTGAAGAAGCTGACCATTTTCACCCCATTACCAAAGAGGATTGGTTTGTATTCACTTCCCATAAAGGGACAAGAAGATAAAACCTGCAGTAGAGTGATTGGCACACCCCTTTCTTTTTTTTACTTTTCAGTAGTTAATCTTATAAATAACCTTCGTTTTAACTACTAGATGACTGAAGCAATTCACATAGTAAAAGCACCTGATTTAGGTACTTTACAGTATGAAGTTAATCGCAGTTTACAGGAATTGGGCGGAAAATTTCAATCCTTTAGAGAAGAAAAGCAAGGTTATGCTGCGGTAATAACATACCAAGAAACTCATAATCCTCATGATTATGATCTTTCTCCTGAAGAATCAGGTAGAATGGAAGCAGTTTCAATTCGAGAATGCATCCTTAGCTTGGGTAGGGAAGTTGCAGAACAACAGTATGGGGATATCGAACAAAGATTACAAGCAGATGTATTTTTAATGGATTCCATTGAGGAGTATGGGGTAAACACCGCTTCTAGAATTTATGGCTTAGATACTAGTGAATTTGTTCAATATGTTCAAGATACATTATCAGTGGATAGTGCTTTAGGACATTATAGTCTTTCTAAAGAAAAGGGAAAAGTGCCTTGGGCAAAATTAAGTAGATCAATGAAGCTGGATGTAAGAGAAACAAAAAGGCTATTTGGATAATATACGTTCATAAAAATTTAAGATCCTTATGGACAATCTACTTTATGGCAGCTTTAATCTCTTCAACAGTCTTCATGGCAGATAAAGGCCTTCCCAACATTTTTTCCAGGAGTTCACTTCCTTGTGTGGTTGTTTGCAGCCATTCGTTAAATTGATGAAAATTTCCCCATACTGCTGGATCGTAACAGATTCCTCGAGATAAAGTTGCAGTAATTTCATCAGAAGTTCGTCTCAGAAGAGAGCCGATAGCACTAATTCTATCTCTCATCCGGCTTTCTAAATTTACAGGAACTACAACCGCTAGGTTTTCTGGCCGGATAAAAGGCAGGATCCCTTCTTTTGAAGGCTCTGTACGAACGTCTATTCCACTTTCTTTTCTGTTGTCCACCATTACTGCTAAGCTATGGAAGAATTCGACCGGAAATCCATGCTGTGCATATTCTTCAACAGGAGCAAGCACTGCTCCTTGATATTGTGCATCATAATTCATTATACACAAATCGGCCCTGTCGACGGAACCCATAAGCTTAGTAAGTACAGTCGTCCACCCAGCAACTGCTCCTGCGACTAAGCCGTAAGTTGCAATGGAAGAAAGGTTAGAGATGGTTCTGATAGGAATTTCATCATAAGTCATCCAGGCCCTCCATCCTAATTGGCCGTCAACTGCGTGAACTGCTAGCTTATGGGGAAGCTCTAATCTTTGCGGTTTTGTCAAAATAAATTTATTAGCAATTTCCGCTTCTCCTTCCAGCTTAAGGAAAGAGCCGCGAAGAAAACCAACTCGATTTTTATTTTCCGCATAATTTTGGTTAATTCGCCGAGCCAGTTCTAAAAGACCATCACTTTTTTGCCATCCTATTCTTTCTGGAAAGTCTAACATCTCTTTTAGGTAAAGTGCATTATAAACAGCTTCGCCCTGCAGCAGTTCCCTCAGAAACTCAGCAGCTTTTTTTTGAGAAGCATAACACCCTTCTTCCATGAAATAGACTGCTGCATCTAATGCATAAATAAAAGTGTAACCACCATCTTTTGTTGTAGGTAGATTTGGCCGTTCTTCAGGTTCTTCATCTAATAACTGTTGTAAAGCACTTAAACCGAACGCTTTAGTACTGGAAGTTTTTTTTCTTTTACCATTTGCTTTATCTAAAATTTCTGAATAAGTTCCAAAATCTGTGTCAAAATTATTATCTCGAACCAATACTGCCGACAAATATCTCCAATCCATAACTTTTTTCTCATCCGGAATGTGGCTCCACTCTGTAATTACTGTAGTTTCAGCAAAAAACTGCCTGCCTTTTTCTTTCATTTCTACGACTAGTGCGTTAAGATCATACTTTTCGCAATCAGGCATTAATCGGTAAATCCTCGGAGCAAGATGCCTATCGATTAACTCTGAAGTTTGTTCACAGCTAAGTCCAGTTCCAAAAGGTAAACAATGCCATTGTATCATTTTCTTCTGTTTAGGGTTAAATTATTTAAAAATATTTAGAAACAAAGTAATAATCTTTAAATAAACATTCTCTTTTTATCTTAAAATGGTTCTAGAAAAATTAGGAGAGTCGCTCAAAAGTACGTTAAGCAAGATTACTAATGCTGTTTTTGTAGATGATAAACTCATTCAGGAATTGGTAAAAGATATCCAACGGGCTTTGCTGCAGTCAGATACGAATGTTCAATTAGTTTTTGATTTAAGCAAAAATATCAAAGAACGGGCAAAAGAAAAAACATCTCCGGGGATAACTAAACGAGAACAGCTGATTACAATTGTTTATGAAGAACTGACTAATTTCTTGGGAAAGGACCCTAAAGAGATTAAAGTTGATAAAAAGCCTACGAAAATAATGTTAGTTGGCCTATTTGGTTCTGGAAAAACGACCACTGCCGGAAAATTAGCTAAATTCTATAAGAAGCGTGGGTTGCGTGTAGCGGTGATGCAGACGGATACATGGCGTCCTGCTGCTTACGATCAGTTAGAGCAGTTGGCAAAATCAGTAGGGGTTGATTTTTTAGGGATAAGAAAAGAAAAAGATCCGGTAAATATATATCTTGCTTTTGAAAAAAAATTATCCGAGTATGATTTAGTTATCGTTGATACTGCTGGACGAGATGCTTTATCAGACGAGCTGATTCAAGAATTAAATCAGTTAAATTCTACAATAGCTGCTGATGAGCGGTTATTAGTCATTTCTGCGGATATAGGTCAGGCAGCGCAAAGACAAGCTCAAGCATTTCATGACACCGTAAGCATCTCCGGAGTTATCATCACAAAATTAGAAGGTACTGCTAAAGGAGGGGGCGCATTGTCAGCTTGCGCTGTGACAAAGGCTCCTATTACCTTTATAGGTGTAGGAGAAAAAATTGATGATCTGGAATTATTCCATCCTCAACGATTTGTTGGACGTTTGATTGGCATGGGGGATTTAGAATCTTTACTGGAGAAAGCTAAAGAAGTAATCAGTGAAGAAAAAGCTGAAGACCTTAAAGATAAGTTTATGAAAGGAGAGTTTAGTTTGGTTGATCTATATGAGCAGATGAAAGCTGTTAAAAAAATGGGTTCATTTAAGAAATTAATGGAGATGATCCCGGGGATGAGTTCTTTACATCTGCCAAAGGAAATGCTTGATGTCCAGGAAGGAAAATTAGAGAAGTGGAAGCATGCCATGGATTCTATGACTAGAGCGGAACTAGAAAACCCGGAAATTATTTCTGCTGATAGAATTGACCGCATCGCCTCTGGTTCAGGAGTAAAGATTGGAGAAGTCCGTGAATTACTGAAGCAGCATCGGCAGAGCCAAAAATTAATGAAGATGTTCAAAGGCGAGCAGGACATGAATAAGCTTATGAAAAAGATGCAGGGTAAGATGCCCAAAGGATTAGGGATGTAAACAAATAAAAATAATTTTTTTTTCTTTAATTTAAGAGTTTTCTCTAATTTAAAAGTATTCCATACTTAACAAATAAAAAACATATATTTAAAAATAAAACAGATTTTCTATACATTGAAAACTACTTGGGGAATTTCCAATGGGAGTATTATTCAAAACTTACAATAAGAAACACCAGCTTCACCTGTATAATGAAATTTGGGTCATGGAGAACAAGAGGCAATTAGAAGAAGTCCTAAGCATGTTTTCTCCACAAGAAGCAGCCAAAGTAAAAGTTACCCCTGTAGGTAATAAGATGGAAGTTGCTTTAAATGCTATGATCATCAACTGCCGTGACCTTGCTGATCTTAAATTAAGATTTTCTCAAGTAGTTGATTTGAAAGACAAGTATCAGAAAATCCTGCCTGCTAAACCGCATAAAGGCGGGAAAAAGTAAATTACTTTCTATGTATACCTCTAAGTTATCTCTTAAGTTGTAAGCTGTTGAAATAAGTTAATTTTATAAACTTTAGAGAATTACTAATACTATGCATAAAAAAAAGAGTTTGATAAAGAAAGCTTCAAAGAAGAAACTCCATTTCTGGAATCATCAGATATGGTTAATAGTATTATTAATAGGAATCATTTTTGCTTTTGCTGGGTTAATTGCTTCTGAATATAACTCTGCATCAGAGTATACTACCGGACATGCGACAGTGCAGGTCATTAGTTATGCGCCAGAAGGGAGTAGTCTGCACTTTGAGATTAGAAACGTTAAAGGTTTTAAGGAAGGGACAATTTATTTTGGCCAGACGATTAAAGATGGTAAAGTAGTATTTCAAGAAGACCATAATATTCCCTTCAAGGGAATAATTTACAATAAAATTTTAGTTTCCAGTGAGCAGGAAGAAAAAATAACGAAGCTTACCTTGCTTTTAAAGATAAAAGAGTCAGACCTTTATGCCTTAGGATTAAATCCTTATGAATTAAGGCTATATGTTGATGGTCAGGAAAAGGAAACAACCTACACTGAGTTAACAGATGGGTATGCTTACTATACTGTTAGCACTAATAAATTAGGTAAATTTGTATTAGGAAAACGTAAAATTGAGCCTTTGATTGGCGGTGTAGTTGAACAACCAGTAATAGAAATAGTTCCTGAAGAACAAGTTGTAGATATTAAAGAAGCTCAAGAACAGTTTCCTTCACCTATTCAAGAACCAGCATCTAAAATACCTGTAGCAGAAGGTTTTTGGACTAAATTTTTGACTAAAATAAAACAATTCTTTGGGTTAGGATAAATTTTAGTTTAACGTCGTTGCTGTTATACGTCCCGAACGAATGTGAGAGTGCAACGTGGTCGAGGAGCGTAGCGACGAAGAAGTCTTCATTTGGAGAACAAGAGAGTTTAAGCCCGCCCCCAGTTTAATAATAGTTTTTTGAAAGATACGCGCGCCCTGAGTCACCAAAGATTATTACAACTACATCATTTTTATTGAGTTTTTTTAGATAAGTCTGAACAGCGTAAGCAACTGCTCCGCTACTTGGACCAATTAAAAATCCATATTCACGGCTAATTATTTTGAGCATGCCTAACCCCTGTTTATCTTTGACTGGGAAGAACTCATCTATGACTGATTCATTCAAGCAGGGTGTTTTAAAGTCTATGCCTATCCCCTCCATTTTGTATGGTTTAGGATGACCATTGGTAGCATGAAATGACGTTGCCACATCTACGGCTATTACTTTAATGTTTGGATTTTTTTCTTTTAGATATTTTCCAACACCACTTATATGCCCGCCAGTACCAGCTGCGGCAAAGAAATGTGTTACTTTCCCACCAGTCTGTTTCCATATTTCTGGCCCAAGAGTTTGGTAATGGGCTTCTGGATTAGAGATGTTAAAATATTGATTTGGCATGAAAGAGTTTGGTGTTTTCTTATGAATAGCAACAGCCTGACTATGATAACTCTTTGGATCTTCAATAAATGCTGTAGATGGACACATTACTACTTTTGCGCCATATGCTTTAAGGGTTTTTATTTTCTCTTTGCTGACTTTGTCGGAAACGGTAATAATTACTTTGTATTTTTTAACTGCTCCGATCATTGCAATAGAAATGCCCTGATTACCAGAAGAAGCTTCAACAATAGTTCCGCCAGGATTTAATAATCCTCTTCGCTCTGCTTCTTCAATCATAAATAAAGCCGAACGGTCTTTTAAGCTTCCCCCGGGGTTAAGGTACTCCAGTTTGGCAAAGATTTTTACTTGGCTATCAAATGGTATTTTTACTAATGGAGTATTTCCTATGGCATCTAATAGGTTGTTTCTCATAGTGTAACCTCAAAAGCAAAAGCGATATGCCCTACTTTTTCTCCTCTTTTTGCTAGAGCATAGGCTTCATTCGCATTAAGATATGTTTCATGGAGAAGCTCTTTTAGTTGATCTCCAGAATACCCTCGGATAACGTTTGGAACTTCAACCTCTAATTTGTCTTTAATTAATTTAGCAGCTTTTTTGTAATTGTAAAAGAAAAAGCGTACCTTTTCTTTTTCTTCGTATTTGGCGTATTGTTTTAGGAATTGGGGATCGCTTTGAATTTTGAATGCGCAATATAACTCACGATACTTTAATCCTGCCCGTTCAAATAGATTGTTTAAAGCTTTGCTTGGTACTCGTCCACCAAGTAGAGTAATAATTACTCCATTTTTGTTCAATTTCTCTTTTGCAGAAAGTAAAAATCCAAGTTGGGATAAGAGGGAATATTTTTGTAGAATGTCATTATTTCCTCCACTTAAATGCAAATAATGTTTTGCCTCTGTAAGAGTTGTTGTTGAGAGATTCTTATTTAATTCTATTTCAGAAACCATGATTAAAGGCAGATTTGCATAAATAAAATCTACTTTTTCCTCTACTGGTTCGCAATCGCGTCCACTTACATAATTTATCTTAACAGATTTTACTTCCGAAGGGCAATTTCGTTCGATATTCTCTTTGATTTGGGGCAGTATTTTAGGGATGATGTCAGTGACTATTATCTTTTTTAGATTTTTGAAAAGTTTAAGTTCTACGATTGTTTCAATACCGTTTCCACTTCCGATATTAGCAATGGAAGAAATTTTTAATGATTCTCTTTGTGATAAGTCTTTTATAGAGAGGAGAGCTAGATAAAGCCAGTCATCGCAGGGGTTAGGTTCAAGTCCAGACATTTTTTCAGTGACGGTTATTTTCCCTCTATGATTTATGCCTGTAACTTTCATCAATTTTGACAAATCAATTGCTCTTTTCATGATAATCGTATTAAATTAAGCTTGTTTTTATAGTTTTCGTGGGGGCGGGCGTGGTAAGATAAAGTGTTCAAATTTCTCCAAATGACGATTGCGTTTAACAAAATGTTTTTTGAGTTAAGATGCTAAGAACGGGGCATTAACTAGCGAACTTCTTTTTCTCTAAGAGGGCAAAAACTAGAATAGGGGCTCTCTCTTTACTGAACAACTAAACTCTGATTGGGGCAAATTTCACCAAGAACTAATGTACAAGAGCAGATTCACTAAATAATTTATCTACTTCTGCTGATGCTTTATAATACTCAATTTGTTTTCTTGAAAAAAGATGAGTAGCAACTATAACAGAACAAATTGCTCTTGATAACTCTTCACTTGCTTTTTCTTTATCCGAATATCCTCCATTCTCTTCACGTGTTCTGCTTACATAAGTAGAATGAAATAATCGAACAGGTAATATATCTCCCTCAACTTCATCTAACTGCTCATAGATTCTTCGTAAAACATTAGACTCACCCAAATCAACAATAGCAGAAATTGAAGAATCCCCCCTTCTATGAAGAGCTTCTAATAATAATCTAAGATTTCTTTGAGGAACTACTAAGCTAAAATATTGGCTCGGTGAAAAGCCATGTTGTGCTGCTGTTCTAAAATGTATCTCAAATGGGAGAGCATGGCGAATTTTTGGAGCATGAGGATTAGGTCTTACATAAGCTAGTGTTCCTTCAGGATTATTAAAAAGAAGATAATCGTCAGCAGAACGCCATCTCGCATCTGGTGTAAGTGGAACTGCATGAGCATGTTCTCTTGCATCACGTTCTGTAAGATGATCCCTATCTAAATGATGAATCTCTTCTAAAGATGCTCTTTGAAAGCCATGCTTTGATAAATATTCTTGGAGTTTACATTCTAAATCTCGTACTAGAATATCAACAGGATACTTTTCTACCATATAAAGCACGAAAAACGGGCCTATTTAACTATTTTACCACTTAATGATGAATTCACAAAGAAGAAAAGTTTATAGAGAACTTTGCAAAATTCAATAAATCATGTGCAAAGTTCTAAAGAGCACGAAATAAAACAACGATTTCATTTGTGCCCCAGTGAAGTCGTTTCTTCACTCAGGGAATTTGAAATGGCCGTAATTTTGTCACAAAACAATAATTAACTTGCCAAAATTACTATTTTTCAAACTTCTTTATGTATAACTATCATCTCTATGAAAAAGAAATATTTAGTTGCTTAAATCTGTTATGCAATTGCTAATTTTGCAAACTTCTCTTAAGCAATTTTCAGGACTATAATCCATGATGAGACGGTTTCACGCATTTTTAGAGTTTTTTCTTCTTTGGTGCTTTCTAGGTACGTATTTAGTTGGCCGTCAATTTTGGTGAAAATCCGAAGTAACTCCTATTGGAAATAGCAGTGATTTCGAGGATTTTCACATCTGTGCCTGTCACACTGAGAAAAATAGAAAGATCAAATGTTTAGACTAGGCTTTCCATTTTTCTGGTGTCACAAAGTACGGGTAAGATGCTTTTCGCACTTTCATGACAATAGCTCAGCAAAATTGACCTCTTGGCCATCTAACTAAATA
>CAZNUS010000045.1:0-8738 GCA_964576385.1 uncultured Methanosarcinales archaeon | reverse complement strand
TGTTTCCAGAACGGAATAATAATTCTAATTGTACAATGGTGCCATTTGGTTCAGAGATATTGGCAAACACTCGCGATACAGCCACTTCATCGGTTATGTTGGCGGCGATGATAATTATATTGGTTGTATTGTACGTTGTGTTCTGTAGCGGAAGGACGTCTGGCACAGCCGGATTAATCCTATCCTGAACAGTAAAATTAGTAGTAACTGTTCTGTTTTCATTACTGCTGCTATCATTGGCAAAGAAAGTTATATTGTACATACCTAAAGAAGCAGGAGCAGTAAAAGTGTTATTGTAGCGATTAGTTGAACGAAATAATAATTCTAGTTGTACGATGGTGCCATTTGGTTCAGAGATATTGGCAAACACTCGCGATACAGCGACTTCATCGGTTATGTTGGCGGCGATGGTGATAATATTAGTTGCATTGTATGTTGTGTTCTGTAGCGGAAGGACGTCTGGCACAGCCGGATTAATCCTGTCCTGAACGGTGAAATTAGTAGTAACTGTTCTGTTTTCATTGCTGCTGCTGTCATTAGCAAAGAGGGTTATGTTGTACATTCCTAAAGAACCAGGAGCAGTAAAGCTGTTATTGTATCTGTTTCCAGAACGGAATAATAATTCTAGTTGTACAATTGTTCCATTTGGTTCAGAGATATTGGCAAACACTCGCGATACAGCAACTTCATCGGTTATGTTGGCAGCAACCATGATTATACCTGTTGCATTATACGTTGTGTTTTGTAACGGAAGGACATCCGGCACAGCTGGATTAATCCTGTCCTGAACAGTAAAATTAGTAGCAACTGTTCTGTTTTCATTACTGCTGCTGTCATTGGCAAAGAAAGTTATATTGTACATTCCTACGGCAGCTGTTGTTCCGGATGGTGCAGTAAAGGTGTTATTGTATCTGTTTCCAGAACGGAATAATAATTCTAATTGTACAATGGTGCCATTTGGTTCAGAAATATTAGCGAATACTCTGGAGACTGATACTTCATCGGTTATATTAGCAGCAACCATGATTATACCTGTTGCATTATACGTTGTGTTTTGTAATGGAAGAACATCCGGCACAGCCGGATTAATCCTATCTTGGACAGTGAAATTAGTAGTCACTGTTCTGTTTTCATTGCTGCTGCTGTCATTGGCAAAGAAGGTTATGTTGTACATTCCTAAAGCAGCTGTTGTTCCGGATGGTGCTGTGAACGTATTGTTGTATCTATTGCTAGAACGAAAGAGTAATTCTAATTGTACAATAGTTCCATTTGGTTCGGAAATATTAGCGAATACTCTTGAAACAGCGACTTCATCGGTTATGTTGGCAGCGATGATAATTATATTGGTTGTATTGTACGTTGTGTTCTGTAGCGGAAGGACATCCGGCACAGCCGGATTAATTCTATCCTGAACGGTGAAATTAGTAGTCACTGTTCTGTTTTCGTTGCTGCTGCTGTCATTGGCAAAGAAGGTTATGTTGTACATTCCTAAAGAACCAGGAGCAGTAAAGCTGTTATTGTATCTGTTTCCAGAGCGGAATAATAATTCTAGGTGTACAATAGTTCCATTTGGTTCGGAAATATTGGCGAACACCCGAGATATTGCTACATTATCAGTAATGTTGGCAGCGATTAAAATAGTATCACTGGCATTATACGTTGTATTCTGTAATGGAAGAACATCCGGCACAGCCGGATTAATCCTATCTTGGACAGTGAAATTAGTAGTCACTGTTCTGTTTTCATTGCTGCTGCTGTCATTGGCAAAGAAAGTTATGTTGTACATTCCTACGGCAGCTGTTGTTCCAGATGGTGCCGTGAACGTATTGTTGTATCTATTGCTAGAACGGAAAATTAATTCTAGTTGTACAATAGTTCCATTCGGTTCGGAAATATTAGCGAATACTCTGGATACAGCTACTTCATCGGTGACGTTAGCAGCGATCATCATTACCTCGCTGTCATTAAATGTAGTATTTTGCAGAGGCAGAACATCCGGCACAGCTGGATTGATTCTATCTTGTGCAGTGAAGTTAGTAGTAGCTGAAGAATTAATATTATTATTAGTATCGTTGGCTATGAAAGTAATATTATATGTGCCGATTAATGCCGGGATTACAAATGAATAATTATATTTATCACCATCTATAGAAAGAGATAATTCAACACGACTAATAGTACTATTAGGATATGTAATATTTGCAAAAACTCTTGATAAGTCTTGATTTATATCAGTTACATTAGCAGCAATTTCTAAAGTATCTGAGGAGTTAAATATCAAACTAATAGTAGGGGAATGTGTAGTTACGTTTGGAGTAAGGCCTTTTCCTAATTGATAAAGTCTATTGTCCATTGATCCGATATAGAGATAACCATTAGCAATTGCAGGAGAAGAAGAGATTACCCCTCCCGTAGTAAATGTACTTATTTTGGTGGTTACATTGCTGGCATTTAGTTGATATACCTTATTATCATTAACTCCAAAATAGACGTAACTATTGGAAACTGCAGGAGAAGAAGAAAAAGTGATAGAACCGCCCAGACTATAATTTGCAATCTGATGACTAATATTACTTGCATTTAACTGGTATAGATATCCATCGTCAGATCCGATATAAACATAAGTATCAGTAACAGCAGGGGAAGAATAAATGCTATCTTGTTGAGCAGTAAAATTTGTGATATATTGACTGATATTACTACTATTCAATTGGTAAAGATAAAAATCATTTTCATGTGTTGGTGCTATATTATCTCTATGAGACCCGATATAAAGATAACCATTTGCGATAGCGGGAGATGACTGAACTTTTGCTCCCATTGTATAATTTGTAATCTGATGACTGATATTACTGGCATTTAGTTGATATGTTTTATTATCATCAGAGCCTACATAAACATAACCATTAGCAACTGCAGGAGAGGACTCAATATTACTGCCAGTAGTAAAATTAGTGATTTCTTTACTAACATTACTAGCATTTAATTGGTATAATTTACCATCGTCAGAGCCTATGTAAACATAATTATTAGCAACTGCAGGAGATGAACTAACATCACCCCCAGTAGTAAAATTTGCGATTTGATGACTTATATTAGTAGCGTTCAATTGATAGATGTTATTATCATCAGAACCTACGTAGATATAACCATTAGCAACTGCAGGAGAAGAATCAACAAAACTTCCTGCAGTAAAATTTGCGATATGTTGATTTACATTACTTGCATTTAGTTGATAGACTTTACTATCTCGTGAACCTACATAAACATAACCATTAGCAACTGCAGGAGCATACCATATATCATTAGTAGCTGAAAAATTTGCTTCATGGATAGTTATGTTTGGTCCAAATCTATTTGTAAATGCCCTAGTAGTATTAGAGACTTGCCTAAAAGATTCCCATTGCTCAAAATCAGCATGTACAGCTAAAGCTAATAGAACTAAAGCTACTATAATTATCACCAATTTTTTCAATGTACGCCTCTTTTTACAAGTATTATTTATAGCTTTAAAATGCTTTCTAAAACAAAGTCCAATCTAAAAAAACATACAAATATTTAAGAAAAATGGTAAGGATTTTAGATAAATAATGGATACATTATCACAATCACAAAGAACTGCTATATTAAGAAATATAAAATTAGGAAAAATTATACAAGAACAGTATCCCGAAGTTCTTGAAATGTATAAAAATTCTTATTCACCTATAGAAATTGTTAGGGAGCTTGAACTGGATTCTATCTACAGAGTAGCTGTCCAATCAGCTGCAAGGGCTGTTGGGTATGCTTTAGCAGGAAGCCACTTTGAGGTCTGTTACAAAGGCTTAGTAACTAACAGACGTGAACTAGGAAAATTAAGACGATCACATGCTCTTAGGATAAAGAGTAAAGCTGGAACCACTGCATTTAGGCAGAAACGAGGAATTCACCAAGAAGGAATTGATCATTCAAAAAATGGAAAAGATGGAGGATCAAAAGGAGGAAAAAAAGCATATGAAAGCAATAAAGGGATATATGACCACCATCGAACTCCTGAACAAAAAAGAAGAGATTCTTTAGAGGGTGCTATAGCTCGAGGATATCATCCTTGGTCAAAACAAGAGGAAAAATGGTTATACCAATCCGCTTTAGATAATAGATTTAGAATAAGAGGAGTTCCAAGCTATCAGCGTTTGGCAGAAGAAATGAATCATCAACGAACATCAAGAGCAGTACGACATAAATTAGAATATTTGATTTCTTTAGCTAATAATGACGATCCCTTAGTTGAGAGATACCAATGGTTGATAGAATATAGAAATAGACAAATAATACCCTAAAACCGGATAGTAACACTAGCAGTACTTCTTCCAGTTCTTTGGAAAAAAACTTCACTAATTCCCACTGAAGGTAAGAAATAAGATATCCCAGGATGCATATAACTTCTTCCAGAATTATGAAGAGAGGGTAACATATTTACTAGAGCAGTAGTATGGCCATAATTTGTACTACTAGAAGTCGATACCTGTTCACACTCATAAATAAATAAACCCCCATTAACAGGCATTACCTTATCTAATTGTAATTCTCTGGACAACCTACGATTATAATCAATAGTTTCACCTGATTCTTCTAAGTCAAATAAAGCTCTGTGAAATGAGTAAGAATCATCAAATCCCATTGGTAAGCGATAATCAATACAAAGACCATGCAATTGTAATTTCAAAACCTGTGGATTCTCAGAGGGATTCTCTAAACTATCTAAAGGATATGTACCACTTTCTAAAATAGGAGTATCATTACACCATCCTAATATGTTTTTAAAGTGCCCACTCATATGACCCCCAACAATAGCTAAACCCATAATATCAAAATAATTACCATAATCTACTGTTAGACAACCTTGAGAAGAATAACTTTCTCCTGAACAATCCAAGGCATTTGCATGAGCCAATGGATAACCCTCATTTGTTAAAATGTGCCCAAACTCATGAGAAATTGTCCTCCAATTAAAAGTACCTCCAATTAAAATACTTCCAACAAAAAATGTGCCTTCCTTCGTGGATATTAGTTCATTAGCGCTGGTTAGACCGGTTGATTCAAATTTACTCTTCTGACCATCTAACAAGCCAGGATATATTAAAACTGCATCGACATTTCTATAATCAATAGAAGAATCGCAACCACTTACACCAGCCATAACAATATCTTCGATATTTGTTGGCTTAACTTTAACACTAGGTCCTTTAACTACTTGAAACCTGAAACCTAGATTGTTAAAAGAATTTTCGCGATAAAATTCATTAACAGCCATTAGATTTGCTAGGATCGATTGCATCGATTCCTGACCACCCCAGTCCATCAAACATACTAAAACTTCAAGAGTTTTTTGAGGTGGTTCTAAAACATCCTCTTTGTGACTAGGTATTCCTAAAGAAGTAAATTTAATTTCCGAATGTAACCTTTCTACAGTCTCAACTTCCCCAGTAAACTTAAATTCTGGAGGGGGCATTTCTGTGGGTTCAACAGTAGCAATGTGCCCTTCGGTCCCATCATAAATAAACTCAGGGATGTACTCTTCACCACAAGATAACATACCAGCTAAAGCTAAAGGGAATAATAGTCGCTTCATAAATACCACTAAATAGTAATCATTTTTAAATCTTTCCTTCTAAATTCTGAAAAGAGTTATGAGAAAATATCGCTTAAATGATGTAGTTCATCACTACCTTTTGAACTATTGAAGGATACACGCGAGATAGTTCTTCAGTTTTTCAAATCTGCTTAAATTCTTCAAGCACTTCAGTGGGAATATTCTCCCTAAAAACGATTAAGTCGATTAGAGTTTTTTCAGAGATTCATTCCACTAAAGTATTGGGTGCTTGCCAAGTTTTCCCCTCTAAGTATAATGCTGAGTTTAGTCCAACATACCATTTTAATCCTTCCAAGTGTTTTGCTCTTGTTTCATAAACAGTCATAAAGTGATAGTATCAGAAACATCTCTTATTATGAATTTATCGTTTTCATCGCCATCTTCCTTATCCTTAATGGATAAGCGTGCAAGTATTTCTTTAGTTTTTTCATATCGATTCTTTTTCTAAATTCCTCAAGAACTTCTGCAGAAATATTCTCCCTAAACACAATTAAGTCGATTAGAGTTTTTTCTACATCAGAGTAAGGCAAATAAAACTTCCCTTCCTCATAAGTTTTAAAGCCAAAGAAATAATCTTTATTCATTCGCCGCAACAAAACGTTAGCACCCATAATTTTGCGTATCCCAGATCTTACTTTTTTTGTAGTAATTATTATTGGCACGGTTTCCTGTTCCCAGAGATTATGCTTGCTTAAGGCCGACTGTAAACCAAGATAAGCGGGACGAAAACAAAAGACGGCTAAACTGATATCTTTGTGGAGAGTATAACATCCCTTGCCTAAGATATATATTTTATTTTTCTTCAGAAGATTATGAATCAACAATTTTGCATAATTACTTCTGCCTTGATGCTGAACTATCCGTTCTATAGAGCTGAAGCTGACCACAGGACTTTCTTGAAATAGGTGTTCTACATGCTGGAGGTATTTGCGCTTTCCCATTTTCGTTTAATGTAATTTAGCATTTCTTCTGCAGAAGGAACAAGACCATCTAGAATAATCGCTTTCAAATCTGCGCTATCAACAGGCGGCTTATAAGAATGGATTAATTGACTTAATTCCGTTTTAATAAGTTCTAAATGAGAAACATCCTTCAGCAAAAAAAAGATGTCATAAAGATCACGAATTTTAAATCTTTTCAGATACGTAGCAACTTTTTCTATGATAAATTCTTCAGGTGTTAGAGTATAAATACTTATCTTCCTGCCATCAACTGTTTCATACTCTTGTAAATTCCTTTTAACTTTCTGATATGTGGCTTCTAGCCTTACTGCTACCCTTTCTTTTTCCAATTCCGAATAAATACTAGTAGGAGAAATCTTTTGTTTTATTACTTTAAACCCTTTATGTTCTAAAGAGGAAAATAACTCTTCCGCCGCTTTTTTGTCATGGGGAAGATAAAAATCCAAATCTTCGGAGAACCGCTTACCATGATAACATCTCCAAATAGCTGTCCCACCATGTAAAACAGCTTGCGGAAATTTTTGATAAACTTCTTCTAGAATATCATCTTGCGCAGAAGCTATTTTACTGTGCGTTTCACGTTTTATTCTTAGAGATAAAGGTAACATTTATGATTAACAATAGTTATATATTTATATAACTTTCGGTGATTTTAAATATTAGCCTTGCCTACCCTCATTATTTTTCTGCAGTATCGTTCAAGAGATTGTATCCAAGATCACAAACCATACCTATTCCTTGATACAGCCTATCACTCAACCACAATAATTTATTTAAACTAATATTAAAAAATAAGGAATCAATGACTGAACAATATCTGGCTTTATTAAAACATATTCTGGACAAGGGAGTAGGGAAGAATGATCGCACGGGTATAGGCACGATCAGTACGTTTGGTCATCAGATGCGGTTTGATTTAAGCAAGGGATTTCCCCTATTAACAACAAAAAAAGTTTACCTGAGAGGAATAATTCATGAACTGCTGTGGTTTCTAAAAGGTGATACCAACATAAAGTACTTAGTAGATCATGATGTAAAGATCTGGAATGAATGGCCATTCCAAGCCTACTTAAAAGCTAATCAGTTAGAGAAAGAATATCCTATGTACTCTGAAGCATGGCAGGAAAAGATGAAAGAGTTTGTAGAGAACATAAAAACAAGCCAACAATTTGCTGACCGATGGGGGGATTTAGGACCGGTGTACGGCAAGCAATGGATCCGCTGGGAAGCTCCAAGCGGGGAAAAAATAAACCAGATTCAAAATGTGATAGACTTATTAAAAACCAGCCCGGACTCCAGAAGAATTTTAGTCAGCGGCTGGAACGTAGCCGATATCCAACAATTAATTCAAGGGAAAAGTTCCGCTCCGCCCTTATGCCATACTGTTTTTCAGTTTTATGTAGCAGAAAATAAGCTGTCCTGCCAGCTCTACCAACGGTCTGCTGACGTTTTTCTGGGAGTTCCCTTTAATATTGCTTCGTATTCTCTATTAACGCTAATGATGGCGCAAGCAAGTAATTTACAGCCGGGAGAATTTATCCATACATTCGGAGATGTTCATATTTACAAGAACCATCTCGACCAGGTAAAAGAGCAATTGTCTAGGACACCAAGAGCATTGCCGAAAATGAAGATAAATCCCCAAGTAAAAAATATATTTGAGTTTACCTTTGAAGATTTTGAATTGCAGGATTATAATCCCCATCCGCCAATCAAAGCGCAAATTGCCGTGTAACCATGATAACCATTATCGCCGGAATGACCAAGAAAAGGATTATTGGACATAATAATTCCTTGCCTTGGCATATCCCTGAAGATTTAAAGAATTTTAAGAATACCACTAACGGACAAACAGTCATCATGGGCAGAAATACCTGGGAAAGCATCCCTGAAAAATTCAGACCGCTACCGAACAGAAATAATATCATCATCAGCAAGGCCTTGTTGCCACCACCCGGCGCAGTAGTATGCGGTAGTTTTGAAGAAGGGTTAGAAAAAGCAGCGTCGTTAGGGAAAGAGATATTTATTATTGGTGGAGCGTCCATTTATCAGCAGGCGCTGCCCATAGCACATAAAATGCATCTATCCTATGTTAAGAAAGAGTATGAAGGAAATATTTTTTTTCCGGAATTTAATCAAGAGGA
>CAZNUS010000044.1:0-9565 GCA_964576385.1 uncultured Methanosarcinales archaeon | reverse complement strand
GATATCCTGATAATTACCACATGCATAGCTAAGGGTCATGGTGAAACATCTCTTATTACTAGGTTGGATGGCCTTAATAAGGAGTATCCTTACAAAATTATTATTATTGCTGGCTGCATTTCCCAAATTGACCAAGAGAAATTAGTAAGGTATCCTTTAATTGGAACACATAATATCACTAGGGTAGTGGAAGTTGTAGAGGAAGCTCTTCACGAGAATATTTTAAAATTGGTAGAAGGCGGGGAAGATCCTCCTTTAGATATGCCAAAAATAAGAAGGAATCCAATAGTAGAAATAATTCCTATCGCCAGGGGCTGTTTATCCAATTGCGCTTACTGTAAAACTAAATCAGCACGAGGAATACTACGTTCTTATTTGCCCAAGGAGATTATCTCTGTTGCAGAAAAAGCAGTATTGGAAGGAGTAAAAGAAATATGGCTTACTAGTGAAGATAATTTCTGTTATGGTTTTGATATCGGCACCAATCTGCCAAATTTGGTTAAAGAGTTAATTACCATAAAGGGAGATTTTAAGATTAAAATTGGCATGGGTAGTCCTTCTCATCTTCATACTATTAAACAGGAATTGTTTCCTTTATTTAATGAACAAAATGTATTCCGGTTTATTCATACCCCAATACAATCTGGAAGCAATAAAATTCTGAAAGAAATGAAGCAGAATATTACAAGGGAAGCGTGTATCTCTATGGTGAAAGAGTTAAAAGAAATTGTACCAGAGATAACTATTGCTATTGATCTGATGATGGGCTACCCTACGGAAACGGAAGAGGACTATTGGGATACTTTGAATCTTCTGCGAGAAATCATACCAGATAATATCAGCGTTTTTCGATCCTTGGCCAGACCTAAAGCCAAAGCAGCAGAGTTGAAAGAATTATCAGAAGAAGCTCAACGACGTTCTAAGGTCCTTGCGGATATTTTTAAGAATATCTCTCTATTACAGAATGAACGTTGGTTAGGCTGGGTAGGAGAAATTATAATAGATGAATTTGAAAAAGAAAGGAAGCAATGGATTGGACGAAATAGGTCCTATAAGCCAGTTATCATTGAGGGAGAATTTAAATTAGGTGATGTAGTTAAAGTAAAGATAGAGAAAGCAGGAATGGTAGGACTACTTGGGAAAAAAGTGGGGTAATGTTTTACTGAAAAAGTAGAGATAACTGCAGATGTTATAATGCGTTTAGAGCAGGTATAAAATAGGTAGACTGTAAGGTGATAGATAAACTGCAGGATTAATGTGATGTCTTTCATCATTTACTATATATTGATCATGATTATTCGTTTATCCTATCTCGAAAATGCTCTTTATCTTTAGGTGTTTTTTCCTTATTCTTACTTTTTGTAGCGCTTTCCTTGCTCATCTCTTCTTCAACTGCTATTCTTACTTCTTCTTCTGGCGGCAAGGCTGCTGAGGGTCCTTTGTAGGAGCGGAAAAGAAGCTTTAATCTGCTGGTTAAGTAACCAACGTCATCAGCAAGTTCGTTACGAAACTTTGCCTCTAAAGGGAATGTGTAGACCATCTTGTTGATGAAGCCTTTTAAGAAAAAGATTACTGGTTTCTGTCCCCATCGCTGAGCATATTCAGTCATGTACCAGGCATCAATAAATATGGCAACGTTGCCTTCTTGATATTTTTTCTTTATCCCCTCTATCTCTTTTACTATTTCCCTATTTATCGTTATAGAAATTCTTGGCTTAAACATCAGAGTTACATAATGGGTTTTTTCTTTATAAGGCCGTAGTTCTACAGTTATTTTTCTTTCCGATTCTGTTACTTCTTCTTCAAATTTTTTCTCTTTTTTATGATATCCCCTTTCTTCTATGACTTCATTTATCAGATGGAATATCTCCGTTACTACAAAGACGCCTTCATGAATAATTTCACGATTATTGATTATTAAATCTCGTTCATAATGTGTTTCCAGCATTTTCTATAAGGCTCCTCTTTTGAAAGATATGTTCTTAATTGCTTAAGGCGGATTATGCAAAAAATAGCCAGAAAACCAGCGACTTTAGTCGCTGGATGAATGGCACTATTTTTCTGGCTATTTTGCATCCTAAAAATGCGTAGTTTAGAAACCGTCTCAGTTCAAACCTCGCACGCGGAGAAAAGCAACGACTTTTCTAGCGTCCCAGAATTGTTAAGCAATTCTCAGGACTTTAGTGCGAGGTTAGACGGTTTCACGCATTTTTATGATATTCCCTTTGAATGATCTATGTTGAGTACTGTATTTTGGATGATCTGTTCCTAATGGCATATTCATCAATAGTATAGATACCTATTGATTCAATTGTTCATCAGCTTTGGTATGTATACTTAAAGGTATTTAAGTAATTTTTAACGCGATCGTGTAAGTCTTCTACATCTCCTTTTATCCATGCTTCAAATTTCTGAAAGTGATTTTTGAAGAAATATTTCTGAGAAATAATAGTGAAAAACCATAAGAAGGGCTGTTCTGTCCAGAAATTATTTCTATCAGCTACAACATAACCGTCAATGGTCATCCTTACTTCTCCTTGATTTAACCTTAGTGTTTTTCCTTCAAATTCAACTTCAACCTCCTTTACATCAATCATATTTAAGGTAATTCTCATATAAATCTTATAATAATCAGAAACGCTTTTCCATGGTTCATGAACTTGGTGGATCTGTATCCCTTCTGGTGTAACCCGTTCCATGTTTACGGCTTCTTTCCAATCCCAACCTTTTCCGAAGAACCAGGATGCAATGACATTATATAACTCCGCAGCATTGAACAAGCCTTTATATCCCAATTTTAAATGGTCTATGATCAAGAATTTTTCTGACATTGTTCTTCAAACCTCTTTTTGCCGAAAAATATCCAATAGATAGTAAGATTGGCAGTACCTATTAAAAACAACAGCAGTAATGGATTCATGGGGGTAATAAAGAAGAATGAACTTATAAATCATTCTGTTCATCCTACCCATTACACTACCAAAAACTTTAAGAATACCTTAGAAATACATTATTTTATCAAAGGGGGATTCCAAGATGGTCAATTTTTTTCAGAATTTATTAAAGAAGATTTCTTTAAATCCATTTGCACGAAAGGATCATATCAAATTAGGGCTATATGGCCCGCCTAACGGAGGAAAATCAACTTTAGCTAATAGAATCTCTTTAGACTGGCTAGGTGAGGAGATGTCATCAGTATCACATATCGCCCACGAAACAAGGGAGATAATCGTCAAAGAACAAGTAAATATTAAAAATAAAAAAGGTAAAGAACTTACCTTCTCGTTGGTGGATACTCCCCGGAATGCTACTAGAATTGATTATGAGGAGTATATTAAAAAAGGTATGAAAAAGAAAGAAGCTAAAAAAAGGGCTAAAGAGGCAACCAAAGGAGTTATAGAGTCAATTAAATGGTTAGACAATATGGATTCGGTCGTAGTTGTTCTAGATGCTACTAGGGATCCCTATTCTCAGGTTAATATAACTATTATCGGAAACTTACAAGCAAGAAATATTCCAGTTCTTATCGCTGCTAACAAAGTTGACCTAAAAAAAGCAAATATCGATGCGGTTAAAGCTGCATTCCCTCAGTATCAAGTAGTAGGTATCTCTGCAAAATATGGAAAAAATGTAGAAGAGTTTTATGAAGAGTTGTTTAAATTAAGATAGTTTTTATGTTTTAATTTTAGTTTATAAAGAAAAAACTTTAAAAAGATTAAAAGATTACTAGAAAATAACTGTTTAAGGCTATAGGAGTGGAAGATGTATCTAGAGAAATGCATTAATTAAGGGACATCAAATATGCATTTCTGAATAGATGATTGCTAAAACTCAGCAACATAATTAACGCAATGATCTATATTAGAATTATTGAGATATTAAAAGAGGAGAAATGGTGACTTTTCAATTTATACCTTATCATGAAATAGAGAATTTAGGTTCAGCTAAACGAGTGAATAAGCTATTACATCTAGTCAAAGAAGAAAAAATAGTTATTATGGAAGGTCGCTTGAGAAAAGAAGAAGAGGCTGACCTTATAGAGATTACAATGGAAGAAATATCTCCTAAGTTCAAAGGTATAGAGCTTAGTGTGATATATCCTGATAGTGATAGGCAGAATGCCATGCAAAAAGTGAAAGGTGTTTTTGCTAATATGCTGTTGGGGAACAGGATAGGGATTACTATCATTGGTCCTGCTTCTATCGTTAAGAAAATAGAAAAGAATCCGGACAAGATTGAGCTTTTGATGAAAGAGAATGGTCATCAGAAATTAAAGAGAAATAAAAAATAATGCTAGATAGAAACTCTAATTAAACGTCAAAACAATAATACTCATGCCACACCAATGTGTTCGTTGCAGTGCACTTTATCCTGATGGCGCGCAGGAAATTCTTAAAGGATGCAGCTGTGGTGCTAGACTTTTTTTTTATATTAAAAAGAAGCATTTAGATGAAGGGAAAGAGCTTATTAGTAATCTTACTGAAGAAGACAAAAAGCATATTGAGACGGATATCGCTGAGATAGTCAATCTGAAACAAGAGGATCCAGATGCGCCAGTAGTTTTGGATATTGAAGCCATCCGTGTATTAAAGCCAGGTAAATATGAATTAGATTTGGTACATCTCTTTAAGAAAGATCCTCTGATTATCAAGCTAGAAGAAGGAAAATACATGATAGACCTCCCGGCGGTATTTAAGAAGGAACGGGAAGAAAATAATTGATCTTTTTTTTGTAGCTAACCAATGATTTTAAAAGTTAAACTATTTAACTTGAATCTTACAACTTTGATCGTTGCGCTTTCTCTGAAATAATAGCCGAATGTCCAGATGGGTCTTCAATGATAATTTTTAGAGTGTCTCTTCCCAAAATTACATTATTGATCTTTTTGATCATATTTTTTGCTTTTCTTTGCACGGTTTCATCTTCATCTTCTTCGTCAACAGAAGACTGCACCATTTTCTTGACTCGTTCCAGCAGCCCTTCTACATTAGTTATGTACCCTTCAGAGGCTGGACCTGGCTCTACAGTGATAATATGAGGAATCTTTAAGGTTGCTTCTCCAGACTTCACAACTTTTATGTTCATATCGCTTTCAGAAGCTACTTCAAAAGTATATCGGCATGGCTCTTTTTTCTCGGCTGGCTCTACATCTGCTTTCCTGTAACCACAACCTTCACATTCAGCAGAAAGGACAAAAACTCTACCAAAATGCGGGATATCTACTTCCTCTTCACGTAATGTTAATTTGTCCTGATCGCAAAATGCGCATTTTTGCCCTTTTAGTTCTGACATGTGGGTGTAAAAGAAGAATTTATTTTTAAAGATTGTGTTTTTAGCTCACGTTTAGCTTATTTTTAAATGAAGATTAATTATCAAAAATATACTAAAATGCTATAAATTTCGAACAAATAATGGCATTTTATATATACTAAAAATGAATATGAAAACTTCATTTTTGTATAAGAATATGATCAGTGTCATTTTCTTTGTATAAAATTCGCTATTAAATATTTGGTTTATTGAGAATTTGAGTATATTCTAAAAATAAAGAAATTAAAAAAATTATTGATTCTTATTGTTAATATTAAACAAGCTGTGTAACCAGCACCACCCGGCGAAACTTTCTAATAAGGCAATCACTCCAACAATCATAATCACCCAGTTAGCCCAAGCCATAGTAAACATCGGCGCCCAAGGACCTAACCACCAGAATGCTAACGCAAACCGAAATATTCGGTCTAATTTACCTAAATTTTGCTTACACATTTTTATCCCCCCTTTTTTGATAGTATCTTATTAAATAGCTTCTTAAGATACTACTTATTGTAAGCATTGCTTTCAAGTATTTAAATTGTTATGGTCTATACTTTTTTAATATTGGCTAATTTAGCTCAAATAACTACTTTTTAATGCTCAGATTTATTTATTAAGAATGCACTCTAAATTGATATTAGATGGATACTAATATCTCTAAAAAGAAAAAAAGCACTTTCAGTCTAACGCTCTCGAAAGAATTAAAAGTAATCAAATTATGGCTCTACTTAGGATTATTCTTAATATTTCTTAAAATAGTATTTAGTTCTTTTTTGTTATCTAAACCATTACTCTCTTTCTTTAATTTAGGATCAATTGATTTCTGGATTAAAGGGTGGCTATTTTTTGTTACAGGTATAGGTACATTAGTCAATTTCAGCACTTTTTTCTTTCCCTTATTTGGCCAGTTTACGGTGCTAATCGTAAATATATTCTATCTCTTATTTTTGACTTATCTTCTTTTTATGTTTAGAAAGAAGGGAAGATATTTTTATACTCAATTTTATACTATAATAATCCTAGAAACATTGAGCCTGTTCTTTCTTTTATTTCTTAGCAGACTTTTATGGGAAGGATTATTTTCAATAGTAACTTTATTAATAGCTATTTCAATAGCTTTTACAATCTTTAACATTTATATCCTGTTAATTCTTTCTAGAAAAGAAGTTAATAATTATTTTCATCAAAATAGTAACTTTCTAACTGATAATCAATCTCTGTAGTGATTGATAATTAAACTTCTAATTATAATTAGTGCTCTACAAAAATCTTTATTATTCTACTAGAATTCCAATCTTTCCAGGCCAGGCTGATTTTGCTTTTGTTTCAGTGCTATCTTCAGCATTGCTTATTTCCACAGTACAAGAAAATTCTTTCTCTAAGAAATCCTTAGCTTCTTGCATAGCTTTCAATTCTTCTTCTTGTGAAGTAACTACTCCTGGTAATTTGCTTACGTCTTTTAATACAGTTGGTACAATCTTACTTATTTCTTTCCCTTTCATAGCCAGCTCTTCCATTTCCAGCACTTTTTTCATAATTTCTCCCATGTCCCTAGTTACATTTATCTCTTTGGTCAAGAGATTAAATAATTGATACAACCATCTTTCAGCGATAAATAACTTAAATTTCTTTGGCATTTCTATTTTAGCTAGCTTTATAACATTCCGCATCCCTTCAAGGGTATTTTTTACTAATTCTTCTGCAGCTTCTTGTTTTAAGCTGATCTTTTCTTCTTCAGCTTCAGGCCATTGTGAACTAGAGACTAAGCTCTGATTAGAGATAGTTAGGCCGTGATCTGCAGTTGATTCTTCGCTTCCTGTAATAGAATTACTTCCAGTAGTAGGACTAACTCCAGTCGTAGAACTAATTAACAGATGTAGTTCCTCGCTTAAATGCGGTGTTACTGGATTGATTAATCTGCACCAGATACTTATAATCTCTTTAATGGTCTTTTTATTACCGCCGCCACGACGGAGATACCATCGCAAATCATCATAAATAGCAAAATAAGCTGATGAAGATAACTCTCTTAAATCGTACATCTCCATCGATTTGTTTATTTTTTTAACATATCCATATACTCTTGATATCAGCCAGTCATCTAATGATGATTTAGGTAGCTCTTTTTTATTCAGCTCTTCAACTAGATAGTATATTCTTTCTAATGCATTTTTGTAGTTAACAACTACTTCTTCATCCCAAACTACATCTATGTGTGGTGAACCAATATGGGCATAATATAACCGCATAGCATCGACACCAAACTTTTTTATAGCGTTAGGTATCGGTTCAGCGCCACCTTTACTTTTAGAAATCTTGCTTCCTTTGCCGGTAACCCACCAGTTAACAAAGATACCCTGCGGCCATTTCTCTTCAGGAAGGATGGCTACATGATTCATCAGAAAAACGGGGAAATGCACAGTCTGGTGTTCTTTGCCTCCTAGGTTGAGGTCTAAAGGATAAAAATAATCAAATTCTTCTTTGATCTGTTTCCAGTTATGCTTACTTTCTGGATTACTTCCAAAGTTACTTTCCTTGTTTTCAGATTTATCTTTAAGCTCACTTTTATTACTAATCTCCTTGCCTAAGAACACATAATCAAAAAACTCTTCAGTAAGATCCTCGGTTCTAATCATACCATTATTAACAAACTTAGAGACAATGTAATAAGCAGGGTATAATGTAGAATCACTAATCGGCTCGATGGTCCATTTGTTATCGAAAGGAAACTTGCTTCCCAGCCAATTTCCTAGCCGAGCACAGGCTCTATCACCAAACCAATCTAATACAGAAGGTAAGTTTTCATAATACTCGGTAGGAAATATTCTCATTTCTTTAGCTTGTTCCTTGCTGCGCTCGGTAAGTTCTTTATCAGAATATTTTATGAACCATTGATCATCTATTCTTTTTATGACGACCGGACTGCCGCAACGGCAGATGACTTCTTCACTTAAATCATGAAGGACATCAGCTTTGCCCTGTTCAATAAGCTCTGCTTTCAGCATTTCTTTAGCTTCTTCTACTTTTTTACCTTTGTATTTTCCGGCAGTATCCATCATTACCCCTGTATGGAAACCTGCTTTGTAGACCTCTTTTGTCGCTTCTTCTAATTTAGGATCATCTAAGGATGTAATATTTAAACTATCTACTATGTCCTTGGCAGGGTAATCGCTATATCCTTTTGTTTTAATGATAGGAATCGGCTGGATCTTTTTGATCTCTTCTTGCAGCAAGTTATACTTTTGGCAAAGCATGGCATCTTCTGCTAGAATCTTTAAAGCCATATAATCATAGGGAGCATCGCTAGGAACTGATGTCACTATGCCAGTGCCTACTTTTGGATCACAGAATGCTGAAGGAAGAACTATTATCTCTTTCTCTACTCCTGGCGCTAACACCTCCTGACCGATACATTTTTTGATATCTACATTCTCTTTTAGAATAATTTCTTCTTTTTGATATTTTATTTTCTCTGCTGCTTCCCTGCTTATTATCCAGTTTTCTCCATCTACCTCTATGCGTACATGCTCTTTATCAGGATTTACCCAGAGATTAGTCTGCCCAAAAACTGTTTCAGGGCGCAAAGTTGCAGCAACAAGATAATCATTTCCATATTTAAACTTCAACAAGGTATATTCTTGTTTTTCAGCATTTCCCCCTTTAGAAATATCGGTTTCAGAAGGGTCTACTGCTACCGGTCCACAGTTGATACAAGCAGTAGCAAAATAAGGCTTTTGCACCAGAAGATCTTTCTGCTGTAATTTCTTAAACTGCCATTGGATGAACTTTTCATAGTCTGGATATGTTGTACAGGTAAACCGCTCCCAGTCGCAAATAAAACCAAATTTTTTCCAGTATTCATTGCAGTAGACTTCATTAAAATACTTAATAACTGTTTGTGGATCAGCTAATTCTGATATTTTACTCTCCGGGCAGCCATTCGTCCTTAAATAATTTATCCAGTTCTCATCATTATTTTTTACTTTGTTGGCGAAGGCTATAGCTTGATTACCTGAAGCATGTGTTCCTATCGGAAATAATACCTCCTTTCCTTTTAGCCGTTCGTAGCGGCAAATGGCATCGGTATAAGAAAAACCACGCATGTGTCCTACATGCAAAAAGCCAGATATCCCAGGATAAGCAAAGATCATCATAAACTTTTCTTTGTTTTTTTGTGGTGTAGCTCTGCCTAGCTCAGTTTCATTCCAGGCTTTCTGCCATTTCTCCTGTATGCTCTGCCAATCCAAGGCCA
>CAZNUS010000043.1:0-9935 GCA_964576385.1 uncultured Methanosarcinales archaeon | reverse complement strand
CGGCCGGCGCATCAGCGCGACGGCTGGTTCAAAATGCAGAGTCATTTTTAAAACCGGCCGGCGCATACCGCTTGCATTCGAATGCACACCCCTGTTTTTCGGGGTGTTCGTTCCGGTGCATCACTTCTAGATTGTCATGCACGGCTTGTAGTACATACCTTAAAAAATAAGGCGGCAGTGGAGGAAATATGGCCGAAGATGATCTTCTCTTGGTATTCCAATTATTGAAGGGTTTCGTAGGACATTAGAGTATTACTCTTAAGTAGTTATCCTATCGAAATATTTATTAATAAGACTAATTTTAAAGTAAAAATGGGTTTAGAACCGGGAAATTTGTGGACAAGCTTGAGAAAAGAATTGGGAGCACGTGGCTATTCCATAGATAAAAAACTTTCAAAATCTGCCGGGAGAACCTCAAAAGGTAACACCGTAGTCTATAAAGGCACCCGCCAACAGGATGGTGCAGAACCACAAGATTGTGTATTAAAAATTTCTAGCAGATTTGCTATTGAAGAGATGGATGGTAATTCCGTAGACAAATTAGATGAGTTAGCTCAACGTGAAGTAGACATTACTCGCCAACTTTCTAGTGTAACTGAATATGTACCTAAAGTTTTAGATGCACAGAACATCAGTATTGGAAACACAACTGCCATGACTGTTTTAGTTTTAGAATACATTGATAGGCCAAATCTTCAAACCGATATTGATGCGGGTCGACCGATTAGAGAAGTGCAAGCAAGAAACACTTTAGAAAATGTCCTTTCTGCATTAGAAGCAGCTCATTCTCGATTACCGCAACAAGTCTTACATAGAGATATCAAACCCTCAAATGTATTATCTGATATAGAAGGGGCAAAATTAATCGATTTTAATTTTAGTTATATGGGTGAAGAAGGAACTACTGGTTCAACTTTTATACAAACTTATGGTTATTATCCTATTGATGCCTATGAGCGACAAACAGCATCACAAGACTTAGTGGCTTTAGGTAATGTAATTATTGCAGCCGGATATGGTAAAGACATTTCTGCTGTAAGAATGGAACAAGGAAAATCTGGATTTGAACCTGTTGCTGTTGAAGATCTGGCTTTCTCTCCAAAATTAAAACGATTCTTGCGTAAATTAACGGCAAATACACCGGCATTCCGTTATCAAAATGCAAGGCATGCTTTAGAAGATTTAACCCATCTGGATGCTATGACGGAAGCTGAGCTGGAAAAAGAAGAAGCCACGGTAAAACGTGATAGCAGGCTAGAAAAGTTAATTGAAACACTCAAAGAGGAAGATCAATTATTTGAGTATAATGTACCTATCAGTTTATTGCAATCCTATGATGATGAAGCTCTTTTTACCCATTTAACGAGAGTATATCAGCAACCTGAGTTTGTAGTTGAAGGAGAAGAAGCAGTTAAAAAATACGTGCAGTCCGGCGATCGTGTTCAGAAGAAAGGCACAGAAAAGAAAGTGAAGTGGGCTCTTTCTAAAGGTCATCGAGGGATTGTAGAACAAGTTCTTCCGAACGGAAAAGTTTCTGCAAAAATTAACGGAAGGGAACACACACTAGATCCACATGACCTTAGCCCTTATGGAAGAAGTGTTTACAAAGGATTCTGGAAAGGTACTCAAGAAGAATATTTTTCTCCTGATCAGAGGGTTCATCCAGATAAACAAGTAGAACAAGGCTTACTTGTAGAGTATCGTGGTAAAACTATAGAAGAGTGCACATATCTGGTAGAAGATGGTGCGGAAGGAATTGTCGTAAAAGATTGTAGAGATAGTGCTCCATTAGTCATTACGTGGCAACGAGGACCAAAAGTTAAAGGTATATTTTGGAGGCACAATGATGGACGTGACTTTGTACAGCCGAATGGCCATAGACATTTTTGGAAATATGGAGAAGTAAGGATAATCCGTCAAAATGAGATTGACTTTAATCAGTTATATGCTACAGTTCAGGCTTCTTTAAGATAAGTAAAAACTTTCTTAACAGGAGCTCGTTACCTCCTCAATTCCCAAACCTCTAAGTTTTCTCCTTAGGATTCTAAAGCAGTTTAGCGGCTAATTTTACTCCTCGTCCTACATCAGAGCCAAGCACATCAAAAACTTCTTAAACCATAAGGATATACCATCATAAACTACGCTGATGAATAAAACAAAACAAACTATCCTTGTATTCAGTGCGCACACTGATGACTTTGTTCTTGGTGCAGGCGGTACTATAGCAAAATATATCCAAGAAGGAAAAACAGTGATAGCAGTCATTTTCTCATGAAGTGAAAAATCTCATTTCTGGCTGAAGACCAGCGTAATTAAAAAAGTTCGTTCAGAAGAAACGTTGCAAGCCAGCAAGTATCTTGGCTGTAAAGAAATGATCCTAGACCTTAAAGACCAACAGGTTTATGACGACTTTTACAAAAAAGAAATGGATAAATCGGTACTGCAATTAATTGAGAAGGAGAAGCCAATAAAAATATTTACCCATAGTGGAGAAGATATCCACCCAGATCATGTAGCAGTAAATAAGTTGACGTTAGAAATATTAGAAAGAACAACACACAAGCCAGAAGTATATATTTATTCGATCTGGAATCCAGTATCGATAAAAACAACATTTCCAACACTGTATACAGATATAAGGATTTATTTTAGAAAAAAGATGAACGCACTAAACCTATTCAAAAGCCAAAAAATACATATTACTTATCCGGTAGCATTGCTGATATTTCATAACATACTTGATGGAATTAAGATAAAAACATTATTTGCAGAAAAATTTTTTAGGATAAGGTAAATATGAGGCCTAAACTATTGCTGGTATCAGACACGTTTCATCCGCAAGTAGATGGAACAGTGCGGTTTATTGATGAGTTTCTTAAAAGAGGAGAAGATAGTTTTGATATTTCTCTACTCGTTCCTGACTTTAAAAACCAAAGGAAAACACCTCATGATATGCTTTCTGTTTCAAATATCATCAGGCCATTGCCTACATACCCCTCAATCAAATTATCGTACATCAATTTAAGAAAAATCAAGAGCGCAGTAAAAAGATCAGATCTCATCTTTATCCAAGGACCATCCTTAGCTAGCCTGATATCTATTTACTACGCCAAAAAATTAAAAAAGAAGTCCTTTCTTTATGTCCATGTAATCCCCTGGGAGCTTTATGAACAGTCTTCTGGAAGTTTATTTCGTAAATTAAGTGCAATAATAGTTAAAAAAATAGTTATGCACTTTTACAATCGTTGCAGCTTGTTAATAATACCCTATCATGAATTACAGATGAGTCTATTAAAACAAGGGATAACAACAAAAACCGTAGTCGCCAGATTGGGGATAGATATTGAGACATTTACTCCATCTAAGAATAAATCTGCTTCAAAAAAAGCAATAGGCTTAGAAGAGAATAACCGCATCATTGGTTATGTAGGAAGAATATCCAAAGAGAAAAATATTTCATTACTGTTAGAAGCATTTAAGCGATTACCCAATCAAAAAAACTTAAAATTGTTGCTGGTTGGATCTGGATCAGAAGATCAGATGAGTGCTTGCAGTACATTAAATAATTGTATCATCACTGGATTTGTCAATAATGTGCAGGACTATCTGCAAGCAATGGATATATTTATTCTTCCTAGTCTCACTGAAACAACCTCATTAGCAACATTAGAAGCAATGGCTACTGGTCTGCCAGTAATTACCACAAAAGTAGGTTTTATCCAGAATTATTTGGTTAAAGGGTATAATGGATTATTTTTCCCTAAAAACAGCCCAGCTATCCTAGCTGCAAAGATGGAAGCACTGCTCAAGAATAAGGACTTAAGGGATAAGTTAGGGGAAAATGCCAGAAAAACTGTAGCGTACTCTTTTTCCTGGGAAAGATCCATCAACAAGATAAAGAGGATTCTGCTGGAAGGATATTCAACAAAGAGTCTTACATAAGTAGGTATTTAGGTAGATGGCCAAGAAGTCAATTTAATAAAATATCTACATGCGTAGCAAAGCTAAATAAATAAAAGTAATAAATCCCAATCCAGCAAGCTGCATGATATTAAGCTAGGTTAAGAAATCATCAAAATGCATGAAACTGTTATTTTCCGATCTTACTGCAAAAAGCATATACAATATAATCAAAAGCTTTAAAAACGATCTATAAAAAATCAATTTTAAAATGGACGACGAATACTCTAATGGGGAAAAAGACGATACAGAAGAACAGATGGTTGACGCAGGAGGATTAGATTCCTCTGAAGAAGGCTTCATCAAAGGGTATGCCGAAGATGAAGAAGTTACCGAATGCGCTGAATGCGGGGTTGCGGTAAGGGAAGAAAAGAAAGTAGTTAAAGAATTCGACGGCGAGAGTTATACTTTCTGTTCTAAGGAATGTGCTAAAGACTTTGAAGAAAGTGTAGAATAATTTTCTTAGTTTTTTCTTGTATTCTTATCTTGCTGATCTAACAATATTAATTACAAAGCTCTCTACCTAAAAAATAACCATATTAACATATTCAAAATCTTTTCTTTAATGTTTTTTCTATCTTAGAGATACTCCAGCAGTTCAACAGATCCTTCTCTTCTAGCCATCCTCTTCTTGCTTGCAGCACCCCATATTCAACAGTCTTTAAACCGCCAGTAGAATGAGCATCAGTAGAAAGAGCAAATGTACAGCCGGCATCCTTTCCAAACTTAACTTGCTCAGCAGCTAGATCCAAACGGGCTGGTTGTGAATTTATTTCTAAAAAAGTCCCGGTTTTTTTTGCAATATCAAATATATTATCAAGGTTAATATTTATTGGTGGACGCTCATTGATTAATCTATCAGTAGGGTGCCCTAAGATATGCACAGGATAATTCTCTAAACAATGAGAGACTCGTTTAGTCATCTCCTGTTCGGTCATTTTAATGGCCATATGCACTGAAGCTATAACCACATCTAACTCTTTAAGCCTGTTTTTAGGAAGAGCTAATGCACCATCTTTAAGGATATCTATCTCCAAACCAGAGAATACTTTAATGGTAACTTTTTTCTGAACTTTTTCTATTTCCTGCAGATACTTCCGAAGAGTCTTTTCTGTGATAGGATTCGTGATCCCTATAGCGCCACAGTGGTCATTAAAAGAAATAAATTTAAACTTCATATTTTCTGCTGCCTGTGCCATGTCAAGCAAAGAATGACTCCCGTCACTCCACGTAGAATGATTATGGAATATTCCACATACCTGTTTAGAAGTTATCAGTTTAGGCAGCTTATTTTTCTGTGCTAGCTCTATTTCTTCACTATTTTCCCTTAATTCCGGTGGAATGTACTGCATCCCTAATTTCTGATAAATTTCTTCTTCCGTCCTGCCGGCTAGCCATTTATTTCCCTTCAAACTAAACAGGCCATACTCACTAAGAGTATACCCCTTTCTAAGAGCCAATTTCCTTAATTCTATATTATGATTCTTACTTCCTATAAAATAATTCATCGCCGAACCAAATTCTTTTTCCCTTACAACACGCAGATCTATCTGCAACCCATTCTTTAGCCTAATAGATGCTTTTGTACCACCTTGAGCTAATATCTCTTGCCGATCAGGTAAATTGACAAAGGCTTGCATTACTTCGCTAGAATTAGAGGAGACCGCTAAAAAATCAAGGTCTCCAACCGTTTCTTTTCCCCGCCTGAAAGATCCTGCAACTTCTACTTTTTTCACAAAGAGCAATTTTTTTAGTAAAGAAAGGACGTCAAGTACTATGGGTTTAGCATGCGCGTATAGAAATCGCTTAGGCTTAGTTTTCACAAAATGTATTCCTTCTAAAAGTTTCTTTTCTGACTCCTCGCCAAATCCAGGGATCTTCCGTAATGTTCTCTGTTCAATTGCTTTTTCCAAATCAGCAATATCTTTTATGTTTAAGTGTGTATATAACAATTTTATTCTCTTTGGTCCAAGGTTAGGAACTTGGTTTAATTCCTCTAGATTAACCTTTACTTCCTTCTTTAATTTTTCATAATACCGTAAGTTTCCTGTTTGGATCATTTCTTCTATCTTTTCTGCAATGCTCTCTCCTATCCCAGGTATTTCAGTTAATTTTCCTTGGTGGTAGATTTGTTCAACATCTTCAGTTAAAGATTCAATTACCTGTGCGGCTTTACGATAAGCCAGAGGTTTCCAGGGAATATCCTGAAATTCCAGGATATCCGCAATATGATTCAGAATTTTTGCAACATCTACATTTTTCATGAGACCTCTTTAGATTATTAAAATATAAACAACACCACCTCTGACTATACCTTAACGCATTTATAAAAATTACCGCAATTATTAAACCACTGTAAAGTGATTATTTATTAGGAATATTTATAAAAAAGAGCATGAATAGAGACAGCATCAGCAAATATATAGGTAATACATGGGCACAGTACTTGAAGATATTGCTACAGAAGTAAATAAACTAGATCAAGAAGGATTAGCAAAGATATCTGAGACTATTTTATCCACTATCAGAAAGTCGCCAGACACAACAGCAGATATCGGCGCAACAAAAGGAGAACAAAAAACTGGTGGAGGTGATAGTTACCATTTAATTCAGGCATATGAAGGTAATTTAGGGACTATTTTTGCTACCCGCAGACTATGTCAGATGATAAATGTAAATTATACTGATCCTAAAGAACAGATAAATAAAGTACAAGCTTTTGCTTATCTCCTTGCAGAACAAGGAATAATCCTATAAAATAAGAATATCATCAAAGAATTGGTATACTGCTATCAAAAAAATAATGGAAAAAATAAAACTAGTCCTTCCAGCTGGAAATGTTGACTGCTTAATTGCCGCAGTAAGCAATGGAGCTGATGCAGTTTATCTAGGAAGTAAACTGTTTAATTGCCGCAGATTAGCAGATAATTTTACTGCAGATCAGCTAAAGAAAGCGGTCCAGTATGCTCATCTATATGATGTAGAAGTATATCTTACCTTAAATACATCTATTAAAAACAGAGAAATAATTCCGTTCTTAAAACAGGTGGCGCAAGCTGAAAGATTAGGTATCGATGCGGTGATCATACAAGATTTAACTTTAGCTCCATTGATCAGAGAACATTTTCCAAATATAAGGATCCATGCATCAACACAAGCGGGAATAATGAATACTCCTGCAATAGAATTCTGGAAAAAATATATCGATATTTTTATCCCAGCCCGGGAATTAACTAAACAAGAGATCAAGGAAATGTATGATAGAACTGGTGTAAAATTAGAGATATTTGCGCATGGGCATCTCTGTAGTTCATTCTCTGGGCAATGTTTAATCTCATCTTTAATAGGCAAACGTTCTGGGAATAGGGGGATGTGCGCTAGTTCCTGCCGAAAACAATATAATGGAGACAGGTATTTAATTTCCGCTAAAGACCTTTACCTTCTAGAACATATACCAGAAATAATCGAAGCAGGTGTTCATGCTATAAAGATAGAAGGGAGGATGAAACCGGCAGAATATGTTGCTACGACTGCCCGTTATTATCGAGAACAGATTGATTCATATTATCATAAAAATAGAATAGCGATAACTGAAAAAACCATCAAAAACCTAAAGCTTGCGTTTAACCGAGAATTTACCCCTGGTTATTTTCATGGTGAAAAAAGTATTATTGACTACAGCATTCCCGGCAAGAGAGGTATTTTATTAGGAAGAGTTGCTCACGGAAAACTTCTTCTACAGGACGATCTGCAGCAGTTTGATGGAATCAGCGTCGTCTATAATGGAAAACATGATGGCTGTTTTATCAGGAATATCTTCTTAGATGGAAAGGAAGTAAAAAACGCAAAAAAAGGACAAAAAGTAAGCCTAGATATCAAAAACTTCCTAAATGGCGCTTCAATTTACCGTTTATCTCCTCAAGGAGGAGAAGACCTGTTGGGAGTTTCTAAAGTTATTCCATTTGATTTAAAGATAGATATCAAGGAAAAAGAACCGTTAAAAGCACTATTTTCTATAAAAGAAAAAAATATTTTTTATCAAGGAGCTATATGCTCTTCAAGACCACAAAAGCATCCTTTAACTGCAGAAGAGGTTAAAAAAGAAATTGAGAAGATAGATAGTAACATTTTTTCTGTAAGGAAAATTGAAGTAAAGACGGATAACTCATTTTTGCCAAAAAGTGAACTTACCAAGCTCCGGCAAGCATTTGAAGAAGTACTATTAGATACCTTAGTGCCCATAAGTAATGATAAAGAAGAAAAGAAAATAGAACTCAATCTAATCAAAGAAAGTGATGATAGGAATAGTAATACTGAGAGTAATACTGATAGTAATAATAAAATTGAGGATAAGGAAAGTATTAGCAAGAGTGATAATAATAAGGTTGATAATAATAAAGGTGATAATTATAAGGGTGATAATAAAAAAACTAACCAAAAGAAGCTTCACGTTCGTGTTTTTTCCTTAGCCGGTGCAAAAGAAGCCATAGATGCTGGAGCAGATATAGTTTATTATGATCTATTTGGGCCAGATTTTGGAGCTATAAAAGAGTTAATAATTAGGAAAAAATTAGAGAAAGAACCATCAAATCCTGAGGTAAGGCAAAACGTCGAGCTATTTGCATACACGCCTATGGTTCTAAGAGATAAGGATTTCCCTACGGTGGGAGAGATATTAAGAAAAGTTAATCCGGATGGACTAATGATTAATAATTATGGATTATTAAACGATAAAGGTTACAATATTAATGGAAATAGCTACAAAAAAATTCTCGGTTACCAGATGAATATCTTTAATGATACTCAATTAGATTTTTATGGCATTCCCGCTATTGCTTCTATAGAATTAAATGCTTCCGAGCTAAAAGAATTTAAGAATAAAGAAAAATTGATTTACTACGCCCATGGTTCACCAGTAGTAATGACGTTCAATGAGAAGATTATGGCAAAATCATTAACTGATAAAAAAAAATATACTTTCCAGTTAAGAGAAACCGAATTATCTACTGGAGTTATAACCGAGATGCTTTACTCTAAAAGAATAGCTTTGCTCCAGCACACACCGGACCTTTTAAAAGAAGGGATATCACAGATTTATCTGGAATTGCCGGAAAATGTACAAAAGTTGACTTCACTGTATCGTAGATTATTAGATGGGCAAACAGTAAGTAAGGAAAAACTTGATTTTCTAAAGAAAGATACCACTGTTGGCAACTGGGTTAAAGGAGTAATGTAATCAAGATAATAAAAGATAAGAAACTTAGTGATAAGAGCTTTAGAATAAGAAATTTATAGTTAAGAGATTTCAAAATGATAAAAATGCGTGAAACCGCCTCACCTCGCCATAAATGGCGAGGTTTCAAAAGAGGCGGTTTCTAAACTACGCATTTTTAGCATGCAAAAATTTCGCCCTGAAGGGCGGAGTTTTACACCCTGCAAAATTTTTTACATAAGAAATGCTTATGGAAACATTTAATAGTGTCTAGAATTTATTTATATTAAAATGACCTTGAAACATTGGTGGAACACAAAACCCTATTGGTTAAAGGGAGGAATGATAGGTTTAATACTCATCTTGGTTTCATATGCCCTACTAGCAGCTGCAATCGCAGAATTTGGTTGTACTGGTGGTTCTCATGCAACTAAAATATGTACAGATTGGGACATTGTTTCTTATTATTTCACATTTTTAGTTACTACACCATTTAATAGCAATATCTTTTTTGGTTTTTTTATTGCGGCATTTTCCATTCTTTTTGTGGTAGGCTCATTAGTTGGCTGGGTGGTTGGAAAAATAAAATCTAAAAAAAAATAATACACATCACCAATTGGTTATAGATGGATATAACGGCCAGCATCGCAATCAATACAACTGCTAACAGTTTAAAATATAATGCTTCTACATACTATAGTTGCGGATATAAATAATTGAATAAGTAATCTCCGCAACTATATCTAAAGGACATAACTATTTG
>CAZNUS010000042.1:0-10004 GCA_964576385.1 uncultured Methanosarcinales archaeon | reverse complement strand
CAATTTGGATGAGCGAGCGCAGCGAAGTGAATCGTAAAATTCCTGTTATACGCCCTGAGCGAAGCGAAAGTGCAACATGGTTGCTGAAAGCAAAGTTTTTGAGTCGGCCGTCAATCAAGAACGAAGTTCAATCAAGTAAAATAATCAAGGGCAAGGATTGTTTGAGAATCTATTGTAAGACTTGTTCTAAAGCAGCAATTACAGTTGGTTTACTATGTGATGAATGCCAAGTCTGACCATCACTTCCCAATACCGAATAATTTATTACACGACTGCCAAAACCCACATCAATTTTAAACCTCAATTTTTTTTCTTGTGAGGTTCTGTCAACATATCCTACATCAATTTTACCCATTCTAGCTTCTGTATGTAATTCACCTACTTGCTGGTTTCCTGCTGGGATATTATGAGCATACACACTATAATCAATAGTTTTAGCGCCACCTTCTCTTGGGGCTAACAAAGAAGTTGTTTTAGCAACATCTTGTGCCGTAAAACTTGCATCACCTGTTGAGAATAATAGGGCTGTGTTAGGATGAGCTCTTCTATATATTTCTTGAAGTTTATCTAATATTTCTCCAAGTTCTTCTCTTAACGTATCGTGATGTTGTGACATATTATTCTAGAAGAACTTTCCTATTTATAAATGTTTTGTTTTTATAACCTTTAAGCAGTAGTAACAATTCTTGCCCAATCTCGTAGTAGGTCGACTCAAAAATTGCGTATAACTCTTTCTTTCCCTAATCCCTCTATGGAGTGATGACCTTCTGAAGCCCTAAAACCTAAAAATATTAGGGAAAGAAAGCTTCGCTGGAACATTTTTGAAAAGGAAAAAAATAAAAATAAAACTTAAACAGGACTGTGGTTTGTTTAAGGGTTTTTACTGCCTATCTGTTTGAAGGAGATGGTTATTTATCTCCAGATAGTACCTGGCCCGATGTTGGGCTCCGTAAAGCATCTTTATCTTTGCCTGATAAGAAGCTCTGCAGTAAAATATATGCTGGACATCTCTAAAAAATTGTTCATAAATGTCTTCATAATTTTTTACCAGTTGTTCTTTTTTCATGGAATCACCTTTTTGTTTTTAACAAAAAATCCGGTGAAGGGTGATTATGTTATTTTCCTGAAAGAGAAAAGAACAATATTTCTCCCGAATCCACTAAAAACAATCAAAAAGAGTGAGAATGAAACAAAAGAACGTAGTAAAAAATAAGACCACCAGACAATTCTTGAAAGTATTTTGTCCAGTGTAAAACTGTTTGATCCTGCAAAATTTTCTGGTTTAAAGGCTTTGCTTATAAACCAATTTACCCACTGGACAACTATGAATAGGATATATAAACTACTAAAATTGTTAAGATGGTTAGAATGCCAGTGTCGCCTAATGGTATGGCGAGAGTCTTAAACAACCCCTAGGCTACACCTAAGGGTGGGTAAGACAACTTTTGTCCGCCCAGGACTTGTGGGTTCAGGGACATGCAAACGAGCAAGGTGAGTTTGCTCGCAAGTCACACCCACCACTGGCAACTAATAATCAAGGCATGTATTTTAATCTTTCGCTGTAAAAAAGGTGATAAAAATGTTTCAACCATTAATTGATGAATGCCGGCTGAGAAATTACTCCGAGAAAACCAGAAAAATATATCTTCATTACAATGAATATTTCCTTAAATTCATCAGGAAAGGGCCTTTACAAGTTACCGAGAAAGATATTCGTGATTATTTGTTATATCTCTCTTATGAGAATCTTTCCTCAGCAACCATAAATCTAGCTCATAATGCCTTAGAATTTTATTATGGAACTATTCTTAAGCGAAAGTTCACCATTCCGTTTCAAAAGAAAGAGCAGAGAATCCATTATGTTGCTTCTCTAGATGATATCGAAAAAATGATTGCTGTTACCAGTAACCCTAAACATAAATTGATCATCAAATTACTCTATTGTTCTGGTGTTCGGAGATCGGAGTTAGTAAAAATAAAACTAGATCATATTGATGCTGGACGAAAACTAATCAATATCTACCAAGGCAAAGGCAATAAAGACCGCTATACTGTCATTTCATCAGCTCTGTTGACAGAAATTAAAACTTACGTTGATAAACGTCCCTATCAGAGTGAATATCTATTTGCCTCTCGGGATGGGCATTTGACTACGGCTACGATCGAGGCGGTAATTAAGGAAGCGGCTAGAAAAGCTAGGATTAAAAATATCACCCCCCATACGTTACGCCGAAGTTTTGCTACTCATCATCTTCATCAGGGAACTAAATTGCCGTACGTGCAGAAAATGATGGGGCATAAGGATATCAGAACTACCCAAGGTTACTGGGAAATCCCTTTGGAATGCTTGAATGAAGTAAAAAGATTGTGCTGAAAAATGTATAACTTTGAAAAATGAACCTTCAAAAAATAAAATTTAAGGACATTGAAGAAGTACCTTATTTTAATTTAAATAAAAATTTCAAGCAGAACTTTCAAGGATCATCTCCTGCCCCGTTTATCGGGAGGTTTGGCTATCCTAAAATAAATGTAGGATTCCTTTCTCCACAATTCTCAGGAGATACTTCCCATTACGATTCTCCGAAATTATGGAGCGATGGCAGATTTCCCATCAATAGCATCGCTAATCTACGTTATGGATTAGTGAACAATCGTACACAAACTCATGTTAAACCAAACACAACCATCCAAGCAAGTAGTAACAATAGGTTCTTGGACATTATCCGTGAAGTTGGTATGGCCTCAAAACCCGTGGAGTTAGAAGTTCATTTAACAAAAATTCCCCAGTTGGATATAACTAGAGAAAAAGAGGTTATTCCTTTCGGTCCTGCTTCTTCATTACAGAAAGCACGCATAACTGCTAATAGCCGAGTAGATTCCAGAGTAGAAAAAGTCGTATCAGATACAGATTTAAAGGCAGCCCCAGGCATTATCTCATTGTACCAAAAAGGATTTGAAGAACATTTTCTAACTAGATTACTTTCGGTAGGAAATACTGGATTAAAAAATAACCGTAAGCTAGTCCCTACTAGATGGAGCATTACTGCAGTTGATGATACGGTTGGTAAACAGCTGATTCATGATGTTCAGAAATTTCCAGTAGGGGATTACCGTATCCATTTTGGTGGCAACTGGGGTAATTATTACTTATTCCTTTTTTTCCCGGAAGTGTGGAGCTACGAACTATTTGAGACCTATTTAGGAAAGAAAATCAATCCTTGGAGTAAGGAAAGCAATTTTTACTCTACCGACTATGAACCTTTTGAAGGACGAAAAAATTATGCAGAAGAATGCGCTGGTGGTTATTATGCTTGCAGGCTTCCTATTTTGGAAAAGATGAAGGAATTGAAACGCCAGTATTCCTGTCTGGCTTTGCGTTTTATTACTGCTGAATATACCATTCCATTAGGAGTATGGGTGTGTAGGGAAGCTAGTAGAAACAGCCTGAGGGAAAAGCAAGTGATCTTTTCTTCTGAAAAAGAAATGCTTGATTATGCTAAAGAGCTTATCTTAAAGCAATTCAATTTTAATCTAGACTGGCTTTTGAGCGTAAGCAAGTTATTAAAAGGAAAAAAACAACAAACAAAATTAAGTAATTATAGTTAAGGTACCTTATCATGATTGATCTGTGGTTAATGATTATTAAAACTTCTAAGCAATAAAAGGAGAATTTACTTATCTTTAAGCATTAAAAGTTACTATTTTTCCAGAATGAACAAAGTTTATATAGTCCCTCATGTTAGGTTTTTTTGGTCTTTAACATGGGAATTAATCTTGATGTTCATGAGTCTAAGACGGGGGAGGTGGTTCAGATGCTTAGTAATATTGATAAAGAATTTGAAGATTTTGTAAGGAGAAATTACAAAAAGTTGAGTGAGACTGAACGAAAATTTTGTGAGCAGCTAGGTATAAGTTGCTCTTAAAAGGTTTAGTGCTTTTATCCTTCTTTTTTAGATTGTTGTTATATTCTTAGCTGTTGACTTTTCCCAATACTTTATCTACCTTTTTTTTCTAATGATGTCCATGCCCTCCATGGTTATCATGGTTGCTCCCTAATCCATTTTTTTTCCAACGTAAGATGAATGCTGCCAGAATTATTGACCCGCCAAAAATCAACGCAGCAGGAAGAAAATTATTTTGTGAAGTAACTATTTGCTGTGGAAATTCATGGCATTCATAATCAGTACCGCAATAAGCATTACCGGGACAGTCACGATTGCTGTTGCATTGTCTAGACGCTAAGTTTACTAAAAACATCCCAAATACAATTACCGCTAAAATAATTGCAATTATAGGCAATGCCGCAATGCCTCCGCTGGCTTTTTGATCCATATTTCTCCCAGAAAAAGGCTGCTTTTTAAAGATTTTGAATTTTTGGAAGAGATATAGTCAGAAACATAATTCTTATTCTATTACTATGTCTCTTCTTAATAGTAAAGTGCCTATTCATTTGGAACGAAATTTGTGCACTTGACTATATCATAAGAGTATGAATAAAAGTATAAATAAGAGAGATAAATAGGTGATTGTAAGAGAGATAAATAAATGATTGTAAGAGAGACGAATAAGTCAGACCTTATTTATCATTTATATCTACAACTTATCCATTTTACCATCCAAAACTTTATTAATGGATACTCAAAACTTTAATCATGGTTTTTAATTCCCTTGATCTAAAAGGAAGGGTTATCGACCCAAGATTAGAGCGTTTTCTGTCTGAAGCACAGCTTTCCAGGATTCATGAGTTTAAGGAAAGATTAGCCGGGGTTTTGATTACTCCTTCAGAAATTAATCAAGCAATAGACTGCTGTGCCCAAGCTATGGCTCAAGACTATCTTGACAGAGGCATCAGAACAGTTGTAGGCGTGTATACACTCAATGGGGCAAGATATTTCTTTGGAAAACTTTCAGAAAGATTGACAGAGTATGGCTTGGAAATAATTGAGGACAATATCTGCGCCACTCGTTATGGTGGGACTCTTTCTGGAGGTGCTTTAAAGATAATGCTGGATGTTCGTGAAATCAACCCAGGAGACCATGTATTTGTAGTAGATGATGTCATAGACGAAGGATTAACGTATGAAGGAATTGATCACCGTATTCAACAATTCCAGCCTGCTTCTACTACACTAGTTGCTTTGTGCTTCAAACCAGATAAATGTAAAGTAGACCTGCCTATGAGATATGTTCCTTTTAGGGTAGATGACCATTGGCTTGTTGGCATGGGCATGGATTTATCCTGTCCAGACAATCATAAAATTCCAAGAGCTTTATACCGCCAACTCCCGTTTGTAGCGGTAGCAAATCCTGATTACTTATTAAGGACAGGACAGATTAATGATAAAAAACATGCTCAACTCCAAAGTTTGATAAAATTCTAGTCTGTTTCCGTACATATTTAGTTGGCCATCAATATAGAAAATTGCACAAATTAGTCAAAACTCAAAAATGCAATTTTATATGTTGCTGGTGAGAGCAACATTCAGGTGAAAATCCGAAGGCGTACTTGTAGGAAATAGCTACTATTATTGATTATTTTCACATCTGTTCCTGTCACATAGCTTAGCTGAATTGATATCTTGGCCATCTACCTAAATACGTACCTGTTTCCAAAACATTTATATCTTAAATATCCTTTATCTATAAAAAGAGGCGTACGATGAAAAGATTATATGAGATGGTATGGTGGCAGAAGCTCTTTAAGAAAAAAGAGCATACGATTAAAGCTGATTTTCTGACTAATGTTTCTAATGCCATAGATTTCCTGGAAGATGCTCCTGTGGAAGCAACTGCTATTATTGATCTGTTGAAACAGTTGGAAGAATTAGAGAAAGAACGGGAAGTAAGCAACGAAAAATTAATTTCTATAAATCTGCAGACTCAGGCAGATCTATTAGACAAGCTATTAGACAGATATGAATATTTTCAGAATGATGTTGATATCAACGGCATTCGCATAAAACGCATTGCAGACCAGTTTCTGAAGAATGCTAAAAAAGCAGGATTATCTGAATTAATAGAAAACAGAAAAGATGATTACCGCTGGACATTTAACTGGTAAATCTTATTTTCTACGTTTTTTTCTATATGTAGACCAACAATATTTAAAAATAAACAGTTTTTCTATACCATAACTGCCCCCGTGGCGCAGCGGTAGCGCGCGTCCTTGGTATGCCTGTCGGCAACAGAAAGGACGAGGTCGCGAGTTCAAATCTCGTCGGGGGCTTACTTTAATACTTAAGGTTCATAAGCATCGACTGCCCTTATGCGAGAATATCGTCAACGTTATTTCTACTCATGCCAAATACCTCCCTGCCATCAAAACTTTCTTTCATCACTGATGTCTCTAACTATTTGAAAGAACACCTCCGGCAGTTTAGTCATGAAGATACGATCCATTTTAACAATAAACTATTACCGATAGCCCAATCCTCATTTAAGAATATAATCCCCTCGGATACGTCTGGTGAACACAAAAAAATTACTTTTATCGATGGCGGGCAGGCAGAAATAATTTCTACCGGAAATTTTTGTCTTAGTTATATTCGTGTTTGCGCATTAACATTTCTCGGAAAAAAAAAGTCTACCTTGATAAAAAAAGAATTTTACCTTCTGACTACTGCCAGATATCTTGATGCTGACTTATGTTATGAAAGTAAAATATTTGGAGATAGGCTTTTTGATGAACATGATTTATCGATCTCCTCTGCTGATGAAACTATCCGCCATGGGCTGGAAAGAGCACCTATCAGTATGATCTCTAATATGGCTAGAAGATTTGCAGAATTATCTTTGTCTAAAAGTACTATTTCAGACTATTTTATATTGGATGGATCTCTTGATGTCCATTATCGCAATGAGGAAAAGTATCTCTTTCCTAAATTGTCTGCCCTAGCTAAATCCTGTTCTTTATTTACAACTGCTGGAAATAACCCTGCAGTTTTATTGAATAAGCTAGGCCCATTTAGATGTTGGTATTATTCCTTAGAAAAAAATACTTTTTTTGTTAAATTGCATGAATCCAGCAGACATGTTTTTCGGTTTGAAGGGGATATAGGAGTACTGCCGTTTTTATGCACTCATTCTTCCGACCCTACTTTTTTAGGCTACCCTTATGGTTTGATGCTAGTAGATAAGCTAGCTAGAGTAAGTAATGAAGAGAAAAGATCTCTGCGATTTAAATTTCTGTTAGATAAGCAAAATAAGGAGATCATCGCTTATTTATCGACCCTTAATGCACACGATATATTAGATCGTTTAGGGTGATAATAAATTTGAAATTATTGATAGCCCACTTACACCGACTCTTACTGCTGCGGCGCGCAAGGTATCGATGATTTAAGCATGATATTCAGCTAAAGCCTCTTTCACAACTTCTTTAAGTTTAGGAATATCATTTTTAGTTATATCCCATACTAATCTCCAATCAATGCTAAAGTAAGCATGGATCAGAATATCCCTTGTACCAACAATCTCTTTCCAAGGAATTCCTAAATTTTTATTCTTGATCCTTTGTGGTATATGTTTAACTGCTTCTCCTATAATTTCTAATCTCCTAACAACAATATCCTGTTTATCAGTATTGTTCACAAATTCTTGTTCGGATAATCCTTTTAGTGTATGCTCAATTTTCTCTATTGATTCTAAGATATGCCCTAAGAAAATTATTTCTGTTTTCATAATATCTTTATCTCTTCTTGGAGTATATTCTCCCTTAATAATGGATGAACCGAATTATAGGTGAGAAGGTCTACTTTTTTTTTAAGTTCTTCCTCTAATTCAAATTTAAGGTGAACAAAATCAAACAGGCTTTTCCTTTTTTTATACTTTATCAAAATATCTACATCGCTACTTTTCTTTGCTTCTCCTCGAGCATAGCTTCCAAAGATACCTGCTTTTGCTACATCATTCTTCTTTAAGATAGGAATTATCTTTTTGGCTATTGCCTTTATAATCTTCTCATTTTTCATGCTTTTTGAAAAGATTAATACCTATTTAAACTTGTCTTTCAAAAACTACTTTCCCACCGCAATCTTTTTATATAATCCTCATTTATAAGTGATAAAATGGGCAATTTGGAATCAAAAATAGGCTTAATGAGTTCCCTTGCTAGTTGGGCTCGACGAGGTTTTATGGCTGCTAAATTGTATTTCTCTCCTGTTGAATTAGCCTTATTAGCTGCCCCCGTAGCTGCCTGCGGAGATACTATTAATAATTATTATACTGATGATGACAGTAATGATGCTCGTCATGATGATAATGGTGGTGATGATGACGGAGACAACGGCTGTGGAGATAGTCCTGTGTTTGGAAAGTATCTCTGGAATTTAAGAAATTGCGAAACCGCTATATTCTTTAAAGAAGATTGTTCAATAGAATTATGTTATGATGGTGAAGTAACTGGTTGTTACAATTCTAGTGGTCCAGATAATTGGGGTGGTGGTGGTACTTATCACAATTTGGATATCACATTGTACGATAATGGTGCTTCTGATGGAAATTATCACCTTAGATTAATCCCTAATTCTAGTTTTTTAGAAGATTGTGATAACTGCCATTCCAATGCAGAAGAGGAAAATATTTGTGAAGCGTTGGATATTATTTCAAATTCTTCTGATGGATATGTTTTAAATAGTTCAGATGGATTTACAGGTTGGGATCAAGCAGCAATGGGCTGTAATGCTAGGACTTTACTAATCCCTAGAGATGAAGAAATCAATTATGATGATTGTGTAGATCTAGTTCGTTCTCACTTATAAATAAATCTCAAGGAATTACAGTCTTTGTATTTGTTTAGCTCGGCGCGGTCAAATGTGTGGATTTTGACTCGTTATTGTTTATGAGGCCTATCGGTCGGTTTTTTATGATTAAACTGTTCATTTTTGGACGAACCTAACCTTCAATAAACCGACAAAATACACGACCGCCGAAAGCTAAACAAATACCATTCTTTATATTAAAACGAACCTTAAAAAAGAGGAGTTTGATAGCTGTAATATTATTTGTAATTCTAGATATTAATTTTCTTGGACTATGATCATCATGACAAAATCTAATAACTTCCTATAGCAATATTTTTAAGAATTACTGCTGCGGCGCGCAAGGCATCGACGATTTAGGGAAATTAACCGACGACCAAGTATTGCTTTGTCTGCCAGATGAAAAAAATGAACTTGTTGAAAGTAAGCTAGTCGGCACATCTAATGATCAGTTCTGGAATATCTTTTCAGAAGGAGAAGATTGCAATGGCAAGGCTTGGTGCTGGATTGATTCTTAAAGAAAGTTTTATAAGAACTAAGTGACTTATAGTTCACTAATGAAACAAGAAGTTCAAAATTGGCTGAAGCAAGCAAGAGAAGATTTGGATACGGCTAAGTACCTTCTTGATGGAAAAAAGTATAAGCAGTGTTCTTTCTACTCACAACAAGCTGCGGAAAAAGGCTTGAAAGGATTGCTTATCTTAAAGACTAGAAAATTAATTAAAATTCATGATTTAGTCAAGTTGGCTAAAGAAGTTGATTTAGATGAAAAATTAATCTCCAGCTGTGAAAAGTTAAATGCAGTATATATTGATTCTCGTTACCCCGATATTGGTCATAGTAAGTATACTAGGAAAGAAGCTGAAGATGATGTTGCAATTGCTGAAAAGGTATTAGAATGGATAGAAAAAAACATTTAAATAAGCTCTTAAAATTTAAAAAAGAGTTAAGCCAAAAAGTTAAAGTTAAAAAAATGTATTTTTTTGGTTCTAGAGCTACTGGAAATGCTATGCCTGATAGCGACTTTGATTTATTAGTAGTCAGTCCAGACTTTAATAAGAAGAAATTTAGATACCGCTCTTTAGGTTTTCGCGCATACTGGACTTTAGATTATCCCGTTGATTTTCTTTGCTATACTCCTGAAGAGTTTGATCGAAAAAAAAAACAGATCGGCATAGTCCAGCAAACAGAAAAAGAAGGAATTGAAATAAATTAATTTTAATACCACAAAAAACTTAAAAAAAA
>CAZNUS010000041.1:0-10390 GCA_964576385.1 uncultured Methanosarcinales archaeon | reverse complement strand
CTACTGCGGCTTTCGATTCCCATTTCTGGGAGTAAAAATCCCACAGCTTCGGGTAATGAATGCTTCGCAGCTCTGCTGCGATTGGAATTTTTAACTCATTTTAAGCAATATCACCAAAAAACTTAAATAACAGTTCTAAAATACTTCCGAGTATGGCAATTAAGAAAGGAGACCTGGTTAAAGTTGAGTATACTGGAACATTTACTGATGGGACTGTTTTTGATAGTTCTAAAAATCACGGAAAACCATTAGAGTTTAAAGTTGGCTCTGGCGAATTGATTAAGGGATTTGATGAAGCAGTAGTAGGTATGAAGGTTAATGAAGAAAAAAGTGTTAAAATAAATCCTTCTGAGGCATATGGAGACTATAATCAGAACTTAGTAAAGAAAATATTAAAGAACCAACTTCCGAAAGGAAAAGTACCAGAAGTAGGTATGATGCTTACGTTAGGCACACCTGATGGTAAAAGAATACCTGCTAGAATTACTCATGTTGATGATATGAATGTAAGCATTGATTTAAACCACCCTTTAGCAGGAAAAACCTTGCAGTTTAAGATTAAAGTAGTTGATTTTAAGAGTGAGCATAAGGAGCAGTTATAATTAAACCTTATCATTTATGTCTTTTAATGTGTGAATGTAATTTCAGCATATAAATGTTCAAATGTATAAAAAATAAAAGGAGGGGAAAAAGATGAAGGATTTTTTAGAAAAATTTGTTGCAAAGTATGCCGAAGAACTCTATTTAGTCTTTAGGGTTTTGGTTGGTGTTATGTTTGCCATGCATGGCGGCCAAAAATTATTTGGTTGGTTTGGGGCAAAAGGAGCTGTAGAGTTAGTTTCATTGATGGGTTTAGCAGGACTCATTGAATTCTTTGGCGGGTTAGCTATCGCTGTAGGATTACTAACGAGACTAGCAGCATTGGGTGGTGGATTTACTATGCTGGTAGCATACTTTAAGGTGCACTTCCCTGCCGGATTTAATCCATTAGCAAACGGCGGAGAATTAGCATTGCTTTACTTCAGTGCTTTCTTAGTGGTACTATCCCAAGGTGGACATAAGTACAGCTTAGATAGTTTATTCCTGAAGAAGGAATAATGCTTCATTTTATTTTTTATTTTTTTTAATTTTAGAATTCAATAGATCTTCTAATTAAATAGATATTCTCCAATGACAAATGTCCATCAGAAAAAAATAGTTATTATCGGCGGCGGTTTTGCCGGTACTAATTGCGCCATTAAGTTAGAAAGATATTTTGAGGTGACTCTTATTGATAACAAAGAATATTTTGAATTTACTCCTTCTGTACTAAGAGCATTGATTGAACCAGACCATCTCTCTAAAATTCAGGTAATGCATAAAGAGTATTTAAAAAATGCTAATATTGTTTTTGGTGAAGTAAAATCAATCAGCAATGATAGCGTTAACGTTAATAGTATATCCTATCCGTATAACTATTTAATCATCTGTTCAGGATCTAAGTATAGGGCACCGATTAAAGAGAAAAATATTGCTATATTAGATAGGACTAAGGAAATAAGGATGCACTCTTTACAATTGAGTAGAGCAAAATCAGTATTAGTGATAGGTGGCGGAACCGTAGGAGTAGAGTTGACTGCAGAGATTATTAGCAATTTTCCAGAAAAAAAGGTAATACTTGTTCATTCTAAAGAAATGCTGATGGAAAGAAGCAATAGGAGAGCTCAAGAGTATGCTAAAGCTTATCTGCTCAAGAAAGGTGTTGATGTCATCCTAGGTGAAAAAGTAGTCAATGTTAAAAAGCCAACAAAAAATGTTTATCATACTGATAAAGGTAGAACTATCAACGTTGATATGGCTTTCTTATGTACTGGGGTAACGCCTAATTTTGAGTTATTAAAGGCTCATTTTCCTTCGAGCCTTAATAGCCGGAATTGTTTATGTGTAAATAACTCACTGTTGGTAAAAGGGCAAAAAAATATCTTTGCTGCGGGTGATATTTGAAATGTCACAGAAGAAAAAACAGCGCAGAATGCAGAAAAACAAGCCGGGATAGTTGTAAAAAACATATTCCATTTAGAAAAAAATAAGAAATTAGAAAATTATGCCTCTAAATCCCGCATTATGGTGATAAGCTTAGGAAATAAGGATGGTATTCTTACTTACCGACATTGGGCTTGTACTGGAAGATTCCCAGCTATTTTAAAGGGATTTATCGAATGGAAAAGCATGTGGAAGTATAAGCATCGGTAGTTTTTGTGAAAAACGTACGTATTTAGTTGGCCGTCAATTCTGGTGAAAATCCGAGAGAATATCTGTCAGAGATAGTAGTGTTCTCGATGATTTTCACATCTGTTCCTGTCACCATAGCTTAGCAGAATTGACCTCTTGGCCATCTAACTAAATACGTACTGAAAAACATAATTCTTGAATTTCTAGTGCCTTTAATATAAGTTTGAGATCAAAATACGTAAAAAACAACTTTTGAGAAATATTCTTAACTATTTATCACAACAATTTTAAAGTGTACTACATCAGAATAATGTATGCTTGATAAAAGTATAACCTTAAAATTCTATAAGCAGAAAGAAATCCAAGAGGCTATCGTAGAACATGCTAGGAATAAAGAGATAGGCACTCGTTATACAGATAGTTTTGGAAAAAGGCCAGACATCCTTGCTTACCCCAGAGATGTTATAGAGTTAGCTATTCAAGGGGTTACTTCCTTTCATGCTAGTGAGGAGATCTGGGAAAATCCGCTAGCTTTAGACAGTAAATTAAGCAAAAAAGAATTAGAGGAATTACGTACTGGGTGGGATCTAGTGTTAGATATTGACTGTCCAGACTGGGAGTTTTCAAAAATAACTACTTTTCTATTTATCAAAGCTCTTGTAGATAATGGTGTAAAAAATATTAGCTGTAAATTTTCGGGAAATAAAGGTTTTCATATCGGTGTTCCATTTGAGTCTTTTCCGCCAGAAATGGCTGGAAAAAAGACTAAAGAAATGTTTCCTGATGGGCCTAGAAAGATCTCTCAATATCTTTTGGATTATATTTCTAAACATTATATTACCATTAACGATAAGGGGATTACCTTCGATAATCATCTATTTAGTCTGGGAGAACTCAAGCTGAAATTTGGTGACAGAAAATTTATTGTTACTGTGTGCCAAACATGTCGTAAGGAAGTAAGTCTTGAGAAAGAGCAGCTTGGTGAATTTGTTTGTCCTAAATGTGAGTTTGGCATAAAAAGTGAGAAGGAATTTCTGAAGTGTCCAAAATGCAATGTTCATATGACCAAATTTGAAAATCAGAGAAATTTTCAGAACACGCTCTGCCTTTGTGGAGGTGATTCTTATTCGCTTCAATTTGATCCAGGGTCAATTATAGAAGTTGATACTGTTTTGATATCTTCACGGCACCTTTATAGGATGCCGTATAGCCTTCATGAAAAATCTGGACTGGTGAGTTTACCGATAGATCCATATAAAGTTATGGAGTTTGAAAAAAGTATGGCAGATCCAAAAAAAATAATTATGCCTATCTTTGCCTTTTTAGATAGAAATGTTTCTGAAGAATCAGCGCGGCTCCTTCTGGCCAGGGCATTGGATTTTGAAGTAAAAATAGAAGAAGAAAAGAATGTTGAAAGAAAATTTAAAGAGATGGAGATCACATCTCCTATCAAAGAGGATTTTTTCCCTGATTGTATCAAACAGATCAGTAAAGGGTTGGAAGACGGTAAAAAAAGAGGTCTATTTTGCTTAATACATTTTTTAGGGAAAATTGGATGGAGCAAATCGGATATCGAGAGTTATTTGCATGATTGGAATAAAAGAAATAAGGAACCACTGCGAGAGGTTTATATCAAGGGGCAGTTGAGCAGTTTTAAGCCGGGAGAAAAATTACCCCCTAATTGCAGTAATGAAGCATATTATAAAGGGATAGGGATAAAATGCTCTACTTGCAGCCGTTTTAAAAACCCGGTGAATTATACGCTCTGGAGATGGCGACGACACTTGAGAGATATGGAAGAGAATTCGTTTAAGAAGAGTAAACTGGACAGAAGTAAATCTGAGAATAATGATATTTAAAAGAATTCAAGTAATTTAAAAGAATAAATAAAATTAAAATAATTTAAATGAATAAAAAGAATCTAAAAACAAATCATTAAAAATAAAACTAACGATTAATGATTTCCGCTTCTAATGTGTTCACGCCAGCCTACGCTTCCTCTATTACTTCTATTGTTTTCACGGTAAGGTCTGTTTTCACTGCGTGTACCTTGTGAGTTATACCGATGCCCTTCTCGGCGCCCACCCCAGCGATTTTCAGATCTATCGTTCTGGTTTCTGCCATTAAATCCATTGCGATGAAAGTTGTTGCTACCTCTATTATCATGATTATTTCTTCCGGCATCAAATGGAACCTTAGCAAAATTTTCTTCCGGCATCTCATTAACGGTGATGGGATAGCGTCGAAGTATCTCACCAAACGTAGCAAAATCTTTTGAGCTTAGCAAGGTTATTGCTTTACCATGTTCACCTGCTCTGGCAGTCCTGCCTACTCTGTGGACATACTCCTGCGGATCTTGAGACAAATCATAGTTAAAGATGTGCGTTACGAACTTGATATCCAATCCCCTTGCTGCAACAGGTGAAGCTACTAGAATATCTAATTTTCCTCTGTTGAAGTCGTCAATGATCTTCAGGCGTCTATTTTGACGAAGTTGACCATGCAATGATTCTACTACAAAATTTTGGCGTCGAAGGTTTTTTGTGACTATATCTACAGTCTTACATGAACTGCAGAAAACCATTACTCTCTTATAATTCTCCTTCTTTAGCAGATGCACAAGTAAGGAAAATTTTTCATGCTGTTGGACATTATAGTAAAATTGCTGTAGGAAATCTTCATTTACTTGTGTTTCAACCTCAACTATGGTTGGATCATGCATATAATGCTTTTTAAGCTGTTCAATCTCTCTGGAAATTGTAGCTCCAAAAAGAAGCATTTGGCGATATTGGGGGGTGTAATCAAGTATAGATGTTATATCTTCGATAAAACCCATTTCTACCATCTTGTCTGCTTCATCTAAGACAACCGCTTTCAATTTGCTTAAATTTAGATTTCTCCTATTGAGATGATCAAGCAGTCTACCTGGTGTACCTACGATTATTTCTGAATGAGCTAAATCTCTTACTTGCGGTTCTAAAGAAACTCCACCAAAAATTGCGGAGATATAACATTTACATTGAGCTGAAAATTTACTTAATTCTTTAGTAATCTGTACTGCTAATTCTCGTGTAGGAACCATGACCAATACTTGCAGTCCTTTCCGTGGTTCAACATTCTCTAACAATGGTAGTCCAAAAGCAAAGGTCTTACCTGAGCCTGTTTTAGAAATACCCACTAGATCTTTTCCTTCTTTAACTCTTTGAAACGATTTCTGTTGGATTTCCGTTGGTTCGGTAATCCCATTTTTATTCAATATTTCAATCATTCCTGGCTTTAAGCCTAATTCTACAAAATTCATTTTCTATTCTCCTGGAAGAATAACAGTACTTAGCATCTATGTAGAAAATATGTAGAAAACATCAAAGCAATCCTAAAACAAGTTTATCTCTTGTTAAAATATTATTGTTTCCTATCTTTAATTTTCCAACTTTAATACTGAGGGGTGTTATATGAAACAGAATGAGCAAGATATTTTATCATACCCTCTGTCTCTGCCTTCCTTATTATTTTCTTATAATTATTGGCTTTATTTATAAATATTTCTAAGGAATTTGTGTTTTTCTTGAAGCATTTTCTTTATCGATGTTATGTTTGGTGGGACTTTAGCGACCGAAAGTAAATCTCGTCTTTCGCCACAAGGCGAAACAATATCAATAGTTAGGGAGCGTAGTCCCTCTGAGTAGCGCAGACCGCAGTCGAGCAACGCAGAGTTTATCCACCGCTAAAAGTTAGTTTGAACATCTCATTTTGCATAAAAGAAAATTCCACTACCAAAGTTTGTTATGTTAAACAAGATAGTTCGAGAAGAATTTTAAGAACTACTGTTTAGTTAGGAAAATTATTTAAATGGACTGTTTTTCTACTTGTTCATGGTTGGATTAGAAGCTATTGTACAGCGTTATAAAGAAAAGCTAGATGAAGCAGTTGCAGTAGTTGAAACTGGAGAAAGATATCTTTTTGATAGTCATACTCTTTATACTGAATGGGTTGTTAAAGATACGGATTTTCGAGATAGGTTTAATGCTGCTTTTTCATTGTTGTATGATGTTGTAAAAAAAGCAAAAACTGAAAATGAATCTTTGTTACCCACAATAGCTGAACGAGCAAGAACACCAGTTATTGATGATGTTTTAAATTTCATTGGTGAAACAGATAATTTTGGTGAAGCAAAGGATCAATTTGTTGAGAAATTATCTCAGAAATATATGCCCAAAGGTCCACACGGAATGGGTATGACTCTACTTTTCCCTCTGCGTACTGCTTTATTTTTAGAGGTAATAAGAAGGCATCCAGAAAAAGCGAAGATAGCAACTATTACTACGTCTTATTTCCCACATAAATTATTTGGAGATTTAAATGTTGAAAGAAGTCAGTGGTATATAGTTAAAGAAGCTGAAACTGAAATTGCGACGGTACTGCCTACTATTTATTCAGAAAGACTTCAGAGTGTTATTCCTAAAATTAATGAATTTGTTGAAAGAGGAAGTTATGGTGGTTCCAGAGGAAGCAAAGAAAGATCAAGTTTAGGGAAGTATTCAACCGTTCAAGGTTTCAGGTTCAGAGAGGGTGTTACTGAGGCAGATTTTGATGGGACTTTTGGAGATTTAGAAACGAAAAGAGACATCATGTATACTTTAGCTCAGTGTATGAAATTAACTTCCCAAGAGGCAAGAAAGAGAGGGGGAGAAGCAACCCAACTTCCTCGTTTTAGACTTCCTGCTACACATTATGGCGTTGCTATGAATACGCTTCGGGCTTATGCTCGTAACCAGATGCTTTATGTTTTTAAGGAGACTGAGGGTAAAGCATTTACTGAAACTTCTCTAACAAAAGCTATGGGTTTAAGGGGGGAAATAAGTGGAGATAATCTTCTGATTCATGATGATTATAATAGATGTACTGAGAGGTTAACAACACAGAGTCAGTTTGTTAATACCTCTGCTAATTTACCTCTATGCGTTGCGGTTCTGGATGGATTTTATAAAGCAGCAGAAGTTATCAATTCTTCCCGCCCCTAAGTTAAGAGAGTAGTGGAATTTTTGTTCTAATTATAGAGATAAAGAAGATCGTTAGCATCAACTAGCGGTGGACAAATTAGACTTAATAAAGATAAAGAAAATCTTAAACTAAATAAATTCATAAGCTAAATCCTAATTATAATATTCTTAAAGATAATTATTTAAATTACGACATATAAATCTATTTATGGTTGATCTATTCTCTACTGCTGACTATTTACAAGATAAACAATTTGGCGGAGCAAAATATGCCGGCCTTAGGGGGCTGCAAAGATTAGGGGTAGTTGATACTATCGATGATATATTTAGTCCTGGATTTGAAGTCTATGATAGGCTTGTTTCAGGAGAATTAGGGCAGTGGATTGCAGAAGCATACCAGCATAGGGACACGATTATGGATGCCTATGCATCAGTAATTAAAGAAGAATCATTTGATTTTGAAAGAGTAAGAAAGGCTTATGCTTTTTTTAAAACAAAATATTTTTCTGAAAGAACCTTGGAAAAATTATTGATGCATAAATTAAGTGAATACATTTCACATGAAAGAGACCTTCTTAAGATGGTCAGTGAATTCATCAACACAGAAGGAAATGGGTATTTATGCCGTTCAAGCGCAGATATTGAAGATGAAGAAGCTGATACCGCCGGATTGTTTAAAACAACTATGATGTTTGCGGAACTGAATGATCTTGAGTCTAGAGCTCATGATCTAACAGTATTCTATGGATATAATCTAGCTATCTCTATTTTTAGAGGTAGACCTGCTCGACTTAACTTTGTATTATGTGAATATCTTGGTGAGGATGCTGGTGGCGTAGGATTTAGTTATTCACCTGCCGGAACCTATTACTTAGAGGTAGGTCAACAGGCCATAAAGATTTGTCAAGAAGGCCAAAATGCCATGAATGTAATCAGGGGAAATGCCTCTTCTTTTGTTATTTCTAGAGTAGGAGATTATGATGATCTTACTCATGTAGTTCAAGGGATTAAATCTTATGCTTCAGGCGAACAGGTAGTTGCAGCATTAGAATTTATGGAAAAAATAGAGCGAGCTGCTGGTTTTCCAGTCCATACAGAGTTTTTGTTTAGGAAAGGTATGATTGATCCGACTGCGCTTCAAATTAGGAGATTTGACTTAAAAATATCTACGCAACAAATTTCTGATGAAGAATATAATTCCGCTGATTTTAGAACAGAAGTTGCATTGAAGGATGGTGATGTTGTTGTTCCATTGTTTCGTGTGCCTTACTCTACCTATATCGATGATGACATTACTTTCATAGATTCCCCCAAAACTCTTGATGCTATTAGAAAAATAGAGAAAGAAAACCCCGGCGGATATGGGCTTGTCGATGGGGACAGGATCACCCTAAACACTATTAGCCTTCCTGTTGGTGAGTTTTATGTTATTGAACCGATACTTGATCTCCTCAGAAGGACTTGCACCAATGTTAAAGTGTTTATTAACGATGGAGAAATAGCTAGTAGAGGCGCGCATGGTCGAATGAATATGGCCTCTGATAGAACTTCACAATTTTATTTATCCATCCCTCATTTTAATACTGATGAAGGAGCAGTTGCCCATGTTAGATCTGATGGCTGTAAAGGAATAGTTAATTTAGTTGATAAACCATAGCGTTACTTAGATTCCTATAACGAGTTGTTAACGGAGTATCTAATTAGTGATTAAACTATTTAATTATGTTTAATCTAAGTATTGATTAATGTTTTTTTATATTAAATCTGAATTATTTAATAATCTCTTAATCTTTTATTTCTTAATAGTTCTTGAACTCTCTCAAACAATTGTGCAGTTACTACCGGTTGATGTGTGCCAAGGCGTGTTTTTCCAGCAAATTTAACCTCTCCCACATACGTGCGGTTAGAAAGCACTTTTTTTAACCCATTTACTGTTAAGTTATTCTTTTTAGCTAATTTATTTAAGCTAATATTTGTGGTAGAAAACTCTTCAAATATCTTTTGAACTAAACCTTCTTTTTTTGGATCTGGCTCCAGTTTTTTATCAATCATCATATATCCGAAAGGAGGTTTTGTAACACTTCCACCCTCTTCCATTTTTCGCATCATACCAAAACTTGTTCTCTCCCCAATAATATTGCGCTCAAATTCAGCGAAGGCAGAGATAATATGGAACATTAATTTACCTGATGCAGAAGCTGTTTCAATCTTATCTTGCATAGAAATGAAATCGATATTCCACTCCTTCAGCTTATCTATTGTGAGGATCAAATCTTTTAAGCTTCGACTAAATCTATCTAATTTGTAAATAAATATTGCTGTAACTCTCTTATTTTCAGCATCGCTTAAAAGTTTTATTAATGAAGGTCGGTTAAGATCTTTAGCTGATTTTCCTTCATCTCGATAGATTTCACTAATTTCGTACCCTAATGCTTGGGCATAGTTTTTTAAGGCATCCTCTTGGGCTTTCAAAGAGAAACCATGTAAGGCTTGTTCTTCAGTAGAAACACGTACATAAATAGCTGCCAAGGGTTTTGGTAAGGTAGTTTGGTGCTCTTTTTGTGTACTTAGGGTCATTTTTCACCTCAGTGTTTGTACTTAGGGAGCCCTAAGTATATAAATATTTCGGGAATGCGGGTAATTTGGCGAGTTTTTGCAGTTTTACCATGTTCATAAATTAAAATTGATATTCCTAGGTCTATGGAAAAAAGGGGTTTTGGACACTTACCTTCAGTTTATAAATTAGGTGGGGGTATATTAAATGTCAGAGATTATGCTGAAGTAGCAGAAGTTCTTCCAGTTAGTAGAACGTTTATTTAGGATAGGCATGGGATTTATCTAATTATACAGTTCATGAGGGATCTGGCCTTTATTCTGTTCTTGGTACAGCACGAAGTAAGCATGATACTCACTCAAACTATGGCTTTGTGGCGTTGACTAACCGACAACATGGTGTGTACATTAGTATACACCTCATCTTAAGAATATCTTTAGAATTTCTTACTAAATACACTCTTTTAGTTTCTGCACGTTAGTTATTTTCAGATATCTTTATTGTTTAAGATACTGGTCCGTTTCTTTTTTACACCAAACATCCAATATTTAATCTATGCTTAAATTCTTCAATTATCTAGATCGGAAGAGCGTCGTGTAGGGAAAGAGTGTGGAAGGATGTGTAG
>CAZNUS010000040.1:0-10545 GCA_964576385.1 uncultured Methanosarcinales archaeon | reverse complement strand
GCACTTTCATGACAATAGCTCAGCAAAATTGACCTCTTGGCCATCTAACTAAATACGTACCTTTCTAGAAAATATTAAAAAATAAAAAAAGAATTAGTAGCCTCGACAGTCAGTGCAGTAATACCGGTTAGCATTTTCAACAACAATCCGCTTCCCGCACCCCTTGCAGCACCGCTGTATTTTAAACTTTTTAACTTCTTGAAAGACGTTTTGCTTTATTTTAATCACCACCATCTTTTTTTATCGTAAATAAAGCATCTAATCTTTATTTACAATATCAAATTTTGCTAATTTCATTTTGCCTTAGCACTATTTTTTTAGAAAGCTGAGAAATCAATCAACACCTCGATCCATCATCCTCTTTTACTGAAGATGAAGAAATCACTCTTTGACCTCTATCAACCTTCTTTTTGAAAAAGAGCTGGAAATATCGTTGCCACCTCTTCTTCTTACGGGACAAAAATACCTGCGCCACTTCTCATAGAAAAATGCCCGTAATTTATAAAGTAATAAGGATAACTATATAAACATTTCGCTGGTTTACGACGATAAATAATTTTAAAAATTTTATTCTTGTTTCGTAAAGAATATATAATCTGACCATCTCCTACAGAACATGGGATATCTATGGTCAGGAAAAGAAGTTATTGCCAGAGTTTACAAACAATTGTCGGCTTCTTATAATCCTACGAGACTTGCCCTTCCAGAGAAAATGGTAGTTGTTGCCGGAAAAGAAAATGGTTTCCGTGAAACGCCGATATTTTTGGCGTACCAAGAGTTTGGCGTATTCCAACTTCCGGAACATCCTCTACGGAAAGATACTCCTTCTCCAGGAACATACTGGGTCATCGGAAAAGGTGAACAAGCTAGCAGTAAAAAGGATCAAGGCTATGCTGCTGATTTACTGGCGATAAGGCTAAAGAGCCTTGACCTTGCTCCAGAGGATTTGATGCGCGCTTTACCTCGATGTGCTAATCTATCACAATCATTGCTCCAAGCCAGCACGTCTGGAGCGTTGCTCTTTGATTCTCGATTGAGCCAATTGGTTGTTTCACGGGCAAAGGAAATATTAATTAATTATGTTGTTCACCCATCTGGTCATCAACACGACTCATCCAAGCCAGAGACATTAGAATTTATGTATCGGCCTGAAAGGACAATGATTGGATCTATTGTAGTTTCTGAAGAGATGGAAGAAGATAACGGCTTAGAGATTGATGATGCTCTACATAAAGATCCTAGTCATGCTACTTCTAGATCAATCAGTCTTCCCGGAATCGAAGAGAAAAGAAGAATTGATGAAGAACTATCTACAATCATTATTGACTGTTTAAGAAGCATGAAAGCTTAAAATAATATACCTTTTCTGGCAATAAAATGAATGGCAAACTCAATCCTACTATCACAGCAGACTATATGGACCTAAGAGAATTATTATTTAAAGTACAAACAAGAAATAAATACCAAAACAAAGCATTCCTGTCCAGACTATTTTATTCCAGTAAAATATCTTGCTTCCATCAAAATTTCCAAGCGGAATCATATTAAATAATCCTAGCCAGGCGTTGATGCTGAAGCCAAGAGAAAAGATCATATCGCCTGCTGGAAATAGATAGGTTAACCCTAGAAATATTCCGGCTAAGACATAATTAGTCAAAGGTCCTGCTAAACTGATTATTCCGTTTTCTCGTCGAGTAATCATTCCAGAGATCATTACTGCTCCTGGCGCCGCAAATAAAAATCCAATAGCAAAAGCTAACCCTACTGCTAGATAGAGCATCTGGTCAAATGAACGAAATTCTGCTATGCATCCGTATCGTTGCGCTGCAAATTTATGGGCTAACTCGTGAAGCAGGAAACCAATCCCTCCAGTAAACAGGGAAATTCCCACCATCACTAAAAAATTAATCGTAAATAATTTTTGAATATTTCCAAAAAGATTAACTCCAGAATAGATTAAAGCAAACGCTAAAGAGATGGCAATCCATGCCTTAGTAATATCAATTAATTCTCTTTTAGAAGTCCTTATTTTCCCAATAGTTATTGTCTTATGCATTTTTAGGATTTTAAGTATGTCAGCATTATTCTGTTGAGTTATGACTTAATCATTTATTTTTCTTCTAAGATATTATCCAGCTCTTCTTTCTTCTCTGCCAGGTCATCCATCTTTTCTGCCAGCGCTTCTTTCAGTTTTTTAGCCTCTTCTTCTACCTTTACCAGCATAGCTACATCAGCAAAACTTTCTTCAGCGCATTCTTGGCAATAGAAATCAGGAGTGTCTTTAATCTTATAGTATGCTTCTTTATCACAAATAATACATTTTTTAGTCATTTACTTTGTTGAGGGCTGTTTGATTTAAAAATATTTGGGTAGCTTTGATTGGCACCATAAACTAGTTGATAGTATAACTGTTAATTAAGCAATTTAAGTTAATGATAGATAGAGATATATAGAGATATATAGAACAGACTCTCTTTCTTAAAAACATTAAAAGATATTTACAAGGAGAAAAGTATTTGGAGCAAGAGTTTAAGGAAATATGATTGATAGAAAGTTCTTTAATTATTTTGGTTGTTTCCCGATAGAAAGATTTTAGGGTAGTAATCCTATTCTAAAATAGTCCTATAACCATAGGCATCATCTTTAAATATTAAGCTATTTTTAGTAAGAGAATGGCTGGAAAAGTCACAAAAAAAGTGCTGGAAAATATTTCTCCTAGCGAAACAGAAAAAAAGGAATTTCAAACAGTTGTAAGTCATTTCTTAAGAAAGTTAAACTCAATATTGCCTGATGCGCAAGCTATCCTAGGCGGAAGCGGAGCAAAATTAACCTGGCTGTCCGGCAATAAGGAAGTGGATGTTTTTGTACAATTTAATTACCACAAATTTTCAGAAAGATCAGAAGAATTATCCTCCATTTTGGAAAAATTATTAAAATCAGCTTTTCCTAAAAATAAGATCACTAAGCTACATGGAAGCCGGGATTATTTTCAAGTGCAGATAGATTCTTTTATTTTTGAAGTTCTGCCTATACTAAAGATAACCAAGGCCCAGCAAGCTAAAAATATCACTGATATTTCTCCGCTTCATGCAGTATGGGTTGGTAAACATCTTAAAAATAAAGGGCAAGTTTTGCTAGCCAAGCAATTTTGCAAAGCTAATGGGTTATACGGCGCAGAATCGCATATCCAGGGATTCAGCGGGTATGTCTTAGAGATTCTAATTGCATTTTATAAAGATTTTGAAGCATTGCTAAAAGCCTCGCTGAAATGGAAAGACAAAGAAGTCATTGATCCAGAAAAATATTATCCTAAAGGCGATGCTTCTTTTTATTTAAATAAATCGAAGCAGTTATCTCCAATCATTGTCGTTGACCCCGTCGATAAAAACAGAAATGCTGCTGCTGCTCTCTCTTTAGAAAAGTTGCAGCTATTTCAAAAATTAGCGAAAGGGTATCTTACTAGCCCTGACAGACAATATTTTATAAAGCAGGATTTCGATCTTGAGACTCTTAAGAGCCTGGGGGGGAATATAGCGGTTATTGAAGTTGTACCTTTAGCCGGAAAACGAGATGTTATTGGGTCTAAGTTGTTGAAATCTTTTGAATTCCTTAGAAAATCACTTGCTCCTTTTTCCATCAAGAAGGCAGGGTGGGAATGGGATAAGTTTTATTTTGTTTTAGGAAAAAGAGAGTTGCCGAAAGAAGAAATTAGGAAAGGCCCGCCAGTAGGGATGACAGAATTTGCGCAAGACTTTAAGAAACAGAATCCCGAGCATTTTATTCAAGATGGCAGGATAATGGCTAAAGTTAAAGTAAAATATCCTAAATTAGGTGATTTTGTCAAGAACTTAGTTCAAGAGAAGTATTTCCAAGAAAAGATCAAGAAATTAAAATCAGTCGAAATAATCTGATTAGGGGAAATTACGGTAATAATATCTTTATTATAGCCAATTGCAAAACTTAAATTAAGCACTTTCTGTTACAAAGAATAAAAAAAGATTAAGAATAAAAAAAGATTTAAAAATAAAGGTTAAAAAATATGCTGGATGAGAGATCGTCCCCTAGTAAAGATTCATCAAGCGGTCGCTGGAATGATAACTGGATTATTCTTAAGTGCAGCTATTGATATCACTTTTTTTAATAAGGAAGATTCTGCGCAACGTCAAAGAAGAGAGTGTATTTCACATCATTTAGACCAATCATTCGCTGCTGATTTTCCTCAAGCTAGACAAATGAATCTATTAGAATTTTCTTCTGCTTTTCAGGTATACAGCGCATCAAATAACCTGCAATACGAACCGGGCAGTTTTTTACGGCAGGTAGCAGATGCAGGATACTTAGCCAGACAACAAGCTGAACAGTATTGCTCTAGGAGAAATACTCAGGATCATTAGAGGTTATGGTGATTTCCTTCCGCTCAATCACCTTCTTCTCTGCTTTAAGGGGGGATGGAGGTATTGTTGGTATTTTAGTAAGCCTTTTCATCTCTAATCCTTTGTTGAAATTAATATTCCCGCAGTTGATGCAGTTAAAATATGGGCCAAACTTCCCAGTTCTCTGTTCTAGCCAAGAACCACAAGTACATTTTATATCTTCAATTTTACGTTGCAAGTGATGACGACAGACAAGAATCCCCTGCTCATTTTTTTGAGTAGCGATAGAGCTGCAGAAACTGCAATGATCTATCCTGCTTTCACCATATACCTTTTTTTCTCGAAAACGCATAGGCAGAGTATTTTATCTTTGTTTATATTTTTACCTATTTAAAGTAAGTATTGTGAGAGGTGTAGATTGATAAGATATTCTTTACTCTATCACTGCAAAACAAGAAAATTTTGCTAAGGCAAAATGAAAATTAGCAAAATTTTATGTTGTATACTAAAATTGGTAAATCATTGAACATAAATACCTATTTTATATATCTAAAAGTGCGAACTAAATAATTGAATAACTTGCACTTTTAGTATAAACAAAGGTTCGATACTTTATTTACAATAAAAAAGTATAAATATAACTTCTTATTTCTTTACGCTAAAATGATGGGACCAGGTGTAAAGGCGCAATGCCGAATATGCAAAAAAGAAGCGTTAGCTGACCAGTTTAAATATCATCACCAATATCAGATGCTAGTCTGCCCTAATTGTTTCTCTGGAAGGACCAGCAGCCAGCAAGAAAAGAAAGTAGAGGAAGCTAAAAAGCCTGCCGGATGGGATATGGAAGATGTTTACTTAGAAAAAATGTCCCATATGAAGAAGCAGCAAAATCAAGTTTCTTTTACCAAAATACCTGGTACTGATCTAATTAAGCTTACCTGCCAGCATTGTAAATATCCATTTAAATTCGACGTTCCAAATAAAAGTCCGCGCACGTGCCCTTATTGTGATTGGGAAATACCTAGAATTAAGTTGTAATTGGTAAGATGTTTCTTTTTGTTTTAAGTGTTTTGGTCTAAGATTTATTTATCGATTACACTTCTCTTAATTTTAATTTTATCCCGGAGGAACAACATCCATTTCTCCTGCTACTTCTACTGTTGGGAATTTTACTTCTGCGGGAGCCTGTAATGGATGAAGGGCCCTAACATATTCTTCCTTACCGCCGATTACATTTCTTGCTGATCTGATGGATGGTCCATGCACGATATGCCATCCTTCGTAAGGACATAAACTATTTCCGCCACACCCGATAGAAACATATTCAAAGTTAAAATTATGTTTTTTAGCGACTGAACCCCACTTTTGCCTCATAGCATTTAACCGTATGGCATTTTTTTCAAAATTTATTGCTCTAGCAGGATTATCTTTTATTTTTACATAAGTACTATAACTATAAGCTCCTTTTGCAGGAAGCCTTCTCAGCAATTCCGGGGATAATACACCATCAGCACTACTAATCTCTCCACGCTGTTGATTATTTAGTTTAATACCTAAATCTAATTCATCCATGTCTACTGCAGCAAACAGCTGATGATAACCAATATTTTCAGGCTTTACAGCTGTTTTAGGGCTAGCCCTAAACCTTTCCAACTGATCCTGGTAAGTTCTTCCCACATCCCTTACCTTGCATCTGCCGCCAATCCCACCCAATTCCTTGCAGAAAGCATGAAAATCATTTGCTGCCTGGTAAGCTAAAACCGGCCTATCGACGCCTTGAAAATCAACAAGGTCGCTGTCTAAAGGAACTAATAAATCGGTCAACACGGCTCTATCATCAATAACGAAACCACCGTTGATCGTGCCATAACCTTTTCTATTAATGCTTTCAGCACCATCTTCTTTAACATCAATTACGACTAATTCATAAGCAGTCAATGGCTTAGGCGGTCCTTGTACTTCTTGTTGAGAAGATCCTGTAAGAAGATAAAACTGATTATTGCTGGAATCAATAACTTGCCCGCCATTATCGATCACTAAAGTTCCGCCGGTCTGCCTTATTCCTAGAGGAACTGGTTCAGTATCATCTTCAGGAACATCGCCTAAGGTTTTTGCAGGTACAACCTTTTCTGCAGTTGCTGTTTCCGCAGCATCTTTTACTGCAATACTTCTATCTAGCAATTCTGCCTTACAAAATTCTTTGCACTTTATCTTAAGAGGATTGCCTTCACCTTGATCAAACATACTTCCTTCCTTAAAATCTACTTCTAGAGGATGAAGATCGCTTTCCAGATAAACACGCCTCTTGCTTTCATCAAATAGAACTACGCTTTTTCCTTCTTCCCGTTGGCAATAACTATTCTCTGAACACAAAAAAGTTGGTGCTACGCTTGATAATTCCATGCCGTCCCTATTGTAACGGATTCCTTGCCCTATTTCTATTTTCTCAGATTTATCCTTAGCACTTTCTGGAGCATAAATGATGACACCATTATATCCTGCACTCTCGGCAGTATAACTATCACCATTATCAAATGTTACGGGAACCTTACCTTCAGTAATAATTTTGATCGACATTCCGGTTGCTCTAAACTGTTCTAGATTAAAATGCAAGGGCTCAGGAATATCACGCTCTGCCGGTATAACATACATTTCCCAAATATCAGAATCCTCTTTTTTCTTAAATTCGAGAGTAATAGGACCGGGATAAGTAGGTTTTAGATCTTCATCTTCTGGTACAATTTCATCGGGATTTCTTCCTAAATATCTTCTTAACAGCTCAGGATCATCATGTAATTGCTGATCTAATTCTCCATGGCTAGGAATACTAACGCCGTTTATTGAGCATGGCGGGTTACAAACAGCGCTAAAATCGTCAGTTAGTTGGTTATAATCGAAACTCATCCCTTCAGATACCTGCCAACTGGCTACATTACAGGAACCACTGCAGCAGGAAGCACTACAGCTTCCTTCCAGATGGTTAGTCTCAGGATTAAATTTGAAAGTTGTGCCGCTGGTTAAAGGAACTCCATTGATCTGACAGCCTTCTGCACACGTTCCCTCGATGTAACTGTCCATGGAAGAAGATCCAGAATGTATAGTCATATCGCTGGCGGCACTGATAGGAATACTATTTTCAAATAATTGCACGTGTCCTTTGGTCATATCTAGTCCATCAGAATCTATACTGCCCTGGCCGCTTATTTGATATGCCTGGCCGAGAACAGTTGAACCTTCTTCTAGAATAAGGCTTCCTGAAAAAACTTCAGGAAGCATTGCTCTTTGCCCAGCAGTTAAAGTTCCAGTATAATCCATTCCAACCATTATTGTTTCATCAGTGTTTATCTCAGGAGGTGAAACTAGATGGTTTTCAGCAAAAACAGAATGTTCAACAAATAATATGGAAGAGAAAAATAAGAGCAGTAAAACGAACAAAAGTTTCGGCATAATTCTACCCAAAGTATTAATATTCTTGAAGGAACTGATAGTTTTGAAGAGATTAATATTTTTTAGGAGATTCATAGTTTTAAAGGGATTAACAGTTCTTAGAGAGTTAATACTTGTCTTCATCGGTATCTACCTCCGAAAACAAATTGGTAAGTTAATAAGTTATCATCCAAGGAATTTTCCGAATCATCGAAAGAGAAGAATAAGTTATCTTGCTCAGAAGGATGCGCTAGTATGTCAATCCCAGATTCTTCACTAAGATCCGCTAAGCAAGTCAAGCAAACCTTCTTTCCATTTTCTACTTGCTGCTGTAATACTTTATCAGCTAAAGCTAATATTTTTCCCAAACGCACCGGTATGGTAACTTGAAATTTATTTATAGAGACGATTTCTGCCTCACGGATTAGTTCTTCAGGCCTTTTTTGTATAATATCTAAGGGATAACTCACATCTATCAACACTTTTTCTTCTCCAATGGTAACATCTACTGTTGGCATTTCCTGAGTTATGCTAAACCCTTGCTCTTGAAGGAAATATAAATCGTTGATACAATTAGGCAGGTGTTTCAGGAGATCATTTTCTATCTGCGCTTCTATCTCTTTGGTTGTTGGGCTTAAAGCAGCTCCATCTACATAATAAAATGTTCGATTATAATCAAAATATTCTACTTGCTGAAATTGGCTTAAAAATTGCTGGTCGATCACTCCGCCCTGCGCTCCAATTAGGATTAATCCTTCTTTTGCTTTTTCTTCTATGCAGGCCTCAATTTTGCTAGTGACTGATGATTTTAAAGAAACTTCCCCTTTAGCGGCAGAGATATCATCAGTTATTTTTGGAGAGAATATTGTGTAAGCAGCTAATAGCACGATGACTAGCAGAATACCTATGATGATAAAGATAGTCAGTTGTCCTCTTTTTGACATGAATTCATAAGTAGTCAAAGGGTATTTAAAGGTTTTCTGAGAGAAAATAATATCTAAAAATAGAAGCAATCGCCCCAAAACCAAAAGAGTAGGTGACTACAAAAGCAAGAAAATCAATCAAAAATTTATAAAAAAACTTGATTGATTTTAAGCCATCACAAAAAGTGATGCTCAAAAAAGTTAAGTTTTTTTTGTAGGTGTAAATAAAGTTTCGATACTTTATTTACAGCGAGAAAATGTAGACACTTAAAAAAACACGCCCCCGCGGGGCAAGAGTATTCTAAAATAAAGCTCCACCATGATTCTGGTTTATGGTATTAAGAAAACTGTTTATGTATATATTAATTTCTATTTTCCCGTCTATAAAGCTGTCTCTTTCTCTGTCTTCTTTTCTGTTCATGGGTGTATTTATTCTAGCTAGTCCAGAGAAGTGTCATGGTAAAACCGTAATATTTAAATATAATTGTTACATCAATATCAAAAATAGTAGTATTTTAGTGTAACAATGGAAGGGCTCTCAAAAAAGGAAATAAAGATGGTTTCCTGGCTGGAACTGGAAAAGAAGCGATTTTTTACTAGAGGTGATATCAAGAGATTCTTTAAAAACAATCATGAGATGACCGTCTATCTGAGTATCTTGAAAAAGAAAAAACGTATCCTCAAGATCAATAAGACAAAGTACTATCTCATCCCTATTCAGGCTTATAATGGACATTGGACAGAACACCCCTATATTATCATTGATGAAATGTTCAATGGAAAGGACTATTATATTGGAGGTTACAGTGCTGCTAATTACTGGAAATTGACGGAGCAGATACCCAGTGAAATTCATGTTTACTGCACTAATAAGCAAGGAAAGAAGAAATTTTTTAGTTCCACTATAGTTTTCAAGAGGCAAAGAAAACTAAAAAAATATGTTGCAAAGACTATACAAGGCCATATCTTTAAGATTGCTACAAAAGAGGAAAGTAAACAATGGATTTAATTTCAGAAGATAAATTACGGGTACTTGCTTCCCAAAAGAAAAAGGACTTGATTATGCTTGAGAAGGATTATTTCCTCACCCTGTTTCTCTATCTGACGAAAGATAGAGAAGGATTATATTTTAAAGGGGGTACTGCTTTAAACAAGATTTTCCTCAACCATATTCGATTATCTGAAGATTTAGATTATACCATAACTATCCCTTTATCAGATGTAAAGGAGATTATTGACCAGATCATCCGAGAGAATGGCAATATTTTCACCACATTGAAATATGATAAGAATGTTGATAATTTTACCCGTTATCTCCTTTATTATAAGAGCTATTTCAAGAAGGATTCTAGTATTATCCTTGATTTTAATAAACGGGCTAAACTAGCTAGCAATCCTGAAAAGAATACGATCAAAAACTTCTATGGCTATCAGTTTAAAGTTCATACGTTAAGTAAAGAAGAGATTATTGCTGAGAAAGTCTGTGCTTTACTGAACAGAAATAAGCCAAGGGATTATTATGATATCTATCAGATCATTACTAAGAATATTCCCATCAACATGGATCTGGTAGAAAAAAAATGCTACCTTCATGGCCAACAATGCAATATCCTTAAAATTTTTGACGAGTCAAAAAAGATATATCAGAATTGGGAGAAAGATTTATCTCCGTTAACGGAGAAGATGGTTCCTTTTACCACTGTGATGAAAGTTATGAAAGAGTATTTTAAATATGCTGAAGAAAAGGAAAAAACAAAGAAGTCGATATTATAAAGAATAAAAAAACTAACCTTTGAGGGTTCAGTCCAGTGGAATGCGGGTAA
>CAZNUS010000039.1:0-11625 GCA_964576385.1 uncultured Methanosarcinales archaeon | reverse complement strand
TATTTAGTTAGATGGCCAAGAGGTCAATTTTGCTGAGCTATTGTCATGAAAGTGCAGAAAGCATCTTACCCGCACTTTGTGACACCAGAAAAATAGAAAGCCTAATCTAAAAATTGGAGCTTTCTATTTTTCTCAGTGTGACAGGCACAGATGTGAAAATCCTCGAGAGAACTACTATTTCCTATTGGTGCTACTTAGGATTTTCACCTAAATTGACGGCCAACTAAATACGTACCAGATATAGATACTTTAGATTCAATATTTATTTAAATTGCTCTTATTATTATTTAAATTATGGTCAAAGCAGAGCCAACAGAACTGGATTTAAAGGTTGCTACCTTGCTTCTTGGAGTTGATACTCTACTTGGTGGGGATGCTCTCCACGAAAGTGGAACTAAGCATGGGGTAGCGGACACCTGGTTTTCTGGTATGCCTCCCCCGGCGATATATCATGATCCTTTTGCCCAAGCAGCTCGCGAGGTTTCCCAAAGAAAAGAAGGTGTAAAGAATGTTCTTAAAGACCCGCAGGCAATAGATGATTTTGTAAAAAGGCATAACCTCAAAGAATTATCTGGAGAGATTCACAGACTAGCAACTACAGTGATTGGAGATGCTAGTCCTAATACCTATAATTTAACTGATGCTCTCTCGGTAATGCTAGAAACAATTCTTGCTCAAGCTCATGGCGGCAGAGACCTTCCTTCATTTGAACGAAGATACCATGCTGCAACTGCTTATACAATCGATAATGTTGAAGTAGCTGACCCGAAGGAAGCAAGAGAAATATTAAGAGACACATTGGCGAATGTAAGTTATCAAGTTTCTAGAAGTAGGGATCTGCGAGGAACATTACTTGCTTGGCAAAAAGCGCAAGGAGTTATTCCGCCTGAAAAAGTAGCAGAAAGAGCAAGAACTATTAATGCCGAGCTGTTACAAGTAATGAGATCAACTGTTTTTTCTGAGATTGACTTTCAGCTTCGAGAGTATCAGCCTGATTTATCAGATGTTGCTTTTGATGGGCATAGATTTAAGACGGTATCCAAGGTGCATTTTACTGGCTCTAGTATTTACCAAGGCGGGGAAGAAAGAGGATCACCTCTACTGCGAGGATTATTTGAATATAATACGGATCATCCGACCTCAGAAATTAGACTCTATCACCTATGCGCTCATGAGGTCATTGGACATTATCTTAATGCTGCTGTGCAAGACCTTCTCTGGAGAGGTGGAAGATTAGGCTTTTCTGCCACTATGCGTACGATGCTCACTCCCGATACTGTTTTTCAAGAAGGCTGGGCGGAGAATATCTTTGAATTGATGTATGGTTCTCGTGAAACTGCAGCAGAAGTTCATGGAAAAGACTTGCTTGTAGCGTTGGCTCATGCTGATCTGGAAAGTATTGGTAAACATAATGCGTCTATACTCTATCAAAGAGATGGAAGAAGCATAGATGAAGTGAGAAGGCATCTTGCTGAAGATTGTGTTCAAGCAGATCCTATTGTAGACAAATTATCTGCAGAATGGGCCCAAGATCCAATATTTATGATGTACGGACAGGCCTATGTTTATGGAGCAAAAGAAGTAAACTCAGCTATTAGGACACATGGGCGATTAGCTGTTGCGGAGATAGGTTACGGTCTCAAAGGCCAAGTAGACATAGCAACATTCCGGGCAAAAGTAAATAGGTTATCAGAATAAGAGAATTATAGAACGACAAATTAAATAATGTTAAAAATGATGTTAAAAAAATAGAAATTTATTTCATCGCTTTCTTCAAATCATCATCGCTAAGCTTAACAAATTTCTTTTCATCAACTTTGATATAAGCAGCATCTACTCTTTCGAAATTAAAGTCATCCTTTAAGTATTCCTTCATAGCTTGCAAACCTACCTTAATTCCGTCTTCTACCGTTAAGGTAGGCTTATATTTCTTTTGTAGAATCTGCTCTATCTCTGTCTCTCCTTCACCGATGGCGGTAGCTTTATATTGGAAATAGAGGCCGTAAGGTTCCGTAAGGAATAGCTTTACTTCTCCGTCTTCTTCTACTCCGCCGACTAATAAAGAAACGCCAAATGGCCTTAACCCTGCTGATTGTGTACACATTTGTTTTAAGTCGCACATATCTTTAACGATGGTGATAACATCGATTTTTGTATCATAAGTTACTGAATGCTGTTGCGCTCTCAATTGTGCTTTATCAACTAACACACGAGCGTCAGAGATAATTCCGGAAGCCGCAACTCCAATATGGTCGTCAACTCTAAACATTTTTTCGATCGCTTCTGGAACCATTAACGGAGAAGTGATTCTTTTATCAGCAACAAAAACAACTCCATCTTTGCAGGCGATACCTAAGGCGGTTGATCCTTGTTTTACTGTTTTTTTAGCGTATTCTACCTGTAGCAATCTGCCGTCAGGAGAAAACATAGTAATCGACCTATCATAACCCATCTCTTTCATCATTTGCTTGTTTGGATTCATTTTAAACACCTCTTAATACCTTAATTTTTTTTATTAATTCTTATATTCGATTAGTTTTAACTAGTAAAAAATCCCAATCGCAGCAGAGCTACGGGGCATTCATTACCCGAGGCTGTGGGATTTTTACTCCCAGAAATGGGAATTGAAAGCCGCAGTAGAACTGCGGGGTATAAAACCCATTTCTCAGGAATTAATATAAACATCATTGACTGCTTCTTGAACTCGCTTTCTTAATTGTTCCGGAAGTGGTTATCGAGCGGATAATTACGGGGGTATTTTTAATACTTTTGATTAAGATTACTGCCGATTTCACTTCATCTGTATAATTATGATTTACTTTTAAGATAAATTGATTGTTGCTGAATGGTTCGTTTAAGAGTAAAGGACATGCTTTTGATAAGCCTAACTGCCCTAAGAACAAGAGCAAAGCCGAATCAACTTCTTCTTTCACTTCAGGAAAAGAACATTTTTTCTCCGATATTATTTCAAAAACAATATATCTCTTTCTCGATTTTAATGAAGGTAATAATCTCATTGAATAAAAAAATAACTGAAAGGTATTTAAATCTTTACAGGATTTACCTATTACTTGCTTTAACACTGATCTGATCTTATTGTTCAGACAAATGTCCAAACCATCGGTAAATCATTCCCGCAATCAGCCGTTCTCTTTTGCCTTGGTTAAATCCTTTGATTACCGGTTCAAGTTTTTTTTCCAAACGGTTTTTGGCTGCTCGGTTATCTTCTTCTTTCCATGCTAATCTCACTGCTCCCGATCCAGTTCCTAATGAAAATAATTGTGGATAGCTTAAAGGTAAAGGAAACACTAAGCTTAGTGCAGCACCATAAAGGCAGTACATCCCGCCGGTTAACAAAGATTCTACTCCTCCTACAATTGTTTTCCCTGTTTTCTTAGGAGTATTATGATAGTTTTTGACCGCACCTATTACTTTAGTTCTGGCTAGCAAAAGAGGATCTTCCCTCGATCTTAATATGCCTTCTTGCCCTTCGCTTATAGCTCGGTAATCAATTCCTTTGTCATCAAAGTAATTCTTGTTTTCTCATTTTCTTCTACTATTTCTCTGCTAAACTTTCCTAACCGGAGTGCTCCAGTTTTAAGAAGTTGTTCCAGTACCTTGGAGAATGTACCTACCATTGCTCCATAAGCAGCACCAGTTCCGGCGCTTTCATAATCACCGCCGCTGGCAAAATAACCTACTATGCCTCCAATTGCTGCGGGGGTAGCTATTTCTCGAACCAATTCTCCAATATTATGTCCTGTTTGTATTAACCAGTTTTTTTGTTTTTTGCTGTCAACTTCAGTTTCAACTAATCGGTCTAAATAATCATAAGTACCATTATCTCTAAACGCTTGATCTTCTGCTGGTTGTAAAAGATCGCGTTCTCTTCTATACTGTTCCAACCAGTACCGTCCTAATTGTTTTCTCCCTAATTCAATACTCGCTTTTTCATCCAATTTGATCACCAAAAATTTACTATTGTACTATGCAATGTTGTATAGTTTCTAAATTTTATAAAAGTTAATAGAATCACAATAATCATTTACTGGCTGAAGCTTAAAATTTGTAAACTATTCTTCCAGCTCTTCCATCTCCGGCATTTCATTTTCTTCATCAGAAGGACTTTCCTCTTCCAACCCAGATGCTTGATTTAGCATTCCCGGATCATTGGTAAAGACCTGCTTTTTTTCATTCATTCCCGCAGAAGCTTCAATGATCTCGATCTTTCCAAATTTTCCGGCAGAAATTTGTTTTTGTCCTTGATATTCCGAGCACCAGCCGTTCTGGATGTGGATTTTATCTCCTACATTCACCTTTTCTACTTCTTCATTCCACAATGTTAGGGTAACTTTTCCAGTTTCATCTTCCAACGTAGCGTTGCATACTTGCCCTTTCTTGCCAAATTTTTCAAAACTTCTAGGTTTGGCTTTATCTACTACTTGGGCAACAATGTCCACATTTCCTGAATTTGATTTTAAGTCTTTTATTTCCATAGCAGACGAGATTAAACTAGGGTTTTATATTATTTTCTGTAGTGGAGTGGTTGATTTATACTAAAATGCCATAGATTCCGAATAAATAATGGCATTTTATATATAATTCGCTATTAAATGTTCGGTTTATTGCGAATTTTAGTTTATAATTTTCTGCTTTAATGAAGTGATACTTTTCCTACCCTTCTTTCTCCACTCTTCTCTTTAGGTTGATGATGGATGAATAATATTTCTGCTTGGCTTTTTCCGGCAGCTCCATAAAAGCATTGTAGAGTTCATCATAAATCTCTTTAATATGGTACACTGATTTTCTTTCTACGCTAGCAATCATTGTTTCCACTTTCTTTTCCATCTGCATACTGTTCTCTAACTGCTCTCTTATTCTAATGATATGCTGGTAATAATATTTTTTATGCTTCTCCGAGAGTTTTGAATATAGCTGGTAGATCTCCATATATTTTTCAGTAAGTACAGCCGCAGGCTCCTCTATGATTAAAGAAGTGATATGCTTTATTTTCTGCTGCATTTTTTTATGGGTGGTTGAGAAATGAATATAAAAAACAATAATCCCTATGACTGCTAATAATGCCAGCAGTGGCAGAAAGAATACTTTAAAAATGTCTTCAGATGATAATAGGACAAAGACCATTACTACTACTACGCTGATCATACTATAACTAAAAATAACTCTTCCGGTGTCTTTATCCATACAATGCCTTTTTTTCTCTAGAAGAACTTGGTTTTAACTATATAAATATTGCTTTATAGAAATCGATATTTTAGCAGAAAAATCCTAATAATCCTTCAACAATTCTTCTTTCAGTTTAGAAACTTTCACTCTTTCTTGCTTTGTAGTGTCTCTATCGCGTATAGTTACAGCATCATCCTGAAGCGAATCAAAGTCAACAGTGATGCAATAGCTTACACCAATCTCATCTGCTCTAGCATAACGACGGCCAACAGAAGCAGCTTCATCGTATAAGCAGGGGAACATTTTTTTAATCGCATCAAACACCATCTCGGCTTTAGCTACGATCTCCGGCTTGTTCTTAACTAATGGAAAAACTGCGCAGTAAAAAGGTCCTAATTTTTTAGGCAGATGTAAAACAATATTTCCCCTTTCTTTGTTATCATCGTATCCTAGATCTAGCAATGCATATACATTTCGATCAACACCAAAACTTAGTTCTAAAACGTGAGGGATAAATCTTTTTCCTGATTCTTCATCAAATATCTCCATCTTCTCGCCGGAAATCTTTTGATGCCCGCCTAAATCGTGGTCAGTGCGGTAATGCAGGCCTCCTACTTCCGTGAAGCCTAACTCGGAAAGTTCTATCTCTAGATCAAAATGATATTTGTTATAGAACGCTTTCTCTTCATCATTTAATTGAAATAGCCTAAATTTTTCCTTAGGGATGCCTAGCTCTTCAAAATAGAACTGTTGTATCTTCACTAGATGATAGACATAAAATTTAGGCAGGCCTTTACTCACCAGCTCTTGAGCCGTCCTTTCTACAATTTTTTTTTTTGCACGGTCTTCTTCCATTAAAGTTCTTAATTTATAGTCTTTAACCAGATCAAATTGCGGGTGGTCATTAACTAAGTTTGGATTAAAAAATATCTGTAGTTCAGCTTGAGTAAATTCTCTCTGCCTTAAAGTTAAATTTCTTGGTGAGATTTCGTTGCGGTAAGCTCTTCCAACCAATGCTAAGCCTAACGGCAATTTTTTCCTTTGTAACTCATACTGCAGCTTAAAGTTTACATAAGGGGACTGCGCAGTTTCCGGACGAAGGTAAGCGGTATGAATTGATCCTACTCCGAGATGTACTGGAAACATCATGTTCATAATCGTTACCGGCATTAAGCTAGCTTTACATAGCGGGCAGGAAAGCTTATGTTGTTTGATAAGGTCAGTGAGTTTCTCTGCTGAAAATCCTTCTACTCTTTGTTTTATTGCTCTTTCTACAAAATGGTCTGCTCGTTCGCTGAAAGCGCATGTTGAGCATTTAACTACTGGGTCAATAAAATTTTCTAAATGTCCAGATGCTTTGAAAACATTCTCATGCATTATATTTGCAGTTTCTAATTCAAAATAATTTCTATCTAGCCCTAAAAAATAATTTCTCCAATGATTCTCAAAATTCTTTTTAAGTTTAGTACCTAGATGTCCATAATCATAAAATCCGGATAACCCGCCATAGATTTCAGAACTAGGGTAGATAAATCCTTTTTTCTTAGCAAATACGGCTAAATCATTGACGGTATGCATAATTTTGCTAAGAATAAGAGTTACTTCTTAAATTTATTCCTCGCTGGGTTTAATACCCCGTTGCTTGCAACGGTTTAGCGAGGAATGACCAGAAATCCGTGTTTAAAAAATTGCCGAATACCCCACAGCTTGCTGTGGAGTGAGCGAAGCGAACGGTGGGTAGGCAATTTTTAGGATTTCTGTGTTTATTGATGGCCGACAAATGATTCATATTTTCCTAATGCTACATCAATTTTTTCTCTGATTCCTTCATCTGAATGATATGCTCTAGCTAAACAATCAACTATTGGATCTAAAGGAGCGCCTAAGCAAATAAATACATGGGCTCCTGCTTCTAATGAAGCCAAAACTCCTTTACCTTCTAAGCTTCCACAGTTGCGTTTAATCTCTTCTAATTCAGGCCGAAGAGTTGTTTTTTCTGCATAAGAAGTAAATGCTCTCATTGAAACGTCATCGACCATCACTAACCCTGGAAAATGTATTCCCCACATCGATCCTTTGCTGCCGGTATACACTTCTTGAGTAAGGTATTGCAGAGAGCGCTGGGAAAGAGAATAGGGCTTGTTACCATCTAAGTCATTTCCTATATGGGTAACCATTACAGCATCTAGTGATAATCGAAGCTCGTGAAAAAGTCTCCCTGATAATAATTTTGAAAGTCTATTAGACGATTGTACGACTTCTTGTGAATGCACATCGCCTTTGGGAAGTCCGGCAGCTAAGAAATGCTTACCCGTTACTTTTATTCCTGTTTCATGCATCACTTGAATATATCTAGAAGCAATGGCCAGAGTATCCTCATAATTTCCAAATGACCTTTTATCTCTTCCGATAATATTTTGTTTATCTGGGCTTAAATCTAAATTAGGTGCTAATACTGCATTAACCCCTTGCGAAGATAGCTCTACAGCATATTCCTTAAACAGTCGCTCAACTTCAAGCATTCGCTCTTGCTTACTTTCTGAAGGAGCTACTCTTCCTATTAGAGATTCGGCAACAACATTAGAACTATAATACCTTCCAATATCTTCTGCTGCAGGAAGCGAACCAATACGCTGCACTAATCCACCTTCACCTTCATCATAAATTAGAACTTTTCTCTGAAACTTTGCAGCCTTCTCTAAAATAGCAGATACACTTTCTTTAGTTTTTGCAGGATCATATTCCCAAACTCTCTTTCTAATCCTTCTCCTAGTTTGGTCCTTACTTAATAAAATTCCTCCCGGGAGATACGATCCAAAATTATCGCTTCCCGTAATAAACAGCTGGGCAATTCGTTGTTCTAAACTTTCTTCTCTGGAAGCAGTTGAAGCACCATGGATAGCTTCGGCCATAGCTCCGCCTGCTAAAAAGTAGGCTCCCGCGCCTGCAAGTATTTTAAGAACCGTTCGCCTCTTCATCTGTAACTACTAAGGGGTGGTTATTTTTAAATGTTTCTAAGAAATTTATAAATCTTTCATTTTTTTTAAAATAGCAGAAGTAGTGAAATTCAAAATCACTCACTTAACTTAATACCGTGTGTTTTGCTTTCTTCCCAGGAAGCTTGTGTTATCTGGATAAATTCAGCTTTTTCCTGCATCTCCTTAATAGTATATGCTCCACAATAGCTTAATCCGCTTTTTACTCCTTTGATCAAATTTTTAATGGTCTCTGTCACCGGGCCTTTGTAATCAACTAATGTAGAAACACCTTCCACAAAAACGTCTAATCTTTCTTTATGTTCTTTTCCTTCTTGGTTTTCTTTTCGTTCATGATTACTTTCATAGGACGCGCTGCCCATATACCTTTTAAAACGTTTTCCGTCTTTAAAGACGATCATGCCGGGTGCTTCTTTGGTTCCACTAAAGAAACTTCCGGAGAAAATACTGCTGGCTCCGGCGGCTAAAGCTTTAACAACATCTCCAGGGTATCTCATCCCTCCATCTGCGCAGACAGGTACATTGAATTCTTTAGCTACTTTTACCACATCTATGATAGCCGTAAGCTGAGGTACACCTGCTCCTGATATTGTCCTAGTAGAACATACAGGGCTTGGACCGATGCCTACTTTTAATCCGTCCGCGCCGGCTTCTATTAAATCCCTGGCTGCTTCGCTGGTAGCAATATTCCCAGCCATGACATCGATAGAAAAATTAGTTTTTAATTCTTTGATTCGTTGAATGGCTAAATCAGAATGGCCGTGAGCAATATCTAATACTACTACATCAACTCCTGCTTCGATTAATAATCTGGTTCTTTCTAAACAATCTTTTACTCCAACTGCTGCGCCTACAAGGAGCCTGCCTTTAGTATCTCTAGAAGCATTCTTCCAATATTCTAATTTTTTTAAATCTTGGGTAGTAATTAATCCAATCACTTTTCCATCCAGAAGAAGAGGAAGTTTCTCTATGCGGTGCTTGTGTAATATCTCTTTAGCTTTTTCTAAGGGTATGCCATATGGCGCAGTAATAAGCTTTTCTTTAGGCGTCATAACTTCTCGGATCAGTTTTTTTTCATTTTCCTCAAATAAATAATCTCTTGATGTAAAGATCCCCACTAATTCTTCTGCTTCTTTGACCAATAAGCTGGTTACACCAGTTTCATTCATTATTTTATCTGCTTCTTCAATGGTTATTGCTGGTGATACGGACAAGGGGTTATCAATAATATAAGTAGTGCTTCGCTTAACTTTCTTAACTTCTTCTACTTGCTGTTGAATTGTTCCAAACTGATGGATTATTCCTAAGCCGCCTTCACGAGCCATAGCGATGGCCATCCGATGTTCAGTAACAGTAGCCATATTGGCGCTGACTAATGGAATATTTAATTTAATATTTTGAGTAAATCTTGTTTTTGTATCAGCTTCTGATCTGGATGTTAGCGCTGTGCGTTTAGGTACGAGAAGAACATCATTATACGTCAGACCAAGCTTCATTCCAAAAATAGATATAAGAATTATAGGTTTAAATAGATTGTGGGAAAGGAAACTAACTGTCGTAATAGAAGAAGGTTATCAAGCTAAATAAAAATATCCCGCAACAGCAAGAATCAAGGAAATAAAATGAATGATTAATCCTTTTTTTAGTTTAGACCTTTCATCTATTCCTATCAAGAACATTAACAATCCTATGGAGATAAATCCGCCAATGTGGGCAAAATGTCCTATTCCATCTTCAGCAGGATTAAGTATTCCGGCTATATCAGCAGATATCGCTAACCAGCCGCTAACCATTATCGGAAGCGGGACTATCAATTCATATGTTAAATAGAATGGATTAAGAAGTATAGCAGTGGAAATTAGACCCATTAATGCTCCAGAAGCGCCAAGCCCGCCAATATTGTCGCCAATGATGTATAAATGGATACATGAAGTAAAGAGGCTTGAGATGATAAGAGCGCCTAGATAGACTACCAATGTTTTAAAAAATCCTAATTTTCTTTCAACAACTCTTCCAAAGATAAAAATACCGAGCATATTTCCCAAAAGATGACTCCAGCTAGCATGGAGAAATCCCGCAGTTACTAATGTGTAAAATCGTGAGCTTAGTAGATCAGCGGGAAAATTTATGAAGCTGGTTAAAGTAGTATCATTTAAAAAGAAAAAGCTGATTACAAACAAGAGAATATTAACAATAATTATTGAAATAATAAACTTAGGTTCAAAGATAAATTTAATCAAGTCGGTAACTGGTTGGAATAAATCCTTTCCTTCTTTTTTCTTAAAGATTATTAACAATAAGGTGATGGGAATAATCAAGATGTGGAGCAGAAATTTCCAGAGAAATTTACTTTCAGATTCTATCTCTTCCATTTTTTCAAGTACTCATAATTCTCAAATACTCATTATGAATGCCACAGCCCTGGCAACCATCTCTTTTTTGGAATTAGGATTATCTAAAAATTCTTCGACTTCCTCGAAAAACTGGTCATCTAACTGAAACAAATGTCTTAGGTCATTCTTTTTTAGAAGAGGAAGCAATTTTTTCATGGTGCGCTGTGTATATTGATAATTGATTGGTTTTAAACTATCAAGAAGGGACTCTTTTGCAATTTTTTCTCTTTTTGCAAGATAATCAGATGGTAAAAAACTAGAAAATTCTTTACGAACCTCCCTGAACGCTTGTGCTCGCTGATGTGTTTTTGGACAGCCAACCACGCATGGCTGGTATTCTTCAATTTCGCTTAAATCTCCAATATGCATATCCAGCTTTGCAGATGCTTTCCTATCTTTGTTGATCAGTATTCTTTGAATAATGTAATACACATGAAAGCTAAGCAGTTGATCGGTCAGATTGTACCTTAATTCACAGCAGTTAGGATACCCTAGATAGTAAGAACCAAATTTTCTTTTTCTAACATAGAAACCAAAACCATCCCATGATTTATACAATTCTTTATCGTAAGTAACATATCCGCCGTGTTTGAATGAGACATATAACCCTAGATCTCTTAGAAGGGGGGTAATATCATTTTCAAAGAATTTCTTAGTTTGAGCATCATCGTTTGTTTGGGGAAAATATCCTTTCTTCACCTTTTTATACACGAGCATTAACTGAAGAAAATGCTCTGCAGCGTTGAATCGGTTAAGAATCTCGGCCAGTTGAATAATAATTGTAATATCTGTTTTTGCCATTGGTTATATTTAATATCATTAGGTTTATATCTTTTTCTCATTTTAAAATCTGCTCTTTCCACCGGTGTGTTCATCGGTGGTGAACTCACAAGTTAACCTCAATGGAAAAAGCATGGTCAGAAACAAGCAAGCAAAGCTTGCTGATCTAGAAAATCGCGGATTTTCAAGAAACCGACCCGAGCGAAGTGAGCATACCACCGGTCGTTGCTCATCAGCAACTCACGAACGCCTGCCAAAGGCAGGTCACG
>CAZNUS010000038.1:0-11826 GCA_964576385.1 uncultured Methanosarcinales archaeon | reverse complement strand
TTATAAATAGGCAAGCTTATTGGTGGTTTATGAGCATGGTAACAGTTGTAAATGGTTCTCCTGTGCTACGACCAGGACTATTGGCGCATTCTTTTAGATACTATAGTAATCATCCAGTTGCACCAGAGTGACTAAATAGGATTCTCAGCGAAGGTATAACTGGTGGTTTTGATAGCGGTGCGTTTCGTGGTGAAAGTGCTCTGTTTATGAGTATTCACGGCTTTGATAGAAAATATAATGCAAGTATCGGCGGGGAATATGGAATTACTCGATCAGATAGAACCACTGGAATTGCTCTTGTCTTTAAAGAAGACTTAAACCAGGTAGTAAGACATCAAGAATTAATTCCAAGCGAAGTAATTGATACCTATCTCTCCAAACTTTTCAATAGAATGGTTGCTGAGGAACGTATTAAACCAAGTGAAAGAGAAGCGAGATTTAGGGATGCTCTTTTGTATGGAAGTTTAGAAGGCTATATTGATAGTAAAGGACTAAATTCTCTTTTTTTAGGTTTTAAGATTGAAGGAAAAAAAGTAAATCGCCCTCACACCTATACCAGCACAATTATTGACCTCTACGCAACACAAAAAATGCGCGAAGGAGATTACTCTATGAACATTATGACCAATGCGGAGGATGGTATTCGGGCGTTTGAAATAAAAGATGGAGTTGCGGTTCCATTAAGAGTTATACCCGATAATTTTGAAGGATTATTTGTAAATCGCTATTTTGAACTTGATGGTGTTGAGATGCCAAAAGTAGACGTACCCTATGCTGGCGAGGTTAAAATTGGAAATATTGATGTTCTCCGAAAAATTGTAGATGGCAGGGTTCCAATTTTTATGTACTGTGAATCTCAAGAAGAGATACCTAACGATACTTCAGAAATTCATGAAATTACTCCACTTGGATATATTCCAATTAATACGTGCCCTGATGGTAGGGATGGAAGAATAGATGTACAGAGACGACATTATATTGCAAGAGTGTGAAACTAGAAATTTTTCTTTATATTTTAATGTCACAGAACTCCCCCACGTTCTCGTTTAGTGAAAGTCAATAGTTAGGGGTGGGTGGTCGGGGGTAAAGCTCATTTGCGATTGAATATAACGATGTTAACTTCTCCCGACTACGAAGTGGGAGGGACGTTAGAGTTATTTAACCATCGTAAATTTTATTGGCACCGTAGTTTTCGCTAACTGTTATTTTAATTCAATTCCTGCTTTAGCAGACTAAAATTCAGTAGTGGGGAAATCGGGCGTTTTAATAGTAATATTTTTATACCTCGTAGGTTAATTTATAGTAAATATGCAACTAGATTATACTTGGAAGAAGAGGGTTGGTCCAGTTTTACACCTGCAAACCAAGAGTAAGGAATATGGAATATGCTTTTGTCATAGAAATAAGGATAGAAGCATTAATTTTCTGGGGTTGGGGAAATTACTATGTAGTAGATGTTTAGGAATATTTTTGGGAGGGATTACGGGAGCTTCTTTTCATTTTTTAGGTTATCATATTAAACTAACATTAGCAATTTTATTTGCAATTCCTCTTTTAATTGATGGATTTACTCAATATTTTGGATTAAGAGAAAGTAATAATATGTTGAGATTATCTACTGGTTTTATTTTTGGAATTAGCTTAAATTATGTTGGAGTTTTGTTATAATGGATGACACTGCTGTATGTTGCTTATCTTGCGTTGGAATTATTATCTCTATAGTGTGGCTTATTGCAAATCCCCCATCATTTATTTTTTTCTTGGTTGTAGGAATTATAATTTATTTTATATACAAAAATAATCACGATAAAAAAGTAAAACTTGAACAAGAAGAAAAAGAAAAACGTGAGAAAGATAAATTGGGAAGAGAACTGGCATTTGAGAAGAAGCAAAATGCTAAGGGACTATATAAGTTTGAGAATAAATGGGGCACAAAAAAACAAATTGAGAAGTGGAAAGAAGCAAAGTATGGTATCGATAAAAATTTCCAACAACTATCTCCTTTTGAATTTGAGGAATTTATAGCTAAGCTATTCCGAAAAATGGGTTACAAAGCACATGCTACTAAAAAGACAGGTGATTATGGCATAGATGTTATTGCAGAAAAAGATGGTAAAAAAATAGCCATCCAATGTAAGCAGAATCAATTAGGTAATAATGTCGGAAATGTCACAGTTCAAAATACGCTTGGATCTATGTGGAAAATAAAAGCTGATCAGTCTATTATAATAACTACCTCCAATTTCACAAAACAGGCAGAAGAACAAGCGAAAGAAGCACCGGTGGAATTGTGGGATAATAAATATTTGAAAAAAATGGTGCGTAAATATTTCATTGAGTTGGATGATGATAACACAAAGAATCTTCAAGATAAATTAGATGAAATGGAAGTAGAAACTAAAGATAAACAAGAAGTGGTTGCAAAAGTAGGAATAAAGAAAGAATCTGGCTATTCTTATTTTGTTGATGACAAAGGCAATATTTCAAGAAAAAAAGGAGACAATAAAGAACAAGTTGTAGCTAAAGTTGGGATAAAAAAGGAAGAAGGATATTATTATTTTGTAAATGAGGTGGGAGATGTTGCTAGAAGGATGGAATGATAGGTTATTAAAATGATGTTAAAATTTCTTACAACAGATAATATCTTGTTAATATCAAATGTTTTTTTGATGATTTTTACAGGGGTTTTGGCATATTTCACCTATTACTTGTATTGTGAAACACGAAGGAGTAGACAGCATCAAGTTATGTTAAACCAACCAGAATTAAGTGTTATTTTTGAACCATCTAGAAAATATGTGAGCTTCATTTTTATAAAAATAATGAATATTGGTGGAAGTCCGTTATACGATCTTGAATTAGAACGCGTTGAAAACGATTTTGTATGCTACAACGGTAAGAAAATATCAGAATTAAGTTATTTGAAGAAGATAAATTATTTAAGACCTAAACAGGAGATTGAACAATTCTTTATATCTTTTCTAGAAGATAGACCAAAAGAGATGGGATTTTCTTTGTCGTTTAAATATAAAGATAAAAAAAATAAATTATATAGAAAGAAATTTTATTTTGATTTTACACAATTCTTTGACATGAGTCAGTTAGGAGAAGAACCTCTTCATCAAATCGCTAAGAATATTGAAAAAATTGAGAAGAATATAAGTCATTTTGCAACAGGATTTAGCAAACTACAGGTTATTACTCAAACAAAGGAAGATAGAATAAATGAAAATTCAGGTAATGTGGAGAAGATAAAAAGCAGGATAAGTTTGATGAACAAAGCTAAAAAAGAGAAGACTTAATTTTTCCATCAATTGTTTACCCGATTCCCCCCTCGTCGATTCATTAAAAAATTTTGTTTATCACCCGTTATGTTAAGTCTCCTAGAAATTGTTTTAGTCCCGTCCTAGATAAACGAAGGTGCCAACGTCGACATTCCCAGCGTAGCCCGTAGCTTTCTGGACAGAGTGTGCCCGAGCTTTGTATGGAAGGGCGGAAACGACATCGAGAAAGTCGATAGAGGCAAATAAAAAATTACGCATAACGATGTTATACTCCGGAGGGTTTATCCCTCCGCAAGCACGTAGTGCGCAGAGTAATTCCACCGCCGTAAAAGATTAGCTTGTCTCATCTTTATAGTTGATTTAGAAAATTCCGCCACAAACCTTAATAATTAGCTCCTCTTTTATTTAGGTATGACATTCAAAGCTGAAGGAAGAAGCAATCCAGATCTTGATGAAGGAGAATTTCGTCTTCTTGTAGATAACCATTATTTTGGAAAATTACATGCGGGGATGGCTCGATCTGAAAGATTTATGAACGGTTTTAACTGGGAATTAAGTTGGCCTGATGCTAGAAGAACAGTAAATTCTGTTGAAGGATCATTCTTAGAAGTTGCCAAAAGAATTTTGGGGGATGAAAGAAAACTTGATCCTAGTGACTTAGATGTTCTAAGCGGTTTAAGATTCGGCCTACATACGAAAGACATGAAAGCTTATGATTTTACTTTTGAAAACCGTCGTGGTGAGCAGCAGGTAAAGTCAGCAGAGAATGGATTAATTTTTTACAACGGAACATCTCAAGAGGTTGTACAAGCATATAGGAAGCTTCTTCAAACTGTTAGGCCGGATGAAATTGATCAATTTGAATTTTATTTTAGAGATTTTGATTGTGATAGTTTTAGATACCCCGTAGGAGATAGAAGAGTTCTCTGTCTTGAATTGTGGGGATCACAGCTTTTTGGTCAGGATTGGTCAGCTTACGTTAGAGGGAATGAAGATTTTTTGCCGACAGCTTCATTGTTGGAATGGCTAGTTGATAATCATGTTGATAAAGAAAAATTAGTTGGAAATGTAGACTATGATGAGGCAACTAAGACCATTCAAGATAGAATACAAAAAACGTTATCTCCTAATGCGATTACCTATTTAGTTGTGTGGGATAGAGCAAGAAAACCGAAAGGGGTTACTTATATCTCGGAAGAATTAGCACGGCCATATAGTTCATGTATTTCTTTGAAAGATGCACGTGAAGTTATGAGATTCAGGGCAGGTGAAGGTCAGGATTGTGCTATTGGCGAAATAGTATTAGATAGTAAAGATCAAAACCATCGGTTTGCTAATGGTTCTTCAGAGAAATACTTGTTGGTTCATGAAGTAACCAGATGGGAATATGGTGGTCCTGATGGTGAAGTACATTATCATACAGCATTTGTTACACCATATTCTTCGTTTAATGAACTTCAACATGCAATGAGTACTGTGCAAGTTCCTGAAGGTTGGGAGAGCACAACAAGAGTTCGTGGTCTAAAAGTTGTAGAAGATAGCGGACAGCAGTCGTTGTTTTAAGTGGCGGAATTTTCTCATTTTACATAGATTAGGAGGGGTAGTTTACTTCAAAAGGCGGTGGAATTATTGAGTATAACCTGTGTTAAGATTGTTTTACTTTAGTAAAACCGAAAATTCATAAAAATTGTTTTAAGCTTGCATAAATAAGATTTTTAGGATTTTCGAGTTATGACGGAAGCTTAAAGTTCGGAAGAATGATGAACTTTAAGGTGAGTAATAATTAAACTTAACGATGTTATGTTGTCCCCACTTTATGTGGGGAGCCGAGCGTTAGCGAGGAAGTAAAATAATGGTGTTTTTTAGAATGAGCAAAGCGACCAGTTAGAATACGGGACAAAAAAAGAAATCCTCATAGTTTATGTTATAATGTGATGTTCTGTTAATCTGTGCTTGGTGTTAAATCCCATGTTCTTCCATACTCTTTAATGAAATCATCAATTTCTTGTCTTGTTTCTGGATCAAGTTGTTTGATTTTCTTTATGGCTGTTTGAAATGGTAATCTTCGAGAATTTTGTTTTCCATTTTCAAAAACAATGGTTAAGTATGGGACATGTCCTTTTGTAATTGGATAATAATTTACAATATGCTCTGCTGCTAGTAATCTTATTGATGGAACGTCACTTTCAGATAATTCATATAATGTAGGCAATCCATCATCTCCCATATCTGCTAAGTATTGAAAAGCTGCGTTTCCATCAGGATATATTTTGGTTATTTCAACAATATAGTTGGTTATTTCTTTACCTCTTCCCATCTTTATAATTAATGGTATGGCAACATTTAGTTTATCATCAACGTCTCCAGTTTTTAATATGTTGATCAACTTAGGATATAAAGAATCTGCTGAACTGGAATCAAGATCAATTGCTATTTCGGCAATTCTTTGATTTTGGGGATAATCGTAATCATCAAAAATTTCAACCAACGTAGGGACAAGTGGGAGAGCGACTTCACCCAGTTTTTCAATTTCAGATAATGTTGAATAGACAGTATTAAAATTTCCACTTTCTAGTCTCTCTTTTACTTGAGGGAGATCTTCTTCAGTTAAAGAAAAATGAGAGTTCCAACTTACCCTGTAATCATTTGATATTTTTGGAATTAAAGCCCACATATTCCTCATTGATAATACTAGATCAGAGAAATCTGATCTTGGACAACCAATAAGTCTACCCTCCACTAAAACTGTTTTTTCATTTTTATTGACTTCAAAATAAGTTTCATCATCACAACCACTACCTGTTAATTGCATACCTAATAAAGTATATTTTGAAAAATCAATTTCTGGTAATGATGGACATGGTTCAGCAGATGGCGCTCTAAAAGTATTATTATTTTCTTTAGCGTAAGTTTGAAGTTGCTGTTCTGAATGAATTATTGTGCCATACCAATCATTAGGATTCTGAAGTCCAACACAGGATAATTCTTTTGTTACATCAATATAATCAACTTTTTCTTTACATCCAACTAATAGAAGAGTAGCACAGATTAACAATAAAACGACTATTTTTTTCATCATGCTTTTATCACCAATTTGACATATAGAAGATTTCTTTTACTTAATAAACTTTCGAAGCTAGACATTCTCTGTCCAGTATTCGTCTTAACACCATTATTTTATTCAACATAATGTCGTTATGTCCCCTCGGCTTTACGCCGAGGTGCGACCACAGGGAGCAAGTTCGTGAACCACTGGCAAGGAAGAGGTGCTGCCGTTCGTTGTTAGGATTCGTTAGCCGCCCCGACGCAGACCCGACGAGGGATGGCTCCTACGGAGTGTCGGGTAGGACAAGCTTTTCGACCATCAAATTGTAGAAGTGAGGAGGAACGACTTTCAAGTTTTACGTTGAGGAGAAAAGTTGTCCGTCTGCCGTCGGGGATAGTGTTGTTTAGAGATAGAAAAAGGTTTGAGTTCAGAAATTCATGTAATCACTACTAAATAGCGAAAGTTTTATATAAATGGGTGTTTTATGAATGATAAAATGGCAGAACCAGACTATTTAGGAACAACCAGTCTAGCATTGGATCATTATTTTGGTAATTGCACTGGTTGCTTTACGGGAGTTGTTGGAGTTCGTTACCGCGCTACAAATCATGATTTTGGTCCTAGTCGAGATAAGTTTATTGCTGGTTTAGAGAGAGCTATTGAAAAAAATGTTCCCGAAACTGAGGGGGTTACACTCGATAATTTAAGAGAGATTGTTGATTTAGCACGTCATGATTGGTCTGATCTTGATGCAGTAAAAAAATTATATCAGCGTGGGTGGGAACTTAGACCGAAAAGATACCCTCATCCGAAAGATATGTTCCCCTATGAGGGTCAGTGAGGAACTCAAGCCTATTATAATCGTCGTAAAAGGCAGCACCTCAAAAAGCATCATTTTCTCATCAGAGTTCTTCTGTTTTAAGTGGTTCACGAATTGCACATAACCTGTGTTATTGCTACCTCAAGAGAATGTAAAATCCAGCAGGATTAATTAATGAACGCAGAGGCAAAAGTTTATGTTGAGTAGAACACGCCACGAAACAATAAACTTTTGGTATGACGCAAGGAGCTATTTTGCGACTGAGTAATATTAGGTATAACACCCTATAACCTCAGTATGTGAAATATTGGGGTTATAGGCTGCTAAAGCTGAAAATTAGTATTATCACATTTAGATAACCTGTTTCTATTCTTAAATAGATAAAAGCCACTCCCGCACTGGACAAGTCCGGCTAGACTATATAAATGAGTGATTATTACTTTTACTGATGAACATAAATGAGCTCATCAAAAGAAAAGCCTTGATAAGAGGTCTTAGCCCGGCAACAATCAGAACTTATTCCTATGTTGTAGAAAAGTTCTTCCGTACAATCCCTAAGGAACCTTACCAAATATCTAAAAATGATCTGGAGAATTACTTGTTAAAGATGCTTGAGCAAGGCGCTCCTGGTAACACTATTAATGTCCAGCTGAATGCTTTAATATTTTTTTTTGAGCAAGTCTTGAATAGGAAATTTACCATCAATATTAGATATAATAAAATACCGCAAAGATTACCAGAATTTCTGACACCAGAAGAATGTAAAACGTTTTTTTCTCATATCTATAACCCAAAACATCATCTAATGATTACTTTACTTTATTCTACTGGTTTACGCGTAAGTGAATTGCTCAATTTGAAAGTAAAGGATCTGCAATTAGAACAGAATTATGGTTGGGTTCGTCAAGGTAAAGGAAGAAAAGACCGCGTGTTTGTTGTTGCTGAAAGAGTTAAAAGTATAGTCATTGAATGGATTAACAATAATATTCTTCTTCCAGACGATTATTTGTTTAATAACCGGAAACAAAGGATGAGTGCTCAAACAGTACGAGCTATTATCAAAAAAGCATTATTAGAATCCGGATTAAGCAAAAATGTTCACCCCCATACACTTAGACACTCCTTTGCTACTCATTTGATTGAAAACGGCTATGCAGTTACGGAAGTACAGCCATTGTTAGGACATAGTAAGATTGAAACTACGCTAATTTATACACATTTAGCGAAGCCAAAATTACTAAATATCGTAAGTCCCTATGATCGTTTGTAATGGTAAGATAGCAATTTAATATTATTTTTGATTTGTCTAAAAACAAAATCCCTACATAATTATTATAAATGATAGTCTAAAATAATGATTAAAATAGATATTATCAGAGTAGACATCATAAGAATAGATATTATAAGAATAGATATTATAATTAGTATTATTATAAATATCACATTAACTATGAATGTTTTGATGATGTTTTCTTATCAGAATTAATTATTATATCTCTATGATTACAACCATAACTGAACCTTGTACGCCTACCCAACTTAAAGCTATTTTGCATCCCTTAATTAACCAATGGTTTTTCAGTAAATTTAAGGAGTTTTCCCTTCCACAATTGTATGGCGTGATGGAAGTGCACTCCCGTAAAAATACTTTAATATCCGCTCCTACCGGCGCAACAAAAACGTTAACTGGTTTTCTAGCAGTTCTTAACGAACTGATCGATGCTCACGAAAAACAGATTTTAGAAGATAAAGTCTATTGTGTTTACATCTCTCCGCTAAAAGCTTTGAATAATGATATTGAAAAAAATCTTAAAGAGCCTTTAGCTGAAATAGAAACGATAGCCCAAAATAAATTAGGTAACCAACGAAAATTAAGTATTAGAGTAGGAGTAAGAACTGGTGATACAACTCCAGCAGAGAAAGCAAGGATGCTGAAGCATACGCCACATATTCTTATAACTACTCCAGAATCATTGGCCATCCTATTAAATTCACCTAAATTTCAAGAAAAATTGAAAGATGTGCAATGGTTAATCGTTGATGAAATCCATGCTTTGGCTGAAAATAAGAGAGGCGTGCATCTAAATATTACCATGGAACGCTTGCAGCAGCTTTCTCCTGCCATGACGAGGATTGGCTTGTCAGCTACTATTGCTCCTTTAGAAGAGATTGCACAGTTTTTAGTAGGATATAAAGGAGATGAAGCTTGCAACTGTGGAATTATTGATGTTCAATTCTTAAAAAATATGGACCTGCAGGTACTATCGCCGGTAAATGATCTTATCGATTCTGATTATATGCTTAAACACCGCAAGATGTACGATCTGATGCATCAGCTGATTCAAGAACACAAAACAACACTTATCTTTACGAATACCCGTTCTGCTACCGAAAGGGTAGTTCATAACTTAAAAGAATTTTATCCTAAAGATTATACTTTAAACACGACAACGGGAGAAGAAAACATCGCTGCACATCATGGAAGCTTGGGAAAGGCTGCTCGCTTTAAGACTGAAGAAGATCTCCGTAATGGCAAGCTTAAAGTAGTGGTTTCATCTACTTCCTTAGAATTGGGTATCGATATTGGTTACGTTGATTTGGTTATCTGTTTAGGCAGCCCTAAGTCAGTAGCACGTTTCTTACAGAGATCTGGAAGGGCTGGGCACCAGCTCCATAGCACGGTTAAAGCAAGAATCATTGTTATGGATAGGGATGATTTAGTCGAATGCTCCTTAATATTGAAAGCAGCAAAAGAAAGAAAAATTGATCGAGTACATATTCCTAAAGGCGCATTAGATGTTTTAGCGCAACACATTTATGGAATGGCTATCAATGAAAAAATAAATATTTATACTGTTTTCCATCAATTAAAAAATTGTTATTGCTACCATAATCTTCTTTGGGAGGATTATTTTGAAGTAATTAAATTTCTCTCAGGTTATTATGTTTCCTTAGAAGAACGGCATGTTTATGCTCGTATTTGGTATGATGAAACTACGGGGGAGATCGGTAAAAAAGGCAAGTTAGCGCGTGTTATTTACATGACTAATATCGGTACAATTCCAGAAGAAAGTTATATTACGGTGAAAGAAGGAGATCATATCGTCGGGATGATTGATGAGGGTTTTTTGGAACGACTTAAGCCAGGAGATGTTTTTGTGTTGGGTGGAAACGTATACTTGTTTAAATTCTCTCGTGGTATGACTGCTCAAGTTAGCTCTTCCGTCAGCAGGCCGCCAACAGTTCCTAGTTGGTTCTCTGAAATGCTTCCCCTTAGTTTTGATTTAGCAATGGAGATCAGCAAATTCCGCCGATTAGTTGATGAAAAATTCAGCGTAGGTAGAACAGAAGCAGAAATAGTTGAGTTTATTAGCCAATACCTTTATGTTAATGAAAGTACATCACAAAATATTTATCATTATTTCTATGAGCAATTTTACTTTAGTAAAATACCTTCAGATAAAAAAATAGTTATCGAAGAATATATTGATCGAGATAGGCGATATTTTATCGTGCACAGCTTATTTGGGCGCAGGGTTAACGACTGTCTTTCCAGATCTTTAGCATTAGTTATCGGCAGGTCACAGCATCGGGATATAGAAGTAGGGATCAATGATAATGGGTTTTATCTTTCTGCAGAAAAGACATTCCGTGCCTTGCCGGCGTTTCAACAGCTTACACCGGACAATTTTAAGCAAGTTTTGGAGCAATCTATAGAAAAAAGCGAAGTATTGCAGCGTCGCTTTAGGCACTGCGCTGCCCGCTCCTTAATGATCCTGCGCGATTATATGGGGCATAGAAAAAATGTAGGAAGAATGCAGATTGGAAGTAAAATATTATTTAACGCGGTGAAAAGGATTAGTGATAATTTTCCTATCCTTAAGGAAGCCCGCCGTGAAGTATTAGAAGATTTGATGGATTATGAACATGCCTTAGAGATTATTACTAAAGTTAATTCTCAAGAGATCGCTTTGGTGGAATTACCTGCAGGAATACCAAGCCCATTTGCTTTTGGTTTGGTTTCGCAGGGGTATAGTGATGTCATTAAGATAGAAGATAAGCAGGAATTTTTAAGAAGAATGCATCAGATGGTCTTAGCCAGGATTTCTTTAAAACAGGGGAAGAAAAAAGACCTAGGGGAGAAAAAAGGGAAACTCTCTAATGATAATAAGAAACCATCTAACGATATTTTGGATAATCTTGTCAAAAAAAGGTCTAATACTATGGAAACTAATGATCGTTCAGCAGATAATTTCTCTTACACAAAATATTGGGAAGAGAAACAGAAAGAAAATCAAGAAAAAAAGGATGGAGTAAAAGAAAAGCTAAAAATGCAAGTTTGGAATTTAAAGCATGTTCCCGGATATGCCAAAGAGGAGCTGATCAAGCTGATTGAATTTGGAGAGATGAGGGAAGAAGTCTGGAAAGAGATAGAGAGATATAAGGAAGATATCGCAAGAGAATGGCCTGAAGAATTAAAGAAACTAGTTTTAGGAGGAAAAAGGTAAGTATAAAATAGTATGTATTTAGTTGGCTGTCAATATAGAAATGCAAATAATCGCACCTCAAAATATGGCTTATCTGTATTCTTAAATCAGTAGCTAATCGCTTGATCTAATTTTGTTATGCAAAAAATAGCCAGAAAACCAGCGACTTTAGTCGCTGGATGAATGGCA
>CAZNUS010000037.1:0-12812 GCA_964576385.1 uncultured Methanosarcinales archaeon | reverse complement strand
ATGAAACCATCGTTAGATAGATGAGAGTAATTACTTTTAAATGTTATGAAATAACAGAAATGGTGTTACAAATTTACGGACTTCGTCCTTGGTCTTAGACCAACACCATTTCCAATAAATAAAAACTCCAGCGGTAAATACACAATCTTAAATAAGTTTTATAAATCATTATTCTTTACTGAAGATAGTGGAAGAAACAAAAGAGGATATTATCGAAGAACTTAGGAAAAAACTTCAAACCTATGTTGAAAAAGACCTCGAATTTAACGAACCACATTTCACTCAGCAATTAGTGCTGCGAGAAGGGAATAGAGAGGAAGTTATTAAAAATCTTCTCCATCCCGAAAATTTAATGTATTCGTATGAAGAAAAATGGAAGTATGGTGATTCAGTTCATTGTTTGCATTTTCAGATGAGTAATACTCGTACCTTGAGACTTCCAGTGATATTCAATAAAAATGGCAAGAAAGGTTTATATATTTTAACCTACATTATGAGATACAGGCCTTGGCAGAATATGATTAAGAGAGATGAGGGACGATAAAAATGGCTCAAATAGTATCTTATGACAAAAATAACGACATTTTAGTTATTCACAAAGGCTTTTCAGCCGATGAAACTTTTAAAGGAAATATTGATGTTGGTGATTTAATCCTTGATGTTTCAACCAGAGGGCGTATTCGGGGGATAGAGATTATGCATGCATCCCAATTCCTGAAAGAGTTTGAAATTGGCGAAGAAATATTAAACAGCTTGATTGAAGCCGATTTCAATGCTGTCAATAAGCCCAACGGGATTATAATAGGGTTCATTTTCAAATCAAAAGATATAGAGCAGCAAATTCCAGCTAAAGTGGTTGTACCTATGGAAGTGCCCAGCTTTCTTTAATTCCTGAGAAATGGGTTTTATACCCCGCAGCTCTGCTGCGACTTTCTATACCCATTTCTGGGAGTAAAAATCCCACAGCTTCAGGTAATGAATGCCCCGCAGCTCTGCTGCGATTGGGATTTTTTACACTTAGAAAAGCAGAAAGCCTCGATCTTTAGATCGAGGATGAATGTGTTCGTTTCTGCTTTTCTGGTGCAAAACACTGCGGTGTTTGCACAAAAGGCTCTGCGCCTTTTTGTGTCACAGAAATGCACAGAAACCGCAGTTTCTGGCACGCTAGAAGCTTTGCTTCTCCGCGTTCGCCTATTAAAGAAAGCGTCTCTGTTCAAGCCCCGCCATTCCCTTAAAAATACCTAAGTATTTTTGGGGTCCCAGAAGCTTGCTTCTGTGGATATGGCGGGGTGAGACGCTTTCAGCGAATTTCTCATGACTTCTCATTATTTTTATAGATTGTATTGCATGAACTTTGTAATTTACGACCGTTTATATCATAAAAGAACTAATTAAACATCTAAACTATTCTTTCATCAGTTTTATAAACTAGTATTTTGGAGAATATACTTAGATAAATCAACGATATTATCCCTGATAATCTTAAACTTATAAACCTTAACCTAAATAATATCGACCACCACAATGCTGGACTCACCACGAAAAATAACAGGAATCCTTTTGGATCAAGGGAATGTTGAGGCGTTTGTTCATCTAGGCGGTATTGATATTCATCACACTAGTAATCAACAAACTATTCGGGAATTACCCTCTTGGCTTAGAGCTAAACTAGGTGTTAAGCGATGATTACGGCGATAGCGTTTGATCTAGAAGGAACAGTAGTTGATGTTGAAATAGCTCATCATCGAGCACATATTGCTTCTGCAAAGGATGTAGGCTTGACCTTATCTCTCGATGAATGCCACCAATTGCTTCCTCATTTTGTTGGCGGACCTGATGAAAAAGTAGCTGAAGAAATTTTCCAGCTTGCATTACAGCAAGGAAAAAAAGCAGATCCAGTGTATATCTTAAAGCAGAAAAAAGTGCATTATCAAGAATTCTTGCAGAATTCAGATATTAAGCCAAGGGATGGTTTTCTTACTTTTTTTGAACAATTAAAACTATTAGGGCTGAAATGTACTATTGGTTCTGTTACTAATCAAGAGCAAGCTGAAGTTCTTTTGGAAAGAAGTGGTGTAGGAAAGTTATTCAGCCGTGATTTCATTGTCTTAAGAGAAGATGTAAAGAATGCAAAACCTGCTCCAGATGTTTGGATAGCAACCGCTAAGAAAGCAGGTGTTTCTCCAGAACAACAAATTGTCTTTGAAGATTCTCCAAGAGGAATTCAAGGGGCGGTGCGAATAGGAGCTTATTGCATCGGAATGCCTACGGATTATCGTCCGGATAGCACTGCTGCTCTGCTTAAAGCCGGTGCAAAACGTATTTTCTTTCATTGGGGGGAAATTAACGCTCAGCGTTTACTGGAAAATATTAATCAAGAATTAATTCATCAAGAGTAAAGCATCGTTGAATATGATTAACTACTCTTTATTCTATCTCGATAGAGTGTTGTTGATAGTCCATGTGTCCTGTCAGTATAATATATTTTTTTGGAAAATTCTCCACCTGTGATGGGCTTTCCTTTATAATCATCCCCCAAAAAGCGAACATCAGGCTTTATTTCCTGAAGAATTGCTAGTAGATCCTCTTCAGATGAATAACCAATAACTGCATCGACATAGCGGCTGTTTTCCATAATCCCTTTTCTCTCTTGAAAAGTATAAATTGGTTTCTTTTTTCCAGGATTGATCGTTAAAGAAAACTGTTCTGCAGTGTTTAAACCGATAATTAAAATATCACACTCCTCTTTGCATTCTCGTAGCATAAGGACATGGCCATAATGAAAGAGATCAAATACACCGCAGGCAAAGCCGATGGTTTTCCCAGTTTTTCTAGCGCTAGAACAAAACTCTGATGCTCTCTTTAGTTCAAGATTAAAGTTAATTATTATTGACATACATTAACGGCATTGTCCTGGAGGTGGAATATCACTGAGACGTTTCTCATGCTGTTCTCCCAGAAGCTTATTGCTATTTAATTTTTTGTTAAGAAGCCTTTTTACACAGTGTGCCATGATTAAATTGTGAATGTCTTCAGTAACTTCCATGTCGTTTACCGGAGCGTGAACAACCATATCAGCTAACTCTTTAATCTTTCCTCCTTTGTAACCGCAGATAGCGACTGTTTTAACTCCCTGTAGCTTGGAATATTCCAAGGCTTTAATCACATTTACAGAATTACCGCTGCCGGAAATACCTACTACTAAGTCACCTGGCTTCAGAAAATTTTTTAGCTGTTCAACGAAGATATCATCATAGGAAATATCATTAGCAATAGTTGTCAAAACAGGGGTATTATCATTAAGACAAACAGCCCTAAACCTTTTATTTAAGCCGTAGGAAACACCTTTGAGAAGGTCGCCACAGAAATGGGAAGCAGTAGCGCCGCTGCCACCATTCCCAAAAACATACACAACACCATCTTGCTCATATGTTTCCAGGAGCTGGTCAACAAAAATATTTACATTGCTTTTGTCGAGCTCTCCTAGCGTTTTACTGAGTGAATCAAAATATGTGCTTACTTCGCTTTCTTCCGTTTCTTTGTAGGCTTTTTTAATAAAGGCTAGAAGCGCTTCTTTGGTTACGCTATCTTTATTTCCCATTATTTGAACTGCTACTCCTCCTACAGCATTGGCTAATAAGGGTATTAACTCTTTTGGACATTTTTGAAATGTTAATAATGAGACAACGGAAAATACGGCATCACCAGCTCCAACAATATCTTTTACATCCATCGTTAAGGCCGGACCTTGGGTGATGCTGCTATCTAAGAAATAAGCTACTCCATCCCCTCCCATTGTTACCAAGAAATGCCGGAATCCATGTTTGGAATGCAGATGGTGCATTAAGGCTTCAACGCTACTATGCTTATCGCTAAGAGCAAAGCGCAGTTCCGGAACATCCATGGTTACAAATGAGGGCGCTTGGTATCTTGTAACGTAATTAAATCCTAAATTTGCGCTATTGGTTTGGGAATTTACAGCTAAAAATGGAGCTTTTTGTTCTACTAGAGCACGTAATCGCTCGTTGATAAACCCATGTCCAAAATCTCCGATAATAACTAGATCATATTTGCTGATATTTTCCATCAGCCAGGTGGTGATTTGTAATTCCAACTGCTCGCTGATAGGGGTGTCATTGATGTACTCAATCATAAATAGCTTTTCATTCCTGATACGGTTAATGTAACGCCGTTTTCTTGGTGTGGGAGAATTTTCTTTTTTAAAAATAATTTGTTTAATACCCTTTGATAAGCTATTTTTTACGTAATCTTGGTAATCATCTCCTAATAAGGTTACCAGAGTAACACTTCCGGCAAAATTCTTTAAATGATTAGCGATCGCCAATATTCCGCCAGCATAGCATTCTTCATGAGCAAAATCAACGGTTTGCATAGGATCTTTTACCGCACCGCCTTTTTGATTCACAAAACAGTATTCATCAATAATTGTGTCACCGATAACCAGAACGTTTAGGGATTGTAAATTATTGATTCTTTCTTCTACATCTGCTAGGGGATATTGCTCTTTTATTTTTTTTAAATAGTCCCTCTTTTCCATACTTATTTATGTAAAGGTTCTGTTTATAAACTAACTGAAACAATTTTCTTTGACTATTTGATTAGTTATCTATATGAGAGGAAATTAATATCGGATATTTAAGGAGTAATTTCCTATAGATATAGGCCGGATAAATTACGCATATTCACTTCCGCCGCTATAAATCAGTGTACTTCTTATCTAATCATTTATGGTGTAGTAGTATTCTGAGCAAGGCGTCTTCTTCCGGTAAGGGACCATGCTGATAGAAAAACCGTCCAAATAAATGCCATGCTCAGAGAGGTGGGTGTTTGGAGTTCTGGTGGATTGTAAGAAAAATTAGCATACTGAAACGCAGTCCATAATGTGATACTCCCTAAAAATGCTTTAGTAAACTCCTGATAAGGGATACTGCTCTTTATTTTTTCTTTGACAGCTTGGTAAGTATCTCTCATTTTGGAGTACATATTCCCTTCTGTAGTTGATTTAGTAGTTGGTCTAAAGAAAGAAGTATAATGGCTTACCAATTTTCCAAGATCATAATCATTTCTTTCTCCTATCGTATTATTCATAAAGAAAAAGGAATTGAATATTAAACCGCCAAATAGATTTGATAATGCAGCTTTTCCTATCATAGCAGATTCAATCCCATCTGGAACTACATGTTGGCTTTCTATGCAGCCAAAAATTCCTGCGCCATAGGCAGGTGATAATACTGCTGTATATCGTACTTTTTTCCAATCAATGGCCCCATCAGTTATTTTCTGGGAGACTATATCTGAAATGGGGTAGATAAGCTCTGCAGTAGCCATCGAACCGAGTAATGGATGCAATTCATTAAATGTTCGATACACCTCAAACGCATTTTGCACTACTTGGGTGAGGTCCATAATTTAACTTCTCATATTTGCAACAGCTTGAAGGATTGGCACCGTTGAGGAAAACATTTCAAATCTTTGAACAATAACATCAAGCGCTTCTCTTGGAACTGAAAATATTATCGGATGCTCTTGGATGGCCTGAGCTGAACCATAAACACGCTGTGCTAAATCTTGGCTGCTTAACGGAGTAATAATTTCCAGCGCTGCGCAAGGAGATTGCAACTGATCATCAAACAAATGTACTCCTCCGAGCTGAAATTGTTCTTGAGTTAATCCAAATTCCTCTTTTAGTTCATCTGCAATGTGCTTTTGACAATAAGTTTGAAAATCAAACCCTGGTTTATTCAGTTCTGGGTTAGGTGTTGATCCAGATAAAGCAATACAGTCCGGTGCAATAGCCATTCCTTTAGCTCTCTGAACAAGGTTGATGGTATCTCCACCATTGGTCATTAATGCCTGAGCAAACCCTAAATATCGCGCTCGCTCTTCGCGATCAATGCCCCATTCTTTGAATAATTCTAAAACTGTTTTTCCTTCAGGATATTGGTCTGGAACTATTTCATGAGGAACGGCTCCTAACTTCGTGGCAACAAAGTCGTAGTATCCTCCCTGAAAAACAGATAAAGGATTATTGACAGGACCGTCTACAATAGCAACTGGGCCATTGTATCTTCCTTTTGCATCAGATCTTCTGCCAACTTCTTCACGATAAGCTTGGAGTTGTGCCGGAACAACATACTGTCTGGAGTGGTCAATATCAAGTCGCAATTCTGAAAAACGATCTAACGAACCACCATACATCACAGCGTGAATAGCATCAGAATCTAATTTTGCCGTTCCATCCTTTGCGTGAAGATGCTCAGCTAAATCTTTTTCTGTTAGCTTGGGATCAATAGCAAAAGCTTGAAGATATAAGCCTCTTCCTAGATCATATTTGTAAGTTGCTGGTTGTGCCATTGTATTTTCTCCATCATTGAGCATTTATCTAAAGTCTTGCTTCTAATTGTACATGTTCATTAAAATACTCTAATATTTCGTGAAAATCCTGGAAATGTGCTCTCACTGATTTTTCACAATCTCCATGATGTAAATTAACTCCTAGGGGCAGTCCAACAGATTTCCAGGGATCAACGTCATTTAAGCTGTCGCCAATGTATGCAGTTGTTTCTTTGGTTGAACCTAACATTCGGTAAGCCTTCTGCACCATCCTACCTTTACTGCCAAAGCGCACATGTAAGGTACCTGTTCCGGTAAAAACTCCGTCTTGAACATGGATTTCGTTGGCAAAAGCTAACTGCAGATCATTCTCTTCACGAATTCGATCAGCGGCATACAATAAGCTTAATGTAACTATTCCAACCGGAATCTGTACTGACCGCAAATATTGGCAAAATTCTTGAAATCCAGGAGCGTAAGGTATTGCTGGATAAATCTCAAAAGGGGATGGCGCTTTTTTTCCTGCTAGTAAAGCAACTGTTTCAGAGAACTGCCGGTCATGATCCTCTGGTGTCATTGTATTTCTAATATCATCACTATACTTTGCTTTTATTTCCTTTTCTTCTCTTTCAAGCCCCATATAGCGAAAGAGTGAACTATAGCTGGCATCATGCGTATCTCGAAAAGCAGCAGTTCCATCCATATCAATAATCACTGCTTCAATTCTTTGTTTCATAGATCTCCTGAAAGTCTTGGTCTTATTTAGTTTCTACTTAAGAATAATGATTTATAAAGTTTCTGTATCTGTTTTCTTAGTGTACAATGGTCTTCAATGCAGGATCTTGCTTTTTGTCCCATTTGTACTACTAGTTTTGGATGGTCAAGGCAATATTGAATTGCTTGCTGTAATGTTTGAATATTTTTTGGGAGAACCAATAATCCGTTATCTTTATCCTTAACGATTTCCGGAATTCCATAAATATTGGCGGCAATAACCAGTTTTCCACAAGCCATTGCTTCAAGAACAACGTTGGGCATGGACTCTACGTAGCTTGGATGAACTAATAGATCATGCTTGTTGGTAAGTTCAGGCAATTTTTCCTTAGGGATTCTTCCAACAAAATTCACCCAGGAATATTTTTGTTGGTAATATTTTAATAGTGGCCCCTCTCCTACAATAGTTAAGTAGACATCATCTTGCATATTTTTAACCGCTTCAAATAAATAATCCAGTCCTTTTTCTTTGTTGATATTCCCTATGGCAATTAAATTTAACTTTTGGCTTATTTTTGGAACTATCATAGGCCTGAATAAATTTGTGTTAACCCCATTATAAACCACTTTCCAATGATGTTTATACTGTCGTTGGATGATGGATTTAGAATTATATATCACTCTATCACAGTTTCTAATAACTACTGGTTTTGTTAACTGAATAATAATTGTTTTTAATATTGCGGAAAGAGAGTTCAACTCATATTTCCATGGGCTGGCGCAACGAAAAACTAATTTACAACTTTTCTCTTTGTATCTCTCTTTGGCATAGATTCCAAACAACCCCCCTAAAAAAAAATCATTGATATAAATATCATCTATCTTAGGCAATTGCTTTAATTTTTTATACCATCTCCAAAAGTTTCCGCTGAAATAGGTAATATTTTCTTCTTGTTGATATTCTTTATCACCATAACAAAAAACAAATATATTTTGAAATTTGTGTTTAAGATGATTAAGGATGTCGTTATGAATTGAATTTTTAAGAATAGTATAGCTAGACAAACTAATAAATAACATATTTTTTTCACTGGTATTCTCTAATCTAAAATCTTTAACATTTAATTTAGCTTCCTTGAGTCTGCTTTTATTAGTATAATTCATCATATTTTTTGGAAATTATTTTCCAATCAAATTGTTGTATTCTTTCAATGGAATTGTTAGAAAAATCTTTCCTTAATTGTTCAGAATCTAGGACTTTTTTAATTGCAGTTTGATAATCATTCATCTGACTTGGTTTACTTTGATTCATCTTTACCAGTAAACCATTCTTTCCATTTTCAATCAAATCAGGAGTACATCCTTCATCAGTAGCTACTACCGGCAAACCAGCAGCCATCGCTTCCATAACCACTCCCGGAAGGCCTTCTCCTTCAGAAGGCAACAAAAGAACATCAGCAAAGCGCATGAACTCTGGGATGTCTTTTCTTCCACCTGGGAAGATAATCTTTTCGCTTAATTCAGCAGGGACTAATTGTTGGTAGGGATTATCACCATGAGCTTCTCCTACAAGTATGGTTTTTATTCTGTATCCTTCTTTTAGCAGTTGTTGACTTATTTCTAAAACTATTTCCGGCCGTTTTCTTTCGGTCAGCATCCCTACAAATAAGATAATCTTTTCATCGGTAACATTAAATTCTTTTTTTAACTGTTCAATTTTATCTTTGTCCACTTCCTGAAACCGTTCTAAATGTATTCCTGTAGGTATTACTTTCAGTTTTTCTAGAGGAACACCGGCTTTTTTAGCATAAGGAAGCAGAGCATTTCCGTAAGTGGTGATTTGTTTTGGTATTTTAAATAAAAAACGCGCAAATAGCTGTGTGTAAATCTTAAATGCTGGTGTCAACCAGAACGGTTTTTTTGGTAGATAAGAATAGCCAACGAATCCGTCGGTAGTAAGTATAATCTTCTCTTTTTTTCTCTTGTTGAATGCTGAGACTAATAGAGGAATAACAGATAGTGGATAATAATATTCCCAAATATGGATATAATCATTTTCCCTTACTATTTTTTTACTCTGTTTGACAAGATCGAATATATCTGGAATATTATACCTCAATGGAGCAAAATACCATGACTTAAGGGGGATTGTTTTAATAAGTTTATCTTTAACAGCATCATTCGCTTTCCATTGTTCTGTGGGGCATTGTTTACTTACCGGATACATAATAGTGATGTTATGTCCTTCTTCAGCTAGAATTTTGGATAGTTCGGCAATAGGCCTACGGATGTTGTTCGTAGGGTTAATATAGCAGATATCCATATTATTCAGTAACGTTCTTCTTTTTTTATAAGAGTGAATTTGATATATATTTTTCTTTTTAACAACTTATTTAAATAGCTTTATGAAACATGGATTTATGCTTATAAGCCAGCAGAAACTAACTCCTCAAATCAGCGATTTGTTGTATGCATTTTTTAAAAGAAAAAATAGGGGAGAAGAAGATTTTTTAGTTAGCAAATATATCCCCTGCAACAATATCTCCTGGGTTGGTTCAGGAAGGGAAGCATTACGCCAGATATTATTGAATATTACTTCTCGTAAGTTTAGAAATATCCATTTTGATAATTCTAATAATCCTAATAGCTCCAATAGCCTCAATAAACCTAACAGTCTCGATAATACTAATAGTCCTAACAGCTTTAATAGTCCTGTTAACAATAATCTGGATATTCATCTATCTAATAACTCTTTAAAGAAACTTCGAGTTGGTATGCCTGCTTATACTTGCAAAGTTGTTTTAGATACTTTGCAGAGAGCTGGTTGCGAACCTATCTTTTATGATTCCGGTATTATTGCCGACGTAGATGACATCTCTAAGATCATCAGGAAAATAGATGTGTTAATAGTATGTTATAATTTTGGCTTTATGCCGGAAATGGAAGAAATAGCTGATCTCTGTACCAGAAATAGAATTATTTTAATAGAAGATTGCGCCCAAGCTTTAGGCGCAACTAGTCATAAAAAATTAGCAGGCAGTTTTGGGGATTATGCATTTTATTCTTTTGGAATCAGTAAAAATATTGGCTTTTGTGGTGGGTTAATCGGAAGCAAAGAAAAAATAGATCTATTACCTTTAAAACCTTTTCCTGCCATGAAATTAATGAAAATTCTCTTTGAAGTGTTAATATCTCCACTCTTTTTTAATAGATTTGTTTATTCTTATACGAGAACATTCCTTGGGAAGGAATTATCTAAAGAGCAAGAACAGTTACATTTTTCTGTTTCACCTTTTGCTAAAAAAGTTGTCTTAAACCAGATGACAAGATATGATCGGATCATTGAGCTAAGAAGAAAGAATGCAAAATCTCTTTTAATTGAATTACGTGGCAGTTCTCTTTTGACTTATGATTCTAAGGACTTGGCATTTCATCAAGGTAACGAGCCGGCGTGGCTTTATTTTCCTGTTTTTGATAATGGTTTAATATCCCATGTTGAGAATAAGCTTACTCTTCAAGAGAAATTACTCCAACAGGGAGTAGAGATCGGAAAGATGGAGACCTTTCGTTGTTTTGATAAGAGTTGTCTCAAGGCAAAAGAAACTGAACAGACAATATTTACCTTTGCACCTTATCGTAGTATCTCTGAGATTAAAATGACTGCTTCAGTGCTTAAGAAGATATTGCCATCACCACCAATTGAGAAAATTAAGAATACCATTGTTAAGACAAATAGTGGAGAGTAAATATCTGTTGAATATGGGAAACATAACCGTTGCTGAAGGAATTGAACAGGAAAATTGGCGAAGTTTTCTTTTACAGAATGAGCATCTTGTTTTTCACACACCGGAATATGCACGTTTTATCGAAGAAGCATTTGGATGCAAATATGAGCTGTTATCTGTTACTGAAGAGATGGCCAGCAATATTCATTTGAATCCTTCAAAAGAAATAAGATTAATATTACCTTATACCAAAATAAAAAGCAGAATATTTGGAACGAGGATAATCTCTACTGCTTTTTTAGAATATGGGGGGTTTGCTGGGAGTGAGAATTATATCAAAGAAGCATTTGATTACCTGACACAGAAGTATTCTAAAGAATATAATTTTTTGGAAATACGGGGAGGATTAGAAAAGTTTGATAATGTGTTGTCTTCTAAGCTCATTAAACGAGATTTGTATAAACGCTTTGTTTTAAAATTAGAAGATCAAGAAACAACTTGGAATAATATCCAAAAATGGAAACGGAAGGCAATTAAAAAGGCATTAAGCAGTGTAGAAGTAAAAGAAGTACCTTCCACAGACTTAGATGATTTTTATGCTCTTTATTGCCAAAACATGCACCGCTTTGGCAGTCCTGCGTACTCTAAACAATATTTCGTGAGCTTTTATAAGAATATTGTTCAATCGGGGGATGGAAAGGAATTAAATTCAGGAGGAAATGAATTAAACTCTAAAGATAATACATTAGATTTGAAAGATAATGAATTAAACTCTAAGGGGGATAATTCCTTAGGTAAAATATATGGAGCTTATGTTCATGGAAAGCTAGTTTCAGCATTACTGGGTTTTTGTTTTAGAGAAAGGATACATATCATTATTGCTGTGTCCGATCCTAAATTTCAAGAATTCCGGCCAAATGATGCATTGCATTGGACATTTATCAGCTGGGGGGTAGATCATGGGTACAAATGGTTTGATTTTGGTCGTGTTCGTGAAGGTTCAGGGCAGTTTGAGTACAAACAGAAATGGGGCCCTACCTTAAAGGAACTGCCTTCTTACTACTTACTATGGAAAGCAAAAGAAATACCTTTTATTGATCCAAGCAAACATGAATTCTTAGTTAAGATCTGGAAATTGCTGCCGTTATGGTTTACCACGAAGATCGGAATGAAGCTAAGGATTGGGCTGGGGATTTAGTAACTATTCTTCTTTAAGTCTAAATCTTTGCGGACTTTATCATAATATTTGTGGTCGCCTAAATGAAATTCAATATAAATAGAATTCTTCACTTTTACACAAAGGATTCTATATTCTGTGTTTTCAATGCTAAATGGATAACGGAAGGTTAAAAGTTGATGAATCATCCAATTTTTGTAAGGCTTCTTAGTTGCTATCACTATTGGTCTAATTTTTTCCTTAATCACTTTTTCAATCCATCGGTAGATCTTGTCAGTTTTAGTATCTGTCAATAAATTTACTATTTGGTCGAAATCATTTCCTAAAAATTCAAGAGAATAATCTTGAGAAATAATGTCTTTAATTCTCTTTTTAAACTCCTCTGGATTGACCATATAGGGAACCTTTAGTTATAGCATGAGTTAATTCGTATAAAAATCTTTGGGCATCATAACGAAGCAGGTCCTTATAGACTGCGGCTTGAGTATAAAAGAATCTTTTAATATAAGATGGTTTTGCTTCTTTATTGATTATTGCGGGCAATTCTCGTTCAATATAGATCATCACATCTTTATAATCTTTAAATTCGCTTATTTTTTGATGAAGTTGAAAAGTGTCAAGTATTTCTCCAGTTTTGAAATATTCTGTATAAAGGATAAGAAAACGGACATTTTTATCGTATGTGTTCTTTTGGTTCAATAATGTGGGGATTGCTTCATTGATTACCTGCCAATAGTCTGAAAGAGTGACTTTTAATATTTTTGTTGGAAGGATATTTTTTGCAATACAACTTTTAGATGCGGAGTGGTTTAACCCAGCAGAGGCTTTAGAGAAATTAAGCT
>CAZNUS010000036.1:339-13982 GCA_964576385.1 uncultured Methanosarcinales archaeon | reverse complement strand
CGTCAAGTTCCTCGGCGGGGAAGAAACCCGGTCATCTCACCAGCTTCAATGCCCATACCAATAATGATTGCTCTTAACTTATCTTTTAATTCAGCTCTGCTCATCTTCTTAACATCGGTATCATCAATAACGATCCACACATCAATATCGGACGTATGCGTAGCTCTTCCCTGCGTTAAAGATCCAGCTAATACATAACTAAGGATGTACTTCTCAAACTTTTTTAGAACCATAGTCTTATGGATCTCTGCTATCTTAATAGCAGCTAACATCCCAGTGTCATGGATAGGAGCTCCTAATGAGATCAATTTATTTAATTCGTATTTAGCGTCATAACAATTTAGCCATAGGTCTGTTAACAGAATACTCTGCGGCACAAGATTCTTGTCGATGTCTTCAGCTATTTTTTTAACAATCGTAGAGAATTTCTGATGAAGCTCATCCTTGGTCATCTTTTGTGAAGTGGTGTCATCAACTACCACTAACAGCTGTATTTTTTCTTCTTCCTTTGCTTCTTTTTGTTTTTCTTGTCCTTGTTGTTCTGCAGGATGTGGTTTTTCCGGTGGTAGTACTGTTATTCCCGTGATATAATCCCCAAATTTCTCTAGCACTTTCTCTTTAAAAGTGTCTAATTTTTCCTTTAGTGCCTTTAACTTTTTTTCTAGATCAGGAGGCAATTTAGGTGCGTTTCCTGGAAGGTTCTGCTCTATGCTTGGTTCAACTTTAGTAATTTTCTTTGGTTGTATTGATTTATTCTTCTTGCTCATCTTAATCCTCCTGACTGGTCGTTTTAACTACAATGACTTTAATCTGACTTTTATCGTAATTCCCCTGGCTTGGCTTAGCTTATATTCCAAAGGTCAATAGCCTTCTAAAGCGACTTTTCATCAAAACTATCTCTTAGCATTTCTTTATATATTATATAGGTTTTGTTTTTTACTGAGACCTTTTGGTCATGTACCTATTTATTGAATGGACTATTTGCCTTTTTATCTAAATGATGAGGAAAGGTTTATAAATAATCACTTCTTAGTGGTTATGATTGGCTTAACACCTCTAGTACCTCTATCACCTCTATCACCTATAAACCATTAATTATGACGACGGCACATACCTCTGGACATGGATCTCATTCATCTAGCCATGGTGCTCATGCTCATGGAACACCATCAAGTTCACCAAGAGGTCATGGTTCACACGCGCCACCTAGCTCGCATAGCAGTCATGCATCTCCTGCTCCACATGATTCTCATACGACAATCGATGATTATCTAACGGCACAGCATAAAGCAGAAATAAGCCAGACTAGGTTGTACCGTTTAGCTCGTCAGGCCTATGACGCTGGCTTAGACGCTATAAGTGATGATGTCTCAAAGTTATCTGAAGAAAATGGCCGCAGTAGTTTTATGCATGCGTTTAAAGAAAGTTTGGAAGCAGCAGTAACTAACGCATCTGCGGTTTATGTTGATGAAGATGGGGATATGGCTAAATATCTAGCTATAAAAGGATTTTATGGTTTTACTGCGGAAGAATTTGCTAAATTTGTAGAAGGTGTACAAGGAGGATTAACATTTGATACTTATGTTAAAGGATTCTTAATGGAACCAGAGCAATCTGGATTCACTCAATCATTAAAGACCAGACAGAGATATGTTCTGGAAATATTAGACCAAGTTCCTGCTGCAGAAGTATTACATTATGTTCATGTAGAAGGAGCTGATGCAGAAAAAGTAACGTTGCAGGATAAATATGAACTGCTCCATGAGTATAATAGTAAAGGTATGGTTATCCCTAAATTTTTAGAAGGAAAAGAGTACATGAGTTCGCATCAAGCGCATGATGCTCATGGGTCGCATGCTGCTTCCGAGCACGCAGCGCATCATCCTTAATGTATTATTCTTAGATAGTTTATGGGTTGATATTCTCTCTATTTTATGATTTGATATTAAACTAATCCTACACTGTTCTAGCGAAAAGCTTATAATAAGATTTATTTTCTCATATGATATGGTCATAGAGGTTTTACATCCGAAAAGATTATTTGCTAGAATTTCTCATCAAGCCTCTAGAGATACTGGACATGGTCATGCAGCTCATGGTGAGGGCGCGCATGGTCATGAAGAAAGTGCTATTGACAAGTATAAGAAGTTGACGAAGCAAGCGAAGATAATGGTTAGGGCAATGAATCGCCATCACCGCCAGGCTTATGATACTATGCTTGAAGAAGTTCTTGGTGATGATCTAGAAAAATTAGAAGATGAAGCAACCGCGGTTACCGCGGCAAAAAAGATGTCTGATATCTATCTTTCTAGGGCAAAAACAGCTTTTAAAATAAGTCCTGATCAGAAATTAGATGAGTTAGAGCAAACCTTATTATTAAATGCGTATGGTGGCGCAACAGAGAAACAGTTGACTAAATTAATGAAAAGACACGGTAAAGATTTTACCGATGATTTCTACCTTGAAAAAGTAAAACCAGAATTGATAAAGCAGGTTACTGAAAGCTTGTATTCTGCAGCCGCTAGTCATTTTAAGGATGAGCACATTCCTGATATTATAGGGTATACAAAGAGTAAGGATTTTATTGACCCGGAAAAGGTAAGGTTAGGTGAAGCAGTGGAGATATTAGCAAGGTATGAAACAGCAGGGGCAGTACTTCCTAAAGAACATGAAAAAGCGATTTATTACAAAAAGAAGGATCATGGCCACGCTGCTCACGGCGGCGGGCATGGACATTAGACATAATTGTTTACCTTTTTTTAAAATTAAAAAATCGTTTAAAAATTAAATTCTTATTCTCAATTCTTATGCTTAAAGTCAGTTAAAATATAAGGTAAAAAAATCTATTGGCTTCCTTCTCTTACTTGTCCATCAGCTCTGAATAAGCTTCTATCTGAATGTTCTGTTTCTGAATTAAACAAACGATCCATTTTACCAAAGTCTGGACCTCGAAAACGCAAATCAGCAAAAAGAGCCTGTTCAGCAGTAGCAGGAACGACAATATCGCATCCTAATCTTGTTGCATACGCTGGAATAGCACTCTCAGATCCTAACTGGTAATCAAATCCTTCTTCTCTAGGATTTCCACGCATAACCATAGCCTCTGTTTCTAATTCCAATGGGATTCCAGTCCTAGAACCGCATACAACATAATCCTGAGCTCCATTATAACAAGCAGCTAATCCTGCTAGTCCAAGTAATCCCGCATACAAAGTACTTCTTAATATCATTTTCAGTTACCTCATTTTTGTTTTTATTCGTATAATTAATGGATATATATATAAATCTTTCGCTACTTATAAGTGATTATTAACTGCCATCTTTTTTCAAAGGAAACCTTTATTATTGTTCTTCATTTTATCGATAATATGGCTGATTATTCTTTTCCAAACTTATTTAGGGACTATTGGCTTCTCTTAAAAGGGAAACGATTTTCTTTTGTCATGCATACTATTTTAAGAAGCTTATCCAATCTCATCTCGTTCGTAATAACTTTCATATTGGGAAAGATAGTTGACTTTTTTACTCACTATCAAAAGGGAGAGCCTTTAACTTATTTCTATTATTCCGTTATCTTTATAGCCGTGCTGGGTAGTTTTCAAGTTTGGTTAAGGTTTTTTAGTAAGGTTCAGATGCAAACTATAGCTGCGGAGCTGCGGAAGGAAGTACGGCTCTCGGCCATGTCCAAGCTGATGGAATTAGATTTAAAATGGCACGACGAGGAAGAGACTGGCAGCAAGATCCATAAGATTAACGATGGAAGCGAGAATATCTTTAATGGCATTAAAACATTTTCTAACGAAGGCATCCAGATAATTATGGGGTTGATAGGTAGCATCATCTTTTTCTTTGCATTAAACTGGAAGTATGCCTTATTTGGACTGGCCTATACAGGTATTTATCTCTATGGAGAGCATTATTTTAACAAGAAGCTGATGGAAGTAAAGACTGAGTTAAATAAGATAAAAGAGAAGATAAGCGGAAAACTGCACGAATCAGCATCAAATATTCTTACTATCAAATCCTTAGGGCTCAGAAGGTCATTTGAACAGAAAACAGAACATTACGAAAAATTATATTATAATATCTGGAAAAGATCACGCGATACCAGCGAAAAAAAAGTTAAGAGCATCAAGATATTCTCTTCGATAGCATATGCCTTATTTATCTTACTAGTGGGCTATGATGCTGCTAATGGCCTTATAACTGTCGGTTTGATATTGGTATTTGTGAGTTACTTCGGTAAGTTGCGCGATGCTTTGGAAGAAATTACTCATAATATTACTGAATTCATCTCCATTAAGTCTTCTCTGGGCAGGTTCATGACTATCTTTGGCCAAGAGATAATCATTAGAAGTGATCTTCCAGAAATACCATCAAACTGGAAAACGATTGAGTTTATCGATGTTTCTTTTGCTTACAAGGAAAAGCTGGTACTAAACAATTTCAGCTTAGTTATCAACAGAGGGGATAAGATAGGTATCGTTGGGAAATCTGGTTGCGGCAAATCTACAGTTGTGAAATTGCTTCTTAGCTTATATCAGCCGCAAAAAGGTTCTATTTTAATCAACGGCAGAAAGCTTGGGGATTATCAGCATCAATCGATAAGTAAGACTATTGCAGTATCTTTGCAAGAGTCAGAAGTGTTTAATCTCTCTTTAAAAGATAATGTTGCTATCAGCAATCTTCAAGTTAAGGAAAAAGAACTTAAAAGAGCTTTTGAGATTGCCCATCTAGACTCTGTAATTCAAAAATTGCCCCAAGGATTAGATACTCCCATCGGCGAAAAAGGATATCATCTTAGCGGGGGAGAAAGGCAGAGGGTAGGCATAGCAAGAGCCGTATATAAGGATTGTCCATTGCTTGTTTTTGATGAGGCAACATCTCATCTAGACAGTAAGACCGAATCGCTGATACAAGCATCTATAAAAAAACGCTTGAAAGATAAGACGCTGATCCTGATAGCGCATCGTCTGTCCACCTTGCGTGATCTCGATAAGATCATCGTTTTAGAAGAGGGAAGCGTAGCAGAGACAGGAAATTTTGCAGAATTGATTAAGAAAAAAGGAATATTTTATAAGCTCTATCACCTTCAGCATAAATAACCTTAACCAGACTACTATGAATTGCTATAATCAAGAAAACTGATCACATAGGTTTACCATGCCAGCCTTTCAATACAAACAGAAATGTACTAAGTGTAAGAAGAATTATGTCATCGTTACTTGGAAAAATAAGTTTCCTGTATGTTACGACTGCCAGAAAGGAGAGTTAAGCAAGGAAATTACTGATAAAGGGATCAAAAAACTATTTGCCATTCCGGAAAATCTCTACCAAAATAACGCCTTTTTGAGGAATATAAAAATCAGTTATCTAAGATATGGTTCTCTTACGGATAAGCAGAAAGATGCCTTTAAAAAAGCAGTAGAAAAGATGAAGAAAGATGCTGCATCTTTTGAATAATCATCTGATTCTTTTTAACTTCTCTAAGTTTAAAATCTCATTTTCCACCAGTGTATTTCACTAGTGGTAATCTTGATGATTCAGATCAAGTGGAAAATGAGAACCAGAAAATCAACCACTACTATTCTATTGACTGGTAGTGGTCGATTTTCTTTGATTATTCTCTTAAAAAAACTCTATTTTCGGAATCTCTTTTTTCTTTTCCTGCTGTTTCGCTAGATTAAGAAAGCTGCTGAAATCAGGTGGGGTATCTTTAGGAGTAGCAGAACCATCCGAAAACATATTCATCATATTCGTCGTATCAACTCCCGTATTTTCCTGTACTGTTTCAGGTGATCCTTTCCGATCTAAGATATTGGTAAGAATATGCAGCACTTTCTTGATATCCTCATAAGTATCCTGCTGTGTGTCAATTGTAATCTTCATACTATCACCTACTCCTAAAAACTCTTTGTAGTATTTAATATTTATTGTTTAGAAATAATCAAGGTTAAATCGTTGCTTACTCCTCATCTCTAAAGAGAAGTCTTCTTCTTTCTTCACCAAAATTGTTGGATTCTATTCTAGTAATACTATCAACACTACATTCACGAATCATACCAGTAGTTAGAATCGGAACACATTCTGGATAAGAAGTATGTTCCATAATATGACGCTCAGAATCAATGTACTCTTTTTCGAACCAGCCATCTTGTTGTGTTCCATCTCTAAAATAATATATTAGGTGCCCAGAACCAAAACCAATTAAGGCTTCATATATCAATTCTCTTTTTTGCTGGTTTACCATATCCACCTGTGCCTTTTGACTAAAAATCTGTTATATTTCAAATGTACCTAATATTAGAAAATACTCCTCAGTTACTATACATATTCTAAAACAAAAAAAATAAAAAAATAACTCAAAGCTTTATTCTTCTTCAGGTCCACTTTCTTCAGACTCATCAGAATCTCTTTGTCCTCGGCCTTTTCCTTCGCCGCCGCCAAGTTCACTAGCTTTCTTAACTAGGGTCACATTTTCTGCTTTTGGCCCTCTTTCTCCATCAGATCCTTCAAAAGAAACAACATCACCTTCTCGGATGAACGTTCCTTGGTTAAGCCCTGTGTGGTGGACAAAATAGTCCTTTCCGTCGTCTCCGGTAATAAAACCGAATCCTTTTACTCTGTTAAAAAACTTTACTTTTCCTTCCATTTTACTTTACACTCCTTCATTACTCAACTAGAGCAATTTATCTGAGGGATTTACCCGCCTATTTTTAAAGCTTACTGAAGATTTAGTTTACAAGGCAGTAATTATCCAAAAGTTTCAGATGATTTATACTAAAGGCAATAAATTACCGAATGTAATAGTTATTGCCTTTATATATACTTAACGTAGTTATATATTCGAAATATTAGTGCGTTAACTATATATAATAAATAATTCTTTTACATAACTTATGTGGATCGGACACTTTAAAGTTTGGCATAAAAATTGTGTTTATTTGGAAAATGCGTCTAAATACCATGTTGTTATCTCTATGTATCCGCTTAATTCTTATATTAAAGGTAAATATAGATTTCACACTAATGTCAACATCTTAGATGGTAGTGAAAAAGATGTTCAGCGTTTTATTAAAAATATACAGAAGGATAAGCGTTGTTTAGAGTTTAAGGGCAGCGGTAATGTCTATCTTTCGCATATGAAGATGAAGACTAGCGATTTTCATACTACTAATTATTATACGCCTAAAATCTTTCTTTTAAAGCCAATAGTTCATAAAGATGGAAAGGAGGATTGGTACTTTGGTGCTTGGGAAAAAAAAATCATCACTGAGCTGTTTAAGACATTCCAAAAGTACTTTAATGTAGAATTATTATCTATTGAAGAAAAAGATTTCACCGATGTATTCCTTCCACAGATTATGCCACAAATGACCTTTAAGCAAAAAGAAGCATTACATCTTGCTATCAATGAAGGATATTATAATTTTCCCAAGAAAACTGATCTGGAACAGTTAGCTAAGTTAATGCACATTTCTATTGTTACCTTCAGAGAACATCTCAGAAAAGCTGAAAGTAAGATTCTACCGAAGATTTTTGGTGCTACCTAATTATTTAGGGTAAAATAACTTATAGAAGTTACTCACCATTTGTTAGTCGATGAAAATTATTAATACTCGTATTGAGCTAGTAACTGAACCTGGGTTAAGTGTTTATAATTTAACGCCTAAAATTAAAGGAATAGTAGATAGTGGTTCTATAGACAATGGGATAGCTTTAGTTTTCACTAAACACACCACTACAGCAGTATTCATAAACGAGCACGAAGATAGGCTTTTAGAAGATTTTAAGATCCATTTAGAAAATATTGCATCAAAAAACAAGAAATATCTTCATGATGATATCGAGCTAAGGGATTGTCCACCCGATGAGCGGTTAAATGGTCATGCACACCTTAAAGCTTTGTTTTTGAACTCCAGTGAAACTATTCCTATTATTGATTCTCAGCTGGCATTAGGGAAGTGGCAGTCAATCTTTTTCTTAGAGCTAGATGGATCTAGAAACAGAGAGATTATTGTTCAGCTTATTGGAAATAAGAAAAAATGAAAAAGAATTTCTCATGATATATAGGAGGATAAGTTATTGAGGCTATGAAAACAGGAAATTTAAGTGATTTAAGTTGGTCGAAGAGATTCACTTACATTAAAAGTATACCTTTTACCGAGAATAATTTAAGATGCAAAGGAGCTAAATTTCAAGTTGTAAAATTTCTTCCATATACTAGCATTAAGGCCCATCATCATCTTGCAACTACAGAAATATTTTACGTGCGAAGTGGCAGAGGGATATTAAAGATAAATAATCAGGAATTTCGCTGCCAAAAAGATGATTTTTTTCTATGCGAACCTAACGATATTCATGAATTTGTTAATGATACTAACGAAGAATTTATCATTTTAATCTTTAAAACAAATGAACAAGAGGGAGATATCTATTGGAATTAAATAGTCTCCCATTTCTTACAAAAACTCTACTTCCATCTCCAGCTGGTCTGCAGTAGGGTATTCTGAAACTATTGCCGGCTTCAATCCTAGCTTGTTAAAATATTTTAGATTCTTGATGGTGTTTTTCCTGGACAGAATTATCCTTAACTTTTCTCCATCTAAATAGATCTGCTCATCCCTAAATTTTAATTCTTTTTTTATCTGCGCAAACAACACCTTCAATTTTTCAATTATCACTTCTTTTTCATTGCTATTATGGATGCTCTTTAGCTTTTCTCTATATCCAAACCCTGGCGCTAAATCAGAAAGATATAATGCTCCCCTCGTCAATAACCCTTCTTCATCCATGATATCAAACATCTTTTTTGAATATTTTGCTTCTCGTTTTATCCGGTTGGATAGCTGTACTGCATCTTTTAGTTTAGCGGTGCAGAGGTGTACGCTTAAATGATATCCTTTTTCTTGAATATATTCTAATAACTGCAAGCCCATATCTGCTGATCCTGCAACAGCATAACTTAAGTCATCCTTTGTTTTCAATGTTTTTAATTGATATTGATTATTGTCGGCAATCTCTAATTCATTTAAATTCAAAAATTTAACTTTATCTTGTACAAAATCAACTAATATCAATAATTCCTTATGTTTGCCTACAATTAAAGGAACTTCAACTCCAATATCCCAAGAAAATTTTCCAGCTAGTTCCAACTTAGGCCAAAACTTTTTGTCATCAAGATCCAAATGGAATCTTATCTCATCTAATCCTGCTTCCTGTAATGCTCCCAACACCTCTTCATTGACTAAATTTAATGAAGTATACAGATGGATATGAAAATGCTTCCCAAATTTTTCTTTAAATAATTTAATGTAACTGATGGTCCTATCTAATCTTGTTAAAGGGTCGCCGCCAGTTATTCCTGCGCCTTTTGCTTTCATCAGCTCCGCTTCTTTTAGTACGTCTTCATCTGATTTAACGCTTCGTTCATTAGCGAAACTGACATCATGCTGGTATTTTTCATCAGAAACTGGACAGAATACACAATGCCTTGGGCATATTCCTGTAACAAATAAAACTAGTTTTTCCCCGCGTACACAGTATTGGCATCCTTTTGGCAGTGGTCCGATATTATAAGAGTAGTATTGATTTTCTGTAACCATAATGCTGTAAAAATACCTTGTTTTTTAAAAGGATTTGTTTTTATCATGATAATCATTTTTTTTAATACTTTAACATTTCGTACGTATTTATAGCGGCGGAAGTAAATGTGCGTAGTTTATCCGGCGCTATATCCAGAGGAAATTACTCATTAGATATCCGGATATTAATTTCCTCTCGTATAGTTAGATGGCCAAGAACTTCAATTTGCTTATTCTGCTAAGGATCTTTGTCCTTCTTCTTTTCCTTCTTCTTTTCCTTTAGGGATGGCAAAGACCTATTACTACTGGCATTACAGCATTAAATATGTTCTAAATCTAAAAATGCCCATTTATTATTTATATATTTTAATACATCGAATATAACCACTAAGGATACCGATAAGGAAATCACTATGAGCAGTCCATCTAGTTGCAGAGGTGTGGTCTCAAAGACTGTATTGAGCGGGGAATAGATAATGATTAATGATAAAGATAATGATATCAAAGAAGCATAGACCATATATTTATTTGACATCAACTTGCTGTTAAAAACACCTTTTCTAAATGATCTAAAGTTAAACGCAGAGGCTATCTCTAATCCGATCAGTGAAAATAAAGACACAGTCCGAGCGTATTCTGGTGTAGTTCCAAGAATATTAAATGCTAAATAATATGACAATAATACTAAGGATGTCAGAAGACTGCCCGTAAAAAATAATAAAATCAATAAATTTTTATTTAAAATATCTGATTTTTTTCTTGGCGGTGTAATCATAGCATCAGTAGACGTGGGATTCAGTCCTAAAGTTATTGCTGGCAGGTTATCCGTAACAAGGTTCATAAACAATATTTGTAATGCTAATAGCAAGGGGATCTGCCAACCTAAAAAAGGGGATACTAAAACTCCAATCAGCAAAATTGCCAATTCTGCAAAATTACAGGATAGCTGGTACGTGGCAAATTTTCTTATATTTTTAAATATAGTTCTTCCTTCGCTGATTGCTGAGACTATGGTGCTAAAATTATTATCTTTTAATGTTAAATCTGCTACTGATCTGGAAACATCAGTGCCGCTTTTCCCCATGGCAATACCTATATGCGCTTCTTTTAATGCTGGAGCATCATTGACACCATCTCCTGTCATGGTAACAATCTCGCCGTTTTCTTTCAGTGCTTTTACTATTTTTAATTTATGTTCCGGTTTGACTCTAGCAAATATGATTATCTCATTTATGACTTTTGCCAGCTCTTTATTTGTTAGACCATCCAACTCTTCTCCTATCATGACTTTGCCATACAATCCAACCTCTTTAGCAATGGCGATTGCCGTCTCCTTATTATCTCCAGTAATCATCTTTACGTTTATTCCCGCGCCATGGCATTGGCTTATTGCCTCTTTTACTTCTTCTCTGGCGGGATCTTCCATTCCAGCAAAGCCAACAAAAATAAGATCTTTTTCTATAAGCTGTTTAGAATGTACTATATTATATGCAAAAGCGATAGTTCTTAAAGAGCGAGTAGTCATCCTATTGTTCAATCGAATGATCTTATTTTTCTCAATAGTAGTTAAAGGTACTATCTTCCTTCCTTTTTGGATAAATGTACATTTTTTTAGTAAGTATTCTAGTGCTCCTTTTGAATAAATGATCTTTTCTCCATCTTTCTGACATAATACTGACATCATCTTTCGTTCAGAGCTAAAAGGTATTTCTTCAATTCTCTTATATTTTAAGTCTTCTTTAAATACCCCTGCTTTAACACCCATGATTAAAAGAGCCGATTCTGTTGGTGAGCCGTTAGCCTTAAATTCCATATCTTGGCCTGTTCTTTCTATAAGTGCATCATTACATAGTACAGCGCTTAAAATAACACTTTTTAAACTAAAATCCCTGTCTATTTCCACTTTTTTGTGATTATGGGTCAGATCTCCTTTTCCTTCATAGCCCGTTCCAGTAACCTCATAGGATATATTATTCGCAAATATTTCTTTGATAGTCATCTCACCCTTGGTGATTGTTCCAGTTTTATCTGAACAAATAACAGTGGTTTCTCCTAATGTTTCAATAATGGACATCCTGTTGACAATGGCATTTTTCTTAGCCATATGATGTACTCCAGAAGCTAAGGTAGTGATTAAAACGACTGGAAACCCTTCTGGAAAGGCAGAAACAGCCAATGCAATTACTAAAATTAATATGTTGAATACTACTTCTTCATCAATTGTTTGGCTTCTCCATAGGATCAATAGGCCTGTTAACATAGATATAGCTAAAGCTATCAATACTATGTACTTTGCAATAGTATTTACTTTTTTTTGTAGAGGTAGTTCTTTTATTGTAGTAGAGATAAGTCTAGAGATTTTTCCAAACTTAGTGTTCATTCCCGTATGTGTTACTTTTGCTAGGCAACGCCCATTGACAATATGTGTACCCATGAATAACATATTTTCTTCAATGATGTTCCTACCCATGATTTGATTTTTTTTAATTTCTTTAGATTCGCCAGTTAAAATGGATTCATCTACGCGTAGCTCTTTTCCTTCAATGATTATGCAGTCTGCAGGTATCTTTTCACCATTTCTTAGGATCAGAATGTCATCTGGAACTATATTTACAGAAGGGATTTCCTGTTCTTTTCCTTCACGTAGAACTATGGAAACCGGAACAAGCATACTTTTCAAAGCGGCAATGGACTTTTCTGCCCGGTATTCTTGTATAAATCCAATAGTAACCACCATGATAATGATTGCTAAAAGAGTATAAGCTGTTATGGGCTTTCCTATTAAGAAGGAGATAAACATAGCTATGAATAATAAATATATTATAAAATTATTTTTAACTTGCCGAAGTAGTATTTTTAATGGTGTAATTTTCGAAATTTCTTTTAGTTCATTCAGACCAAACTTCTTCAGTCTTTTTCCAGCCTCTTTTTTACGTAAGCCTTTTTCCTTTGGCATAAAATGATATTATTATTATTTAAATTGTTATTTATAATTTACAACTTGCTTATTGTACAATATTTAAACAGATATAAATGTTTGCTAGATCCAAAAGACCTTATTGTTAAAGAAACTAAAAAATCCAATCACTGCAAGCAGCGGTGTATCCGCAGGATTGTTCAAAGTTTAATACCCCGTATCAAGTCTAGATCCATGATCTAATCACCCAAAGGGGCATGATATCAAACAAGTACATATTTAGTTAGATGGCCAAGAGGTCAATTCTGCTAAGCTATAATGACGGCCAACTAAATACGTACTCAAACAAATTAAATCCTACGAAAGTTTTTTATATTTTTGAGTATATAATTTTATTTATGGATGGGGAGCCAAAAGTTAGGATCAGTAGAACATTAGATGAAGTAGTGGATTCAGTTCTTAAGCCTGGTGAGGAAATAGGGTTTCAAGGAATGGAAGGTACGTGTAGTGCCGGCTGCGGTTATTGTTATGAACGACCTGTTGCTGAACAATTACTGCTACAAGCTAAACAGGAGGGAAGGATTGGTGAAGTGCCGACTGGATTAGATAATAGACAATTTGCAACATATTTAAGACGACACCAAGCTGAGTTAAATTTAGAACTAAGTGTTAAGGAGTTTGCTGAATATCTTGATGTCTTAACTGAATTAGGTATCACTAGGGCTTTTCTTATCGGTTCTGAACCGACAGAACATCCACGCTTTAATGATTTGCTTGATACTGCTAGTGAAAAGGGGATTGATCTTACAGTATATACTTCTGGTAGGCATCTTAAGAGATTAGAGCATGATGCTGTTAAAAGAATTATCCTCCACCTGTTCTACCAGGGTGAGAAAGATGATCTGGTTCGAGATTTTAAAGAGGGAAATAAACCAGATTCGAGGTATATGGAGAAAATAAATGCTTTATTTGCGCAAGGAAAAGAAGTTCAGTTAAGAACCAATTTTACCGATAGAACCTTATGGGAGCAAGAGCTTGTTTTCGCATTCTATCATGCTGTCGAACGACAATATCATTCCGCTAGTTTTTTCAAATATTCAGTGACTACTGGTGATGGCTCAGGAAACTCCTCCCATTTTACC
>CAZNUS010000036.1:0-329 GCA_964576385.1 uncultured Methanosarcinales archaeon | reverse complement strand
TATTGATTTAAGGGAAGCAGCTGCTAATCTTCTTAGATTTATAGATCAATTTACAACAAGATTTCCTGAAGTAGGCTTACATTCAGAGAGGCCAATTTTGCCTTGTTCTTTTGATGATAAGACTTGGGCTGAATATAGCGTGAAAGGAGGATTTCGCTCTCGGTGTAATATGGAGTTTACCATTTATCCTGGCACGGGTCTTGCTTTGTGCCCACCATCTAGACCATTAGTTCGTGGAGTAAGTGTTCCACAAGCTGCTGCGTTCATAGAAAGAATTAAATCATTGAGAGCGCAATTGGAAGATGATATTTTTAAGAGACCATCATTCC
>CAZNUS010000035.1:0-14154 GCA_964576385.1 uncultured Methanosarcinales archaeon | reverse complement strand
CTTTAGCACGGCTCATAGTCCTTCCTGCTCCATGGGCAGTGGAAGAGTATGTTTCATCAGCACTATCGGTCCCTAAAAGTAAATATGATCCTGTTTCCATCGAGCCACCAATGATAACTGGCTGGCCAATTTTTTTATAATCTTCAGGAAGATAAGCTGCTCTAGCCGGACCAAAAGCACGAGTAGAACCTTTACGATGCACTAATAACTCTTTTTCTTTTCCATCAACAATGTGCTTCTCTAATTTCGCGATATTATGCGCTACATCATACACTAAATTCATGCCTAATTGCTGGGCCGATTTCCCGAAAATTTTGCTAAATACTTCCCTTACACGATAGGAGATAACTTGTCTGTTGGCAAACGCCATATTAGCAGCACAGGCCATAGCAGCATAATAATCCTTTCCTTCTGGGGAATTAAATGGAGCGCAGGCTAATTCCTGATCTAAAATTTTAATCCCATATTTAGGCATAACATCTAGAAATTTACGCAAATAATCGGTTCCGATCTGGTGACCCATTCCCCTCGATCCGCAATGAATCATGATAACAATTTGCCCAGGCTTAGTAATACCCATAATCTTTGCTGCTTCTTTATCATAAATATTCCCTTCAAGAACTTCTTGAATTTCCAAATAATGGTTTCCTGAACCCAACGTCCCTAACTGATCAAAACCCCTAGCTATAGCCCTATCAGAAACTTTAACAGGATCAGCACCAGGAATTTTTCCTTGATCTTCTATATGCTCAATATCTTCCTTCCAAGCATAGCCGTCCTTTAGGCACCACTGCGCACCATTAACCATAACTTCCTTAAATCCTTCCTTTGTTAATTTTACAAAACCTTTACAGCCAACACCAGCAGGAACATATTTGTATAGTTCGTCAACTAATTGCTTTATTTTTGGCTTCACTTCATCAACAGTAAGATTAGTAGTCATCAAACGCATACCACAATTGATGTCGAACCCAATTCCACCAGGAGAAATAACTCCGCCTTCTTTAGGGTCAAATGCGGCAACTCCACCAATAGGAAACCCATATCCCCAATGCCCATCAGGCATACAGAAGGCATATTTTTGAATTCCTGGCAAGGTTGCAACGTTAGAAATTTGATTAAATACTCCTTGATCCATAGCATCGATAAGATCCTTTGTAGCAATAATTCTGGCAGGAACAAGCATACCTTGCTTAAAACTTTTTGGAAGCTCCCAGACTACTTCGCTGATTTGCTGAAGTTCCTTTGGAGCGCCCATCTGTGGAACTTTATTTTCGTCTTCCATGATAATCCTAATGTAGAGGGTTTTATATTGTTATTAAGATATACTCTATTTTTTCTTTAGCTTAGTTATATTTTTTAGTTTAGTTATATTTTTAGTATTATTAAGCTTATCAAGCAGTTCCTTAATGGCCTTATCATCCATTCCATGCGACCTAGCCCCTAACCCTATTGTTTCCATGGCTGAACCACCACAGCCGATACAATGCAGTCCGTAACTAAACATTATTTCAGCTGCGTGAGGATTCCTTTGCACCGCTTCACCGATAAAAGTATATTCAGTAATAAGATCTTCTTTCTTGGCTATCACCGTTCTTGAAATATTCTTCGAACGTATTCTTCCCAGCTTAGCCATTTATAGAAAAGCCGATACTTTCTTTATTAATCTTTTCATTGCATTTTGTTCTGGTCTAATAGGTTCTGAGCTAATTAGTTTTAATGATACATTAACATCAATCCATGAGATACATTAAAGCGAGATATATTAAAGCAAAAAAACATATTTTCCATAATGCTTATAAAACTACCACTTAAAAATGGATTATGCTCACAACTAAAGAGACAGGCAGACAAGTAATGCACATCTTGTTAGGGTTGTCTATAACAACATTGTTTTATTACGATATCATCAGCCCATTAGCTATGCTTTTGGGCATTATCTGCGGGATCTTATTAAGTTTGATTAGTAAAAGGGTTAAGCTGCCATTCTTCCACTTCTTTTTAAGGCATTTTGAGAGGGATGAGCAGATGAAAAGTTTTCCCGGAAAGGGAATGATATTTTTCTTTATCGGCAGTTTATTGGTCATGCAGCTGTTTCAGAAAGATATAGCAGTGGCATCACTTATGGTCTTAACATTGGGGGACTCCTTCAGCCATTTAGTCGGAGAAAGGTTTGGGCAGATCAAAAATATATTTAATGGAAAAAGCAAGAAACTACTAGAAGGAACAATCGCCGGAACTATTTTTGGATTTATTGGGGCAGCTTTTTTTGTACCATTGCCGGAAGCATTTTTAGGCAGTTCTGCTGCAATGATTGCAGAAGTGATCAAGATAGACTTAAATGACCATACACTTGATGATAATCTAGTTGTTCCTTTGATTGCAGGAACGGTAATGCTTTTAGTGAAGATGTATTTGTAGCTGTAAGAAAACCGATTGTGCCTGCTAATACTTGAGAAGAATTTATATATACTGTTTCTTTATTAAGTATATGCAAAAAAGAAGGTGGATTTTTGTTGTTAGTTTATTCCTTTTTGTTAGCTTATCTCTTTTAAGCTGTACTACTCAGGATCAAGAAACTACTAGAGCAATTTCTCTAAATAAAACTGAATTAGAAGAGGAGAAATCATATTCCTCAAAAGAGAATATAGAATCAACAAAAAGGCATGGGGAAAATAAATATTTTACTCCCCCCCGTAAGTCTCCAATATCGACATCATTAGAAGGTTGTGAAGAAAAAGAGAAAGTAACATTTACCCATTTACCACTTTCTGTTGAGAAAATTACTGTGATAGAACCGCAGGGAGAACTCACCGGTTATGTCTCTGGACACATCACCCCAGGAGATCATGTAGGGTTCCAATATAATAAGGATGCGCCAGCTATTCCTGTATATGCCTTGGCTGATGGTTATCTTGTGCGTGTAGAAAGGAATCCAGGGTATTTTGCGATAGGAGTAAAGAATTATCATTTGTACATAGAATATTCCTGCAGCATGTTTGGGTCCTATGTCCATGTTACGGAAATCGCTCCAGAATTGCTAGATGCTGACACTAGCTTTAAGGAATTGGATAAATTTACCGAAGAGAACATACCAGATAATAAACGTTATAGGTATCTTAGAATTCCAGTAAAAGCAGGACAGGTACTTGGAAACATAGAAAAATGGGGTCTACTAGGAATGTTAACTGTGGATACTACGGTACCATCGCAAGGTTTTGTTACACCAAAGATCTATGAAGGAGAACCATGGAAAGTGCATGCAGTTCCTGTTTTTAATTATTTTAGCGAAGAGTTAAAACAGAAAGTATACCTAAAAAACCCCAGAATTATTGAACCAAGGGGCGGAAAGATAGATTTTGATATCCCTGGGAAATTAGTTGGAAATTGGTTTAAGGAAGGTACAGATTATGCAGGGGATAGAACAAATCCCTATTGTGGAGATTATCTTTGCCCTTACTGGAATGGGCATCTAGCTTTTGTGTATGATTTTGTTGACCCTTCACAGATAAGAGTAAGCATAGGTTATGATGCACAGCTAGAAAACCAAGGGCCATACGGAATAGTTGGTAATACACCAGACCCTTCAATGATTAGTAAGGATTATGGAAAAGTTAAATATGAATTAGTATCATTAAATGATGTTACAGAACAAAAGGGTTATAAAAGCCAGGGAAAAGCTTTGGTCACAGAAAACAGTAATGAAGTCCTGGGAACAGTATTATTGCAGATTATGGATGATAATCATATTAAAATGGAAATTTTTCCCAAAAAGAGAGCTTCTGAAGTTTCCGGTTTTAGTGGTAAAGAACAAATATATTATAGATAGAAATAGATAGAAGAGTTATCAAATTAACAATACCACAAAGTAATTGTTTCACCGCAATTCTTTTAAACTCTTAAAAAATCCTTTGCTTATGGCAAAACAAACCAATAAAGAGGAAAAAAAACATTTTTTAGCTCATCATCAGGATGAAGAAAGCACTTCTGAAAAAGAAGAAGAGATGGAACAGGGAGAATTAGATGAGGATTTAGAGACAAAAGAAGGGAGGCAAAAGCAGGTTGATGAAGATGAGATAGAGCCTTGGGAAGAAGGCTTTGTAGAGGGAGCCAGCGACGAAGGTCAGTTGGCAAAAGATGCTCTTACCGGCAAGCCCTTAATGGGCGGTGATGATGTAGTAGAGCTAGAATTTAAAGGAAAAGTATACCGATTTCTTAATGAAAAGAATGCACAAGAATTTAAGAAAAAGAGATTGAAGGAAAAGAAAAAGTAGGAATACTTAATGCGAAGTAAATCGATCATTACAAACTCTTTTTCCAGTAGAGTATGCTTCTCTAGTAAAGAATATTAATCCTATCCTAGTTACACTTGTTTTTTGATGGAGATGTTTAGCATATTCATGTGTCATAGCTTCTACTGCCTCTTCTAGAGGAACCTCATATAATCCTGTGCCTAGAAGAGGGAAACCAACGGATTGCAATCTGTGCTTTTTTGCTAATTTTAATGCATTAGCAGTAGTTCTTGCAATAACCTCGTGGGATGAAAAATAATGATCTTCTTCACAATCACCCCTAGCTGGATCATAATCTATAGAAATAACATGAATTACATGCTTTGCTGAGAGGTTACCTGCACCAGTAAGATGAGCCGAACAAGAAGGCGCTACAAAAGGAGGATTATGCGGAGGCAAACAATCCTTATATCTTTTTAGTTCATCAAAAATATCTGCACCACCATCCTTACGAAATGCATACTGAATTGTTCCAGCAAGAAAAAAGGGATCCAAATCCGTAGTAGCTGGACAAACTAATGCATCTGCTCTATGACTGGTAATGCTTCCAGAACATATTTCAACTATCCCATGACCAACAGTATATGATTGTTTCATTTTCAATCCTAAAAAAAGTATACTATTTATAAAGTTTTAGTGATTGAATATGTCTATTAAGGTACCAGAAATAAAATAATAAACTAAAGACAAAAAAAAATTAAAATTCAAAATTTTTCTCTCTTTTTCGATCACTTCTTAGACGGTTGCTAACCTCATTTTTAGCATTGTTAAACGCTTTACGAAGAGCAGTCTCGATATCCCAATCATCTTGCGAGCTGGTAATCAATTTCCCAGGATATTCTAAACGCATATGTATGGAGAACTTATGCCTCTGCCCTTCCTTACCATACTCTTTAAGATGGATAGTCATCGAAAAATCATTGTGGATGCCACGTTGCAGCTTGAACGATTCATTGGAACATATTTTTTTAATATTATACTTTTGATAGGGCTCTATGTCCATTTGATTCAAGCCAATAAAGCTGAGATTAAAATTTTTTCGGATCTTCATGCTGGCAATCTTGCGCAAGATGTTTTTTTCTGTCAACAAACCAACATATTCCTGATCTTCCATCACAGGCAAACAAGAAACATTGTGCTGCAACATCAAATTGATAGCATCCTTTACCTTAGTGTTATGAGTTACAGTAACCAAAGGCATAGTAGTGCTAAAATCACTAGCAGGCAAGGATGCTAAATGAGGCATATCTACTTCTGCGCTTCTGCTGCTGGCCATTTTATTAAATTTAGTAGAAACATCTCTTTTTGGTGACCAGTTCAAGTAACGCCTAAGAATATCTCGATAGCTTACCAATCCATCCATTTTTCCTTCTCTAAACAAAGGCACCTGCTCGATCTTTTCCTGATACATTAAATCAATCACTTCAGCAATAGGGTCATTAACGTTAAGCTTTGCAGGTTTCAGGAGTTTTAGATCATCAACTTTCCATCCTTTAGCTTCTGGAAGATCTGTACCTAGTTTAGCTATGTCTATAGCACTTAACACCCCAATAATCGACTTATTGCTTTCAACAGGAAGAAAATCCAAATTACCTTGATACATCAAGTAAGAAGTTTCAATCACGTCAGCATGCTCGTTTAAAATAGGCGTTTTCTGCAAAAAATGTTTCACTTTAGCTTCTGTAGCATCTATCCTAGAACGCAAAAGCCTCTTTTTTTCAATCAATCCAAGATATTTCTTATTTTTAAAAACTAATCCTGAACGCTTCTCAAACTGTTTTAAAGCACCAATCATCTGAGAAACAGTAGCCTCTTCATCGATAACTACAAAATCTTCTTTAATAGCAGACGTTATTTCCACATTCTCACCTCAAGAAGTAAGTATTTTTTAATGGTATTTAAATCATTTGGTTGTGTGTGGCTGATATGAAAAATGAATGTATGTTTAGAGAACTTTGCAAAATTCAATAAATCATGTGCAAAGTTCTAAAGAGAATTTGAAATGGCCGTCATTTTGGCGTAAACTAATAGTTCATTTGCCAAAATGACTATTTTTCAAACTTCTCTTTAAGAAATATTTAATAAGTGTTTAAAATTATACTTCTCTAAAGAATCTTATGACCAAAAAGAGAATCCAAAACGGAGTAGTGCATAAAGTGCCGATGGATCTACGAAATGCGCTAACTTCTCATTCAGATGTGCTTGCAGAATGGAACAACCTTACCCCACTCGCCCGCAACGAGTGGATCTGCTGGACTACGTCAATCAAGAAGCAGGAGACGAGATTAAATCATATAAAAAGAGTCTGCTTAGAATTAAAACCTATTCAATCAGCCTTTCTGCATTCCGATACGCAAACTTCTCCTGTACTGCGGGATCTAGTTTTCCAATAAATGCCCGAGCAATTTTCACCTGCATCTGGCCAACTTCAGGATCATAATTCCATACAGCATCTCCCCTATCAGTACCCCATAGCACTTGGTCAGGATATTGCTCAATAAGATTTTTCCAGTATCCTAGTGCTTGCTGGATAATCTTGTCAAATTTATTATTTGCCACTTCCAAATACTGTTCTTTGCTTTTTCCAACATACATTTCAAAAATTTCTCTTTCCCCGCCAAAAAACTCATCAATCCCGTAGTTAGCGTTAGGATGACTATTAAGTATGTCCATTATTTCAGTCACGGAGAGCTGGTCACCATGCCAAATAAAAGTGATATCAGGATATTGTTTTAGCACTTTTTCAAAATTATCTTTATGGCCATCGCCTAAATGAAAATAAACGACTAAATTATTCTTGCGAACCAGTGGATAAATTTCTTGGAGCATTTGAGAATCAGGTAGTAGTTCTGGTGATCCGCCATTCTCACGCTCGTAAAGCCCAATCTCTCCATAGCCCTCAAATAACCTTGGATAAAAAGCTAACATCTCTTTAAGAGTCTCGGCATCAACTGTTGGAAATCCATTTGGCTCATTATCATTTCCTGACGACATAATGAATGGAGTAAATTGCTCTGGATATTCTTGCATAGTTTTATTCCATATTTCTAGCTGATGCATAGATATATCTCCCTGATAGACAGGGAAGAAGGCAAAGCTTTTATGTGTGCCTTCACGCTTCAAACTACAGGCAATTTCACTCATCTTTACATTCCAGCCTAAGAGTGCTTGTGGACCACCAAAGCGACCTTCAGGAACTTCGCCCTTCATTTCCTCATCCTCTTCTCCTGGCCAATCAGGTATGGAAGGAATATGTACGTGGGTATCAATTAAAGGACCTTGGTAATAGGATGGTGAATATACTGGTTTTGGTACATCTAAACAGATGGTAGGTTCCATGGCTGCATCAATCCGATCCCTCCACACTTGTTCTTTAGGAGAAAGCTCTTCTTTCCCCTCTTCCTCTTTCTTTTCAAAATATGCTTTATCACCTTTCCCACCAAGATTTTCCTCAGATTTAGACTCTATTGTAGGTCCTAGGTCATCAAAAAAAGCTCGCATTTGCTTTCCAATAACTTGCATGCCTACTTCACTTAAATGGCAGCCATCTTTTGCAGTTTCATCCGGAGCCATAGGATCAAAAACAGGTCCAGAAATAACATCTTTATTTTTTATATCAAGTTCTTCTGCAAGGGCTTTTGCCCTTTCAAGACCGACAGTACCAGTTATTTCACATACTCCTTCCGTATAGGAAGGGAGAGCAGACACATAAACAACAACATCCGGAATTCTTTTACGGATTGCTTCCAGCACCGGAAGAGCTTCTTCATAAGGAGTAGGTTCTTCTTTGCGTATGCATAATTGCCAGAAAACTGCTTTTGTATTTGGGCTATTTTCTAAATATTGGTCAAATGTTTCCCAAAATTTATTTCCTTTCTCTGCCCCTCTTGACCAATCAACCACTGCCCCCCCATCATATTCGTGCAGATCATATTCATTAAATGTCCAAAGAACTTTGTCTGAGCTGTCCACCGACCAATATGCAGCTACGGTTTGCATTGTATTGGAACATCCAACATACCCTATGGATGCTTCATCAAGGGAATACTCTTCTTTATCAAAAAACAAACGCATTTGATTTCCAAGTTTTCTTTTTCCATCAGGGCTACTAAGATGACAGCCATCTTTTGCAGTATCAAGAGGAGTCATTTGACCTAAAAGCGGGCCTCCAAAGACATCTTCATTGTTATCATCCAGCTCTTTGGCTAATTCTTTTCCTTTTTCCAATCCCCATGTACCTGTTATACTGCATACACCTTCGCTGTAATCTGCAAGTGCAGATACATAGATGAGCACGCCAGGAATTCTTTTTCTAATCTCTTCAAGTACAATATTAACATCCTCATAGTCTGTAGTTCTTTCTCCATCCATAATACATAGTTGCCACCAGACCATTTTAGTCTCTGGATATTTTTCCAAAAGCTTATCAAAAACTTTCCAATATTTACTTCCTTCATCAACATCTCTTGACCAGTCTAGAATAGTCCCTGAACCATATCTTCTATCATAATCCCACATCTTTTTACCACCGAGATAATGGTATCCCTCAACTGTCTCTCTAGTATTTGAACATCCAATATACCCTATAGAAACGGGAGCGACTGTGTCCGAAAGCTTCATATCTGTTATGATATTTTCTGATGATTTCTGTGGGATACAGCCTACCATAAGAAGCAAAAGTAACGCAAATAAGACTACCTCTTTTTTCATGTTTTAAATATCTGGATGAATATGTATATCAGGATTAATATGTATAGATAAATTTGCAAGTTCTCTATATACTCAACCGGGATCATTTTTTTCTAATTAGTTCCGGTTTCATGATACTAAACTGTAACTAATAGTTTCTAGTTTTACTTATAGTTCAGTATATTAACTTTTCTCTTATCCCTCTTTAATGATAGAGTTATATAGAACAAACAGACAATCCTCTTTTCATCAAATATTTCTGATGATATTCTTCAGCTTTATAAAACGGACCAGCTTTAACTATCTCTGTAACTATTTTCTTACTTAATTTTTTTTGCTGTTTTTCTTTAGACTGAAAAGCAAGCTTTTTCTGGTTTTCATGATGATAGAATATTATTGAACGATACTCTCTACCTATATCTGGACCTTGACGATTAAGCTGAGTAGGATCATGGATTTCCCAGAACATATTTAATAACTCTTCGTAAGAGATGATTTCTGGATTAAATTCTACTTGGCAAACTTCAACATGCCTCGTTTTACCAGTACAAACATCTTCGTAACTAGGATCTGCTAAAGAACCACCCATATACCCGACAGAGGTACTTAACACTCCTTTTAGTTTTCTAAATCCTTCTTCAATATGCCAAAAACATCCTGCTCCAAACGTGGCTTTCTCTTTATTCATGTGACACTTCCTAAATAATTAACTTATTATCAGAAAATAAAATACCACTCATAGAAACTGATCCGTAAACTATTTTCTCATTAAAAAATATAAAATCATCTTTTTCTGCTGCCCCTAGAGCATAGATTAAAGGCAAATAATGTTCATTACTAGGATGCGCCAAGGAGGAAAATTTATGCTTAGAATAATTAATTAGCGATTGATGATCCTTATTTCTCAAGCTTTTTTTAACAAAATCATCAAATTTAACTGCGTATTCGTATGGTTTAACATGTTGATCCATCATCATGAGGTTATGTACAATATTTCCGCTGCTGATAATCAATATTCCTTTTTCCCTTAGCTGATGCAGCTCCTTTCCAAGGTTAAAAGCCTTAGCTAACGAAAGCTGATAATCCAAGCTAAGCTGTAGAACAGGAATGTCTGCCTTAGGATACATATTATTAAGAACGGACCAAGTTCCATGGTCGAGACCCCATTCATAATCTAACTGTACTGCTACCGTTGTTATTATCTGTTGTATCAACTTTGCTAAGGATAAAGAACCATTGGCAGGATATTTTACTTGGTAAAGTTCTTTAGAAAATCCATAAAAATCATGGATCGTTCTAGGGATGCTCATAGCAGTAACAGCAGTTCCTTCGGTAATCCAATGTGCAGAAATACAAACTATCGCCTTTGGTTTTGGAATATTTTGAGCAATACTTTTCCAACTATTAGTGAATTCATTATATTCAATAGCATTCATAGGCGATCCGTGCCCTACAAATAACACGGGCATATTTTTTAGCTTAAGTTGATTCTGTTTCATGTTTAAACAATCAAGGATGAGTATTATTTATGGCCTAGTCCTTTTTAATTAGGATATTTTTAGTTAAATCTTTTTAAATAGATATTTTTATTCAGGATATTTTTAATTAGATCATCTTTATGATCTTTTGTGGTAAGGATTTTTCTAATTGAATCTCCTTAGCTATGGTCTTTTGAGGGAGAATATTTTTCTTCCTTGAACTTCATTGCAACTGAATTAATGCAAAACCTTTTACCAGTAGGTTGCGGCCCGTCATCAAAAATATGGCCCAAATGACCTCCGCATTTTTTACATAAAACTTCTATCCTTGGAATGATGAGCTTAATATCTGTTTTGAACTCAACTGCATCCTTATTAACATCATAGAAGCTTGGCCACCCACAGTGGGAATCATATTTGTACTCTGAAGAGAATAATTTATTGCCACAGGCAGCACAGACATACTCTCCCTCCTTGTCAAATTGAACATACTTGCCGCTAAAAGGCAATTCAGTACCCTTCTCCCTTAAAATATGATACTGTTCTTTAGTAAGATTCTTTTTCCAGTAATTTTCCGGTTTTGTAACTATGTTATCTACTGGTAAATTCTTTGATTGTTGTAAATGCTTATTTTTTGTCATCAGTATTTATCCCTTTCCGAAAATTATAACAATACCAAATTACTGATCTAATTACTTAGCGTATTATTACTTAGTGTATTATTGATTTAATTTCTTGGCATATAATATCAATTCATTTAAGAATATTTTTGCCTTATTGTGATAAGAATTGTCTTTAATATTACCATGGTCATCAAATAAATCTTGGATATTAGAGAAATAGACTGCCTCTCTAATGGGAACCATCTTAAACTCGATGCAGCTCAAGCGTAATACTTCTACCATTCTTGCTCCACCTAATCCGCCTGCTGATACTCCACAGATACCCACCGGTTTATAATGGAACTGTTCATATAACATATCTAGCATCATCTTTAGTTCTCCAGGGTAACCATGGTTATATTCGGGAGAGACAATGATTATTCCATTTGCTTTAGAAATCTTAGATTTCAGTTTCTTAGCTTGCGAACTATTTTGAGTATTATCTGTTGCCTTAATCCTATAATCTTTAACATCAAGCAGCTCAGTTTTAATGCCGCCATAATCCTTAACTTTCTCGAGCATAAATCGTGCAGCATACTCGGATCTTCTTCCTTTCCTTGCCGTTCCTAAGATTATTGGGATGTACATGTTCAGTTTAAGCATATGCCCTAATATTAAGCAAATGTGCACTAGATATTTATGAGAGATCTCTTAAATACTTCTGATATATCTCAAAGACATACAATTCTGATTAGTTACAATTTTTTCAGTTGCATCTATTTCTTTTTCTTAGTTCCCTGAGGATTATCTTTTACTAGCCAATTATAGGTCAGCCAAAAGATTACTGAAAAGATAAATACGCCTACTGCAAAAAGGATCAGGCAGAGAAGTGATAACCATAGCATACTCCTGCCATAATAACCATACTTACCCCAAAACATGGACATCATTCCAGAACTCATCATGCCATAACGTTGGAACTGGCCATTGCCATCCATCATGCCATAATAATAACTACTATTTGAGACCATAGCATCATAAAATGCCCCATCTTCTCCCATCATGCCATAGCGATAGAAATTACCATCATTATCCATCATACCATAACGCCCATCCTTATCCCAATTTGCTGTTACCAAACTGATACTTAAGAAAACAAGAAGTAATCCACTGATCAATAATTTGTTCATAGATAACACCTCTTTATAATTATATTAAAAATGTTGAAGTTTAAAAATATTCCTTTTTAATAACTGAAAAGGAAGTTGATTTCTGTCTAATAATATATAGGCAGGCTATTTTCACATTTTTCACAAAGAATAGGTTAAGTTTTTAAGTACATCAGATTTACACCCAATATTACATCTAAACTTAGATTAGTTTAGAGCGATATATGGAGGAAATATGGGAAATTTTAATAGAGGAGGAGGAGGAGGAAGCGGTGGAAAGTTTAGAAGTGGAGGCAACTTTAACCGAGAAAGAACAAATAGAGGAGGATCCGGTGGGGGCAATTTTAACCGCGATAGAGGTAATTTTGGTAGGGATTTTGGACCAAGGGAAATGCACAAAGCTACTTGTTCAGAATGCGGAGTAGAATGTGAAGTTCCATTTAAACCTACAGAAGGAAAACCAGTTTACTGTAAAGAATGTTATTCTAAACGAAGAAGATTCTAAGTGTCTTGCCTTGTTATTTTTATTTTTTAAATTTATTTAAGAGTAATGTTTTTATCTATTTTTGAATTTATGGTATAAATGCAACTAAAAGAAGCACATCATAGATTTAAATTTGAATGCCAGCGTTGCGGGCAATGCTGCGATAGCACTATAATTAACCTTTACCCCTTTGATATCAAGATAATCTGCGATAATCTTAGGATATCCATAGAGAGGTTCCATCAACAGTATTCTATGTTTAAATTAGATCAAGATAATATCTGGAGATGCGCCTTACGAAACAGGCCAAGATGCCCCTTTAAAAGTCTAGCAAATGAGTGCACCATCTATAACTTTCGCCCAGTCCGATGCAGGTTATATCCCCTTGGAAGATTCATAGAAGAAGATAAAATTTCATATCTTATCTCTTCTCACCGATGCGTTGGTTTTGACAGCAATAAAAAGCAATCCATTATCGAATGGATGGAACGGCAGGGAGTGTTAGGGTACGACACCATTGCAGAGAATTGGAATAAATTTTTAATCAAACTAAAGAATGAACAGACAATGAATGATCAGAGGATTCAGGAAGCATTTAAGAAAATATTCTATGGATTTGAAATTCAAGAAAGAAAAGAACATTTAAAAGAACAATCAGGGATGGACTTAAATCAATTTATGGATCAATTATATGAAGAATTCGGTACATATTTAGTTGGCCATCAATTCAGGTGAAAATCCGAAGGCGTACTTATAGGAAATAGCTACAATTATTGATTATTTTCACATCTGTTCCTGCCACATAGCTTAGCTGAATTGATATCTTGGCCATCTAACTAAATATGTATAGAATTTGAGAGATGTATTAAAAACTAATGAGAACTTTGCAAACTTATCTAATCATAAATGAAAGTTGATCATTATTTAAATATAATAATAGATTAGAAATCCATCCTAAACTCTTTGCCAAAATCCCTGAAACCGAAATTAAGATATAATTTATGTACATTTTCTCGATCATATCGGCTGAACCCTACTAACTTATAACAACCCAGTTTTTTAGCTTCATCAATAAGCTCCTTAATAATTATTTTGCCATAACCAGAGCCGCGGTAGGCTTCATCAACAAACACATCTTCCATTAACCCATAAGGGAGGGTATGCAAATCATTATAGATAAGATAAAGAAAAGCACGAGCTATCTCTTTTCCATCCTGTTGAATAAATAGTTTTACTCCAGTAGAAGATATTTTTTTTTGTTGGACTAGCATACTGCTAAAAATAAGCAGTGATATAAATAAGTTATGGATTAAAGGTGACAAGCTATCAATTAAAAGTGATGAGTTATAGATTAAAGGTGACAAGCTAAACAAACATAAAAAATAGGAAAAAATATTTGTTGTCATGAAAGTGCGGGAAATCGTCTCACCTCGGCTTAAA
>CAZNUS010000034.1:0-14170 GCA_964576385.1 uncultured Methanosarcinales archaeon | reverse complement strand
GGGACAAAAGAGGAGTGAAAACTGAGAAGGAATACGCCATTTTGACTGCGGAAATCTCCAAAGCAACATTTGATATGACTCCCAGCGAATATAAGCAATTCAAAGGGCTAAAGAGAGAGAATCTACGAGATCATATGAATGATTTAGAGCTTATTTTTTCAATGTTAGGTGAAAGAGTTTCCACAGAAATAACAAAGAATAAAGATGTTAAAGGTTTTAGGGAATGTGAAGATGCTGCAATAGAAGGGGGGCAAGTTGCTGGAAATGCTCGAAAAGATGCTGAGACACGCATAGGAAAATCAATTATTTCTGATAAGAATTTTTTACATTTGGTTGAAGAGAAGAAAAAGAAGAGGTTGACAGAGGAGAAATAAATTATCAATTTTAAAATTATGTAAAGTTCAAGTGTATAGGGTGCTGAAAAATACTTTGCTTAACTAAATCTTATCGCAAACTATATAAATAAACTCATTTCTCAAAGAAAATAATGGCAAAACAGTCGGTAGAAACATTGATCCAGGGCGGAAAAGCGTCAGCAGCACCTCCATTGGGACCAGCTTTAGGACCGACTGGCGTAAATATAGGCCAAGTAGTTGCTGAGATCAATAAAAAGACTGCCGGGATGGCAGGAATGCAAGTTCCAGTGAAAGTTACTATAGATACTGTTACTAAAGAATTTCTTATTGAAGTTGGTACTCCTCCTGTAGCTGGACTGATCAAAAAAGAAGCAGGGGTTGAAAAAGGGGCAAGCAACCCTTTGACGGAAAAAATTGCGAATTTACTTATACCTCAGATTATTAAAATTGCTAAAATCAAAGAAGATGTTTTATTAGGAAAAACGTTGAAAAGTAAAGTTAAAGAAGTTATTGGGACGTGTCAGTCGATGGGTATTCTGGTTGAAGGCCTTTCTGCGCCTGAAGCATTAAGGGCAGTAGAAGCAGGAAAGTTTGATGCAGAGATCAAAGCAGAGAAAACGGAGCTTACAGCAGAAGAGAAAGCCATGCTTGAAACAGAGAAGAAGAGGCTCAAAGAGGAAATGGAAAGGCGTAGAGCTGAATTCGAAACTAGAGCTAAGGCTATCATGGCAGAGATGCAAGGACAAGAATCCAGAAAGATCCGTGCGAAGATGATGGAAGTAGGAATACCTATGCCATTAATTGATGAATTAGTGCCGGAAGAGAAGAAGGAAGAAGCACCTGGTGGAAAGAAATAGGTTTTTTAGTTTTTATAATTTATTTTTATAAATTATCTTTTAAATCAGTATCAGATTAGTATCTTTTGAATAATTTTTAGCAGATTCTTTACTCCTTATTTTTAGAAGATCGGTTACAATATACTCTTAAATATTAGAATAACAATTTATTTCTTCTTTTGCTTTTCTATTTCATGCGCTTCATGTGGCATTGTTTTTTTTATCGTATGAAGATGCTTAGATAAAATAACTAGAATCACAATTGCCTCGAGAAGCAGTACAAATAAGATTATGAGCATTACAAATAGAATTTCTATCAGTGGAACATCTATTCCAAACATTAACATAATATCACCTATCTTTTTAACTTTACCTTAAATTAGGATATCAGAAGTTTAAATAGATATATAAAGTTTTGGTTGTACCACATTACACAGAAAAAATATTCTCTTACTGCAGCATTAATTTGTAATGTTTCTAGTTTATCTCAGTTCTAATAAATCACTGCTACAACAACTCCCTTTAAATCATTAAATCTTACCTTAACAGGATCACTGAGAGTATTATTATCTCCTTTAACAACAAAATACTGGCCATGTTCGTCCATTCCTTTTTCTACAACTCGATGGATTATGACACCATAAGGTGAATTATAAGAAATGATATCACCTATTTTAACTGAATCAGGATCTTTTGGCAACACTTCAATAGCATTGGTATCCTTATCTAGGAAAGGGTCCATAGAATTGGTATCGGTAAAAGTAGCCCAACTGGCATCATTTATATCTAATATCACTTTATTTTGATATACTTTTATCTGGTTCTCTTTTACCCAATCACTGGGAGAAAATCTCTCTTTTCCTATCAATAGTGAAGCTGGTTTTTCTTCATGAATAATAGAGTTGTCAGTAAAGGAGAATACTCCTAAAGATAGAGTAATCACCAAGAGTATGGATAAGACTATCATGGATAGGTTCATAGTTACTCCTTAAGAGTGGTGTATTTATAAATGTTTTGGTGTGAATTGTATAATGTTATATTTGGCGGTTTGCTTATGCAAAAAATAGCCAGAAAACCAGCGACTTTAGTCGCTGGATGAATGGCACTATTTTTCTGGCTATTTTGCATCCTAAAAATGCGTAGTTTAGAAACCGTCTCAGTTCAAACCTCGCACGCGGAGAAAAGCAACGACTTTTCTAGCGTCCCAGAATTGTTAAGCAATTCTCAGGGCTTTAGTGCGAGGTTAGACGGTTTCACGCATTTTTATGATTTTTTGATAATAATGAATATCAAAAGAAATGTCTGTTGAAAAGTTCGAAAGAAATATAAACCAAGATATCCTAAATGAATTATGGGTAATTTCAGAGAACGCATATGGTTTCAATTAATACCTTTATTTTTAGTTTTAGCTATTTTTTTAATAACTCAAAATGAAGTATATGTCACACTAGGAATTATAATTTTAATCGGAGCTAGCTTTTCTATAAAATATTACCAGAAAGAATGGAAGGTTCTTTTATTTGGAATTGTTTTAGGTTTTTTATTTGAGATGGGTGGAGATCTGGTATACAAAGCGCAGTATTGGGAATCTGCTTCTTTGTTTGGGATTCCTATGTGGCTTCCTTTGATGTGGGGATATGGATTTATTTTCATAAGAAGAATAGGAAATATCCTTGTAAAATAATCTTTTAGTTTTTTTGAACAGTAAAAAATCCCTATCGCAGCAGAGCTGCGGAGTATAAAATCCATTTCTCAGGAATTAAAGTCATGAGAAATTCGCCGAAAGCCTCTCACCCCGCCATATCCGCAGAAGCAACGCTTCTGGGACCCCAAAAATACTTTGGTATTTTTCAGGGAATGGCGGGGCTTGAACAGAGACGCTTTCTTTAATAGGCGAACGCGGAGAAGCAAAGCTTCTAGCGTGCCAGAAACTGCGGTTTCTGTGCATTTCTGTGACACAAAAAGGCGCAGAGCCTTTTGTGCAAACACCGCAGTGTTTTGCACCAGAAAAGCAGAAACGAACGCATTCATCCTCGATCTAAAGATCGAGGCTTTCTGCTTTTCTAATTGTAAAACAGCATATTGTTAAATATAACAACCTTTAAATAATTAGAGCAATTGAAGAGTTAGATGGATTTTCAAGAGCTGACGGATGTTTATGAGAAACTAGAAAAGACCGCTTCTGGTAATGAGATGAGGGAGATTCTTGCAAGTTTCTTTAAACATGTCCCGGTTGAATTAATCAGTAAAATCTCTTATCTCACTTTAGGAACAATCGCTTCTGAATATGATCCATTAGTCTTAGGCATGGCTGAAAAATCGGTGTTGAAGGCAATCGCTTCCGCTGGCGGGATGGAATTAAGCAAAGTGCAAAAGATAATGCAGGAAGCAGGTGATGTAGGTTTAACAGCTGAAAAGGTCCTGCAAAAGAAGCCTCAGACTCTTGTTCCTTTGGGTAAATTAACTGTTGAAGACTTATTTAATAAGCTTCATCAAATAGCAGATATGGGTGGGGAAGGTTCACAAGATAAAAAAGCAAATATCCTTATCTCTTTACTGCAGAAGGCTACCTCTACAGGAGCAAAATATATCTGCAGGATAGTTCTTGGAACGCTGAGGATGGGCGTGGGAGACATGACCGTGTTAGATGCTTTGGCCATTGCTTATACTGGCGAGAAAAAGAATAAGGAATATTTGGAAAGGGCATATAATATTTGCCCTGATGTTGGAATCATTGCAGAAACAATAGTCAAAAAAGGATTGAAAGGATTGGATAAGATTGAGATCCATCTAGGTACTCCTATTAAAGTGATGCTGGCTCAACGAGTTGAGGAATTGGGTGAAATCCCAGAAAAAATGAAGGGTAAATTTACGGTTGAAGCAAAGTATGATGGAGAAAGAATCCAAGCTCACAAAACATCTCAAGGAAAAATTATCCTATTCTCCCGTCGTTTAGAAAATATCACTGATCAATTCCCAGATTTAGTACAATATTTGTTAAAGCAAATTAAGGCTAAAGATTTTGTTTTGGAAGGAGAAGTTTTGGCAATTGATGAGAACGGGAATCATCTTCCGTTTCAAGTATTGATGCAAAGACGCAGAAAGTATGATGTTGAAGAGTACATTAAAAAAATCCCTATCCGCTTAAAAATATTTGACTTATTGTATTTAAATGGAAAATCCTTGATTTCTGATGTTTATCTAAAGCGCACTGAAGACCTTAAAGTGATCGTCCATGTCAGTAAAAATATTACTCTTGCTGATAAAATAATAACTGATGACCTTGAGGAGTTAAACGATTTCTTCCAACAGATGCTTCAAGAAAAATATGAAGGTGTTATCGTCAAATCGCATCAAGGAGAATATCAAGCAGGAACACGTGGATGGAACTGGATAAAATGGAAGAAAGATTATGTTAAGGAAATGTCCGATACATTAGACTTAGTAATTGTTGGCGGATACCATGGAAAAGGTAAACGAAGCGGTACCTATGGAGCGTTGCTGTGCGCTTGTTATAATGAAAAAGAGGATACCTTTGAAACCGTGTGTAAACTTGGGACCGGCTTAACAGATGAGTTGCTTCAGGAATTACCGATAATGTTAAAGGGATATAAATTAGATCATAAGCCGGCAAGATTGAATATCAAGAAAGAGATGGAACCTGATGTTTGGTTTGAGCCGGCAATCGTAGTTGAGGTTTTAGGGGCTGAATTAACTAAAAGCCCTTTTCATACGGCTGGATTGGCTGTCAGATTTCCACGTTTTGTTAAATTCAGGGAAAAAAAGCCGGAAGATGCAACCACTAAAAAAGAGTTGGAGAAAATGGTAAAGTAGTTAAATATTAAATGGAATATACCTATCAGTTAAAAAATAAATAGGCATTAATATTAAATAGTAATATAAGAGGTGAAAATATGGGATGGTTTGGAATTGGTAAAAAAAGGACTGTACGAGAGGAAACTGAACAAGAAGCAAACGAAGAAGACCAAGTATTGCTTTACGGCTCTAAAAAATTAAAATTGTTAGAAGAGGAAGTTAAGGGTAAAAATCGAACATCAGCAAGAAAATTGGTAAGAAGTGGTTGGCCAACTGGTTTGAGAAATTTTGCAATACAACTGAGCCGTAGAACCAAGAGTCTAGAAGCGCAACTTAAAAAAATGAAGGTGGAAGGTGATATTCTTACTTCGTTAAGAAATTTAAAAGTATTTACTGCTGCTCTGATCATACTTTTAAGCCGTGGGAATGGTCAAATCATTATACAACTTAATAATAAGCAAGTGGATTGGCGGATCTTACAAGAGCAAGTAGCAAAAGCAATCCATGATGTCAATGGAGCTATAGTAGAGGAAAGGAAAATATTGGCAGCATTAAAGGCATTTGATAATCTCTAGGTCCTTATTTTATCTTTTTCTTATTTTTTTAATCTAGTGCGACTCATTCTTCTGCAAGTATATACGCAAACACTAAGGGTGCTACTATTGTCGCATCGCTTTCAATGACAAATTTAGGTGTATCAATTCCTAATTTTCCCCAGGTAATCTTCTCGTTTGGAACTGCTCCCGAATATGACCCATAACTCGTTGTAGAGTCTGATATTTGGCAGAAATAGGACCAAAAAGGCACATCCTTCCACCCCAAATCCTGGTACATCATCGGTACAACGCAAATAGGAAAATCTCCGGCAATCCCACCACCGATCTGGAAGAATCCGATACCTGCTCCCGAGCTATTTTTTTTGTACCAATCGGCAAGCCACATCATGTACTCAATCCCGCTTTTCATAGTACTAGATTTTAACTCGCCTTTAATGCAGTAGGAAGCAAAGATATTTCCCATAGTGCTATCTTCCCAGCCAGGAACAACTATCGGTACATTTTTTTCCATGGCGGCAATCATCCAGGAATCTTTAGGATCTATCTCATGATATTGATTTAAAACACCGCTTTTTAATAATTTATACATAAATTCGTGGGGGAAAAACCGTTCGCCTTTTGAATCTGCTTCTTTCCAAATTTTAAAGATATGCTGTTGTAATCTTCTAAATGCTTCTTCTTCAGGGATACAAGTATCAGTTACTCGATTTAATCCTTTTTCTAGCAAAGCCCATTCCTCTTGCGGTGTTAACTGCCGATAATGCGGAACACGCTTATATGATTTGTGAGCTACTAAATTCATTAAGTCTTCTTCAAGGTTTGCTCCAGTACAGGTTATGATCTGAACTTTATTCTGTCGGATCATCTCCGCCAAAGAAACCCCTAATTCGGCAGTACTCATCGCTCCAGCCAACGTGATCATCATCTTACCATTTTTCTTTAAATGCTCAACGTAAGCTTTTGAAGCATCAATAACTACTGCTGCATTAAAATGCCTATAATTATGGGTGATAAAATGTTTAACTGCCTTAAATTCATTAGTATTAGCCATAATAATTTACCTCACTATTTTTAGTTTTGTTAGATTAAGCTTATTTATTTAAAGATTGTGATGATTAATGATAATTATGCTGTTCTAAAATTAGAGGTTACTATCTAGTAGTATCAATAAAAAGATTTAAATAATACCTCTCCTTTTCAGTAAAAATGTCTGATACTTTGGAGATAAATGTATGCAGGCCTTCAATTGAAGGGAATGGTAAATCTACGTTCATAAGAGTAGTTGTTTTACCAACTCACACAATTGCCGATCTATGTGAGATTTTTAATGCCCCTGATGTTACTGTTTGCCCTCCACAGGGAATGTCTATGCCTACTAAGCTGCATAGTTCCGATGATCATTCCCCATTGATACCTTCTGCTACGTATATGCTGCAAGGAGATTTGGTACTACCCTTACTATCCGAAGGAACGTATTTGTTATGATTTTCTTTAAGAGATTATTCCTATTATAACTCAAGCTAAACTTTTTAAACTGCGGTATTTTCATAGAAAGTATGGATTATAAGAAGCTGGGATTAAAGTGTGGGATTGAGATTCATCAGCAGTTAGATGGAAAGAAATTATTCTGCAGTTGTCCTACAATATTAAGAGATGATATCCCTCATTTTTCTTTCAAAAGGAAATTCAGGGCTTCTGCTGGAGAAGAAGGCGAAACAGATATTGCAGCGCAACAAGAGCAGATGCGCAGTCGAAATTTTGTTTATGAAGGCTATTCTGATAGCACTTGTTTGCTAGAATGTGATGAAGAACCGCCGCATAAAGTAAATCAGGAAGCATTAATATCGGCATTGCAGTTATCTATCATGGTTAAAGCAAATCCACTTTCTGTCGTGCAATTTATGCGTAAAACTATTGTCGATGGATCGAACACTTCTGGGTTTCAGAGGACAGCGTTAGTAGGTAGAAATGGCTCCATTGAAACTAGCCAAGGAGCAATAAGGATAGACAATATCAATTTAGAAGAAGATGCCTGTAAAATAGTTTCTGAGACTTCAGAAGAAAAGATATATCGTTTAGATCGTTTAGGGATACCTTTAATTGAAATAGGCACTGCTCCTGATATCCATAGTCCTGAACAGTGTCAGGAAGCTGCAAAAAAAATAGGAATGCTTTTACGCTCTTTGCCTAATGTTAAACGTGGTTTGGGAACAATTAGGCAGGATATCAATGTTTCCATTTCAGGCGGGCCGAGAATTGAAATAAAAGGCTTTCAAGATTTAAAATTAATCCCTTTGGCGGTAGAACTAGAGGTAAAACGTCAGGTGGAATTGCTAAAGATAAAAGATGAATTAAGAGGGGTGCGTTTAGATTCAGAATTTGTAGATTTATCCTCTACCCTTTTAGATACTCAATCTAAAATATTGCGCAAGTGCTTAGACAGCAATGGAACTATTTTAGGATTTAAATTAAATAATTTTACGGGTTATTTTGGTAGAGAGCTTCAGCCAGGATATAGATTAGGTACGGAATTTTCCGGCAGAGCTAAAGCTAAAGCAGGTGTTGGTGGAATATTTCATTCCGATGAACTGCCCAATTATGGAATTACAGAATTAGAAGTGCTAAGGATAAGAAAGAAACTTAGATGTGAACGAGGAGATGGGTTTGTTATTGTTGCTGACACACACACAAAATCTTATGCTGCCTTAGAAGCAGTTCATGAACGGGCTAAGGAAGCCTTACTAGGTATACCTCCAGAAGTTAGAAAAGCTAACACCGATGGAACTACTGCTTATCTGCGCCCAATACCGGGAGCGGCTAGGATGTATCCAGAAACAGATGTTCCATTAATTAAGCCTGATTTATCACTCATTGAAATACCTGAACTGCTCGAAGAAAAAATTAAGAGATTTAATGAAAAATTAGGTCTTTCCTTAGACTTAGCAACGTTTGTAGCCCGCTCAGATCAAGTTTCTTTGTTTGATGAACTGGTAGCTAGATATCCTTTGATTAAGCCGGCGTTTATTGCAGAAACATTAGTTTCCATGCCTTTAGAGATAAAACGGAAATATGCATTGAATGCAGAAAATCTTACAGAGTCTCATTTTCGGGAGTTGTTTAATTTGCTGTCCAAAGAGAAGATCCATAAAGACATTGTTTTAGATGTCTTGATAGATATGCTCAATGGAACATTCAATGTTCGGAATTATGAGTTAATATCAACAGAAGCTTTAGAAAGAGTGATTCGGCAGATTATTGAAAGCAATAAGGATGCTCCTATGGGAGCTTTGATGGGTATATGTATGAAGGAATTAAGTGATAGAGCATCTGGGAAAGTGATCTCAGATCTGCTGAAGAGATTGCTTGGAAAATAAACAGATATTAGGTGTAAATTAAATTTGGGTAAACTAAATTTTAAGAAATGGGGAATCATCCTAACAAGTATCTTGATATTTTTATTTTTATTGTTGCTTTCATACAAATTATGCCTATTTTTTATAGAAAAATCAGCTGAGCAGAAGGTAGTACTGGATTTTCTTACTGATGGAAATGGAGAAGTTTCATCACTTCATTTAACCTCTCTAAACTCACTTAATTCAACTTCTTTTGGCAACTTAACTTCTCTTGGCTTTACATATTTAGAAATTTCTCATTTACAAGATGTTAAGAAAGTAATGTTTCTAATAGATAAACTGTTTCTGTTTTTCTTAGTTGTATCGTTTGGGATGATTTTTTATTTAGGAAAGGATATGGATACATTGAAAAAGATTTTTTTGTGTAGTGGTATATCTACGATCATTGGAACAATATTCTTATTATTATCAGCAATTTTTATATTTCCTAGTGCATTTACTATTTTTCATCAAGTTTTTTTTCCACAAGGAAATTGGATATTTCCAGTAGATTCTCTCTTGATCAAGATTTTCCCTGAAACTTTCTTTAAGAAGATAAGCGAATACATATTTTTAGTATCATTGCTTTTTGGGATGGTTCTGGTGGCTATTTTTCAAATGTTGCATAACCATTTCTTAAGAAGAATTATGCAGAAAATCTACCCATAAATTAAAAAATAATAGTCTTTTTTAGTGGTTTTGAGAAGTGAATGGTGTTAAATCAAAATGGTCCTGAGCTTCCATCAAAAATTAGACGAATCGTTAAAGAAAATCAACTCTCTTGAGCATAGAGAGATGGTAGTATATGGCGAGGAAAAAGAAAGAACTTTTAGTAATTCTGACGAAGTAATTTCGCATTATGGTGATCTTAAATGGATGATCATTGATTTGATCAATGAGACCTTTAATACTTCTTTTTGTTTATCACACTGGATGCTTAGGGACACTGATGATGAGGTTTCTTATTTTTTAAATGAAGCTGGATCAAATGTACTGTCATATTCTCAGTTCAAAGCACCGTACAAATTTCATCTATGGTTAGGGGAGAAAGGGTTCGTTGTAGGGATTGAGCAGAAAGGCAAAGGATTTGATGCAGAAGTTATCAATTCAATGAAAATTAAAGAAAATGAAGGCGCTGCTTTTGATTTCTTTAGAAGCTGTCGAAGCACAGTTTTCTTTGACAATTCAAAAGATGCAAAAATGATATTTATGGAGTATTTGGTTTGATCTTATGAAATTATAGAGAAATGCATTAATGAAGTGACATGAAATATGCATTTCTAAATAGATAATAGCAAATCTCATTAATTATGGAACATTTGTGAGATTTGCTAAATAGTAAATTGCATATAAAAAGTTCCATTATTTTTGCAATTTACTATAATTGCTAAAATTCAGCAACATAATTAACGCAATTATCTATAAGCTAATGGCTAGTTTGTGTAAAAATTATATTCCTGCCACCTTAAATTTAACCAAATCTAATATCGGATCGTATTTCTGTCTCCTAAAGGCATGTAAATCTGCTGTTGCATTTCTTTCATAACCTTCTGCTACCATCTTTTTCATTGCAATAACCCCTATCTCGGTGTCATTAAGCGGTAGGACTCTTGTTTTTTCTGTTTCAGGGTTATAATCTAATATCACTGCCCTATATCTTAACTTATCTATAAAATCAATTAATCTACGATTAGGGATTGGAAAAGGTAAAGAATGAATCCTTTCTCTTTCATCTCTTTGCTCTAAAACTGCTTTAAATGTCTGCAAAGAAGCTATTTCATGAGCGCAGAAATAAAATTCTTTTCTCCAATCTCGGCGGTCGCTGCGGTAATTGCTATCAGAGCAATCACATTCTCCATACATTCTCCATACTTGTTGATCACTATCTCCAGCACCTTGTAAAGGAATGTTACATATTTTTACGTTATGCTCTTTGTAAATATTCCTTCTAGAAGGAACTTGAAAGTTCATTACTCTTTGTTGTTCTATTAAACTAATTCTAATGGTGTCTCTTAATCTTACCTCTAGTTGATTAACATAATGTTGGAGTGTATCTCCTTCCCTTCTTTGACTGCCGAGATGGGCATGATATTTTTTTACTTTTTGAACCATTCTGCTATCATCTTTTAACTCACCAGCAGATAGCTCGTCAAGAACTCTTTCTTCTAATTCTGGAAATTCCAACTGGTACCAAGCTAAATTTTGGAAAGCACGCAGCTCCTGTCCTTTAATATCATTCATAAAAGGAACAACTCTTAACAACCCATCTTCCCCTAGCCAGCTGTACCCTATCAGTTCCCGACTCATGAATTGATCTCTTTCTTCATGCAGCTTATCAAAAGCATCTTTAACAACTTCACTTGCTTTTTTCTGCTGGTTTCTGAAAGGGTGGAGAGGAACTAATGAATTATAACGATAAGCGATGATACTCCTACTATCACCTGCAGGCACGCGGTAACTAGGTGGAAAAACAAGCAGTGTATCCCTATCAGCGGAGTTGACTTTATCTACCATTTCAAAATGATCTTTATTATAAGATTCTCCATCTACCAGAGCTTCTAAATTTCCTTCCATAGTCATAACTGCTGATTTCTCTACTTCCAACAAGTCTCTCGGGAGAAATCTTTTTTTTTCTAAGAATTGAACTAGGATCTGGTGCGCTGTCCATCGCTTAAAATATTCTTTTCGTGGTTGCGATAAGTCTAGGAGCATTAAGTATTTTAACTTAATCATATTTATAATATTTCTGCAACTTAATTAGTATCAAATCCAACCTAGTTTGTATAGAATCTATTTTATATAACCCAACTATAAGAAGCGGATGTCTCCCTTAAAACAAGGCCCAGAAGATTTTATTGTCAAGGAGATCGGTTTAGTTAAGCATATTGGTTCAGCGGAATCAAAAAGGTATCTCTATTTTACGTTAATGAAAAAAAATTGGAATACTCTTGATGCGATACAGCAGATCGCTAAGGCTTTGCACATTAAAGAAAACACCATTGGTTTTGCAGGCAGCAAGGATAGACATGCCTTGACTGAGCAGATGATCTCTTTTAAAGATATTAGCCGAAAAAAAATAGAACAGATTAATCTGAAAGATATTACCTTAACATTTGTCGGGTATGGAGATGAACCAATTACTTTAGGCAGTTTAGGAGGTAATCGTTTTGAAATAACTATTCGTAATTTAGATGAGCATTGTAAACTACGACAAGGGAATCTGAAGTATATACCTAATTACTTCGATGAGCAACGGTTTAGTAAGCATAATATCCCTATTGGGAAGCATTTGATAAAGAAGGAGTTTGCAGAGGCAGTTCAGCTGATCAATGAAATTCGCTGTAATGACTATTTAATCTCAAGAAAAAATGATTTTATTGGAGCATTATCTTTGTTGCCGCAGCGCAGGCTTCTGATGTATGTGCATGCCTATCAAAGCTACCTTTGGAATGAAACATTGGCTAGGTTTATGATGGAAAAAAATATGAAAAGTGAATTGCATAATAACACTATTTTCAAAGTAAAATATTCTGCAGGCGAATTGATCTTTTGCATGGATAGTTTTACAGAAGAAAACAAGGATCTAGTTATTCCTTTAGTTGGTTTTAATACTTTGAATATTGGAGATGATGATCTACTAACAAGGGATCTGATATCAAGAATCATAAGAGGTATGATGCAGGAACAAAAAATAAATCATGGTGATTTTATTATTCGGCCTATGCCTAAATTATCACTGGAAGGGGAAAATAGGCTCGCATTTATTGAAGTAAAGGGATTAACTATAACTCCATTACTAGATGATGAATTAAATAGTGGGATGAAAAAAGCTAAAATATACTTCTCACTTCCTAAAGGGAGTTATGCTACCATTGTTGTTAAAGCGTTAATAGGAAATTGTTAGGGTCATGATGAGGGATATTTTAAACAATTAATAAGGTTACCGAAATTTTTTTTATGAAAATAGAAAGTTTTATAATACTTTAATCTATTATTTATCTTTATTATTTATGTTAGGCAATTTACTATGATACAAATTACTATATACATCCTTTTAAGCGTGATTGTAGTTTCATTAATGTCTTTATTAGGTATACTCTCCTTATTCTCTAAACACCAGCGATTGGATAAATATTTGTTATTACTAGTAAGCTTGTCAGCAGGTACATTGTTTGGTGGCGCTTTTTTACACCTACTTCCAGAAACTGTTGATGAAAATGGTTTTACCTTGACGACATCAATATTTTTACTTTTAGGAATTTTAGTTTTTTTTGTTTTAGAAAAGTTAATCCACTGGAGGCATTGCCATTTTCATCCGGAGCATAATCATCCAGATTTAAGTGGCCATACCCATACTAAGGTGAAGCCAAAGCATATTGCAACATTGAACTTAGCAGGAGATGCCTTGCATAATTTTGTTGATGGCTTGGTAATAGCTGCCAGTTATTTAGTTAATGTTCCTTTGGGTATAGCTACAACAGTTGCAGTTATCTTTCACGAAATACCACAAGAGATTGCTGATTTTGGAGTGTTGCTTTATGCTGGCTTGTCTAAAGGCAAGGCCTTACTGTTAAATTTCTTATCTGCTTCCGTTGCAATAATCGGAGCAATCGTTGGTATTATATGGAGTACTAAAACTGCACATTTTATTCAGTTTATCCTGCCTTTTACAGCTGGTGGCTTTGTATATATTGCTGGTTCAAATCTTATTCCAGAATTACATAAGGACTGCGGGTTAAGAAATTCCTTATGGCATTTCTTAGCAATAGTCTTAGGAATTGTAATCATGATTTTAATTAAGTAAGCTTAGAGAAAAGGGATTATTGCCCTTAAATCTTTTCCTTGCACAATATGTGTCGCTACTTCTTTTAATTCAGGGATTCGGCAGTTGAAAGCGATTGATTTTCCGACAACCTTAAATGCTTCTAGATCATTGCTACTGTCTCCGATATAGGTAATATCCACTGTTTTTTCATAGCCAGGGCCTACCAACGAAATAATATCCTCAACTTTTCCATTTTTTATTACCAGGTCATTAGCATATATGTGGTCAATGCCCAAATCCTGCTGTGCCCTTCTGGCTAACTCTATGCTGCTTCCACTTATTATAGCAGTGGTATAACCTAATCTCTTTATCTCTGAAAATACTTTTTTAACACCTGGGTGATATTTTATTTTTTTAACTAGTTGGAAATATGGCTGCGCCTCTTTAC
>CAZNUS010000033.1:0-14827 GCA_964576385.1 uncultured Methanosarcinales archaeon | reverse complement strand
AAACTACGCATTTTTAGGATGCAAAATAGCCAGAAAAATAGTGCCATTCATCCAGTGACTAAAGCCGCTGGTTTTCTGGCTATTTTTTGCATAACAAGGATCCTGACGATGGTGCTAAAATTTTGCATTCATATTCGTCAAGGCCGTATTTCTTATCTTTCAAATGTCCTATACTTTTGTTATCGGCACTATCCAAAAAGTGAGTGATAGCAGGTCGTTCGCTTCGCGCTTTTCTTGTTGGTAGTATTCTCCAAAAGAGGTTGTTTAGTCAGAAACATAATTCTTATTCTATTACTATGTTTCTTCCTAATAGTAAAGTGCCTATTCATTTGGAACGGAATTTGTGCACTTGACTATTTTATCGTATAAAAAGCGCCTACTAATTCTCATAAACGATAGCAATTCTCGGCTCACCTATTGACCAAGCTATCACTCATAAAAAGGATAGTGCTTTGTTATCGCTATCTTTATAAATCTGAAAGAATTGCTAGTTCTATCTTAAAATGGACATAAAAAAGAGGAGTTTGATAGCTGTAGTACTATTTATAATCCTAGCAGTTAATTCCCAGGGAGCAAATTACCTCTATGGAGATGACGACTCCTGTGATGGCGCTGTTGAAAATATCCAATTAAATGCAGAAGGAGGCGGATGTGAAGATGAGATTAGTAGTGTAATGCAATTTATTGATAGTGATCAAAGACTCTGTTATTATGAAAGAAATGGTTGTATAAATTATGATGATAATCGTGCTGAGGGTTGTGCTCTTTCTTTAGCTGATCCTGATTTTCCCTCAGATGATGAATGTGCTGTAGCTTATTTATCTCCTGGAAAGATAATCGGTCCTCAGGGATATCTTGACGGAGATGATCATCCCGACTACCCATTTAACAGTTTATTTTATTTTGATGTGGATTATAGGGACAACAAGATAATCAATATTGGCTGGGATGATACATTGGATCAACATGATGCTGATGATTGTTATAAGGAAGAGCTTCGCACTGAAGCAAAGGATTCTTATTTGTGTCAGGAAGATAAGAACTGGGTTAAATGCAGTAGTTCAAATATAGGTGAAGAAATTGAAGTTGGAAGGATAGCATATTTTTGTGCTCAAATCTCTGAGGATAGTTTTCAATGGGGTCCTAAAGGACTTTATGAATTAATTAGATGGTATAACACTTGTGATGCTTGTGAAAATTTTAGAGGGGAACAGCCGCAAATACTTCCCGGATTGCAAACAAGATTATTTTATCCTACGTTATCAAGCGCCGAAGACCGATTAGGCTGCGGCAATTTAGATTGGGATGACTTGCCGAAGAAATTATTTAGTGATTACTATTATCCGGATGATGATAGTAGTTTCGATGATGAAGATATACCTTTATCAACACCTTCTCCAGTAGCTGGATGTTACGTCAGCCTAGACGAGTTTGATGGAGAGAGTGCTAATGACTGCGGTTGGGTAGTTGTTCAACCGGGAAAGGTCCTGGGCAGTGGCATTGCCGGTCGACCACAGATTGATATGAATGATCTTGGGAATGATGTGCTTTACTGGCACTCTGAATCGAGCGATATTGCGCATGGTGAGAAATCCAGTCAGGAAACAGCTGATTTTACTCCTTATGAAAATATTGAAGGATACGATGTAGTAGAATTAATCGTTAACACCCCACTGATAGCTCCTAATTCAGAGTTATTATGCACGGATCAAGATGTCTGGCGGGAATGCAACCAGAATAATTTTCATATGAATGTTGAAATTCTTGGAAAGAACTATTTTTGCAGCCAAAGTGGTTTAGGGAAATTTGTTTGGCTTAGTGAAGAAGAAAGAGTTAACGATGTTCATCAGAGGTGGGAAAAAATACCTGCTTGGCATACAGAAGAACTATTAAGAGATTATGGAAATAGTATTGTCAATGCTTTAAACCTTCGTCCATCCCAGATGAGCCTAGCTGATATGGAGGCAGAAGGAGATAGTTGTATCGTGGAGTTTCCTTATGCTATTGATTATGCACAGAATCCTCCCGGCTGTCCTATAGGCATTAGTGAAGATGATGGTGACTGTGCTGGCGATGAGTGTGATGATGACTGCGGCTTAGGATGGTATAAGTACGGAACAATTGTTGGTGAAAATGAACCTGTAGTTTCCAGTGATCTCATTGGTGATGGTATTTTATTAGGTACTAATGTTGGCTTTTGGGAAAGTGATTCTTGCGGTGACGATTATGATTCTAGCGCGCATCGTTGGAATCTAGAGGGATGTGATGCTTGGCCAGATTTTTATTATGGTGGTGATGATGATTATTCCGAAGCTGCTGAAGTGATCATTGGCGGTAGTGCGCAGACAACTGAAGGATGGTATATCTGTGCAGAAAATAAGCGCTGGACAAGATGTGACGCCACTGTCGAAGGTGAAGTCATAGCGATAGAGCCCTCTCCAGAAGCTACAGGAGATGCTGCAGAAACTAGTTCTGGCGATAGGGAAGCAGGAATGTATGTCTGCCTAAAGTCTGGAGAAGACTATCAGTGGTTTGATGCAGAAGGACTTGATGAAAGTGTTGATCATGACTTAGATGGTGTTCCAAATATTCTTGATTGTTCTCCACAAGATAATTTAGTGCATGGACAATTTCCTAAAAATTGCAATGAAAATATTGCTCCAGAGAATAGATATTATGATTTGGAGGGAAATCCTTACTGTATAATAACCACCGCTTCCGAAATTTGCGGCGACGGTAAGAACAATGACTGCAACGGATTTATAAAAAATAAAATTAATGAAAATGGTAATGTTAATCCGAAATGGAAGTTAAGTGGAGATGTAGTTCCAGAACCATCTTTTAGTGAAGATCAGATCTTATCCTACACGCAATTGGGTCCATTAACTGCTGATAGTAATGATATTAACGCTGCCAATTTCTGGCTCTACCATCCCGGTGAATTAGACGATTCTTCCGAGGACTGCCATAAGAACCAATACTCTTGCCAAGGACAGTCAAGATATTATGAAACAACAACTCCTTCCACTGAAATGCCAGCAGGAGACGAGGTTGTTGAAACATCTGCTACCGAAGAAGGCACTTGCGAAGGAGGCATTTGTACAAAAGAAGACACTTCTGCCGGCTGTTTGGTTGGCGATAATAGATGTGATTGGCAGGACAGTGTTACTATTTCCAATACCGATGGCACTACTTACAACGGTCCTTACTGCTGCGGCGCGCAAGGCATTGACGATGTAGGAAAATTAACTGACAACCAAAAACTGCTTTGTCTGCCGGATAATAATGATCAAGTTGGCACCGCTACTGATAATATCCCTTGGGACGATGCAGAATGTGAAGGAAGTGATTGGTGTTGGGTTAGTGCAGAAAAAGACTCTTTTACCATTCTAACTATAAACAATCCTTTCCAACAGCCTTACGACATTGTATCTAATAACGAGCGATGGTTTACTTGCGGCTTTAACGAATTGGATGGGGCTCAGGATAGCACTAAAGAATTAGCTATGGGAAGTATTGATCTTGACTATTCTAAAGCTAACCGTTTCTATTGCTCTAAACAAGGAGATTCCTGGGCTTGGGGCGAATGCATGGAAAACCTTGATGCTATTGATCCTGCTTCAGGTGCAGCCGATAACGGAGCAAAGAGGCGAGCAGAAGCAGATGGTCTGTTAGCTTTACTTCCAGATGCATCAAGTGGTGAGACAAATATTAAAGCAGATATCAATAGATACAATCCTTTTTATGAAGAGGACTTTTACTTAGACGCGTCTAATTTTACTCATTTCGAATTTATGGTGAAATTCTTAGATGAAATAGACCCTTCTACCAGATTATTTTTACGGATAGCTTCTCCTGACGAAGAAGGTACTGATTCTGATTATTTAAATAAAAATGTCTTGTCTTACGCAACCAACAATCCTCTTTTGAAGAAAGACCGCTGGATGCACATTAAAGTTCCAGTACCAAATATGAAAGCGATTAACGGAATATCAATTCAGGCTTTGCCTTCTATCCGTATGGACGTGAAGAACATGCAGTTCAGCAAGGAAAACAACCCCCAGCTCTGTTCTGGTGTGGACAATGCGATTGACCCTAGTTTGTATGAAACGGATTTTCCATCGGATACTGCTGAACAACTAGCTTCTCGAGCTAATGTCTGGTTGAACGAGATTGACGACTGGAAAGATAATTATCTTAACGGCAAACGCATCTGCAACGCTTTCTACGATGATAATCTTCCTCCCGGCGAGGATCCGCAGAACGGAAAAGCTTGGCTAGGAGAAACAGAATTGAATGATTACCCTGCCAGAAGATGCTGTGGTGATGATCTTAATGAATATTTCGTCGGCGACAGCAAGCCGGATGCTGACGGAAGAATGTACGGCTGTTGGAATTCCGACGTGCTTGCTCCTGGAGAAACGACCATGAACGTGCAGTTTGAAGTAACATACGAAGATGAAGTGGTAGAGATGGTTTATCCTGAGATAGAACTGGAAATGACTCAAGTAGGTGAGCTGAATGATGATGGGCACAGTATACGATTCATTGACTCAAATTTGGTGATATTAAATAGTATTGATTTATCTGTCTTAAATATTAATAATCCTCAAGTCGTTATTGGCATTCCAAATTCAGTTTCTTTAGAAGAGATTAATAGTGTTGACCTCAATTTTGATGACTTTAATAGAATTACTATTACTAAAAAAGATGGAAGTATTATTTATGGTAGTTTAGGAATATCTATTTTTGGTGCATATGCCCCATATCTCAAGAATGGCCCAATTGAGCTTTCGTTCTATGACCCATTAATAGATGGTGATATTGGACAAGAATTAACGAAGATTGAAGGAACTGATAGATTTAATGGATTGCAATCCACCAGATTATATATTATCGCTAAATTGACCGATCAAGTGGAAGTTGTGGAAAAAGAATTTGAGACTTTAGAAGATTTTAATGATTATAATTATATCGACAATTTAGAAGATGTCGAGAATTTAGAAGAGATTAGAGAGACCTTGTTAGCGGGCAAATATCCCATCATCAAGAAGACCTACACTCCAGATCCCAATACAGTATCATTCACCTACTCCTGCAACCAAGAAGAATGTATCTATCCTCTTCCCGGAGTAGAGGGTGAAAACGGCTACACCATTGAAAACAAATATCCTGCTCTTTACGAGATGTACGTCTCTTATAGGGATGGGGACAGCATCAAAGAAATACCGGTAGGACAGAGATTAGAAGGTTTCAAGCATCCCGGCAATATCATCGTCAGAAAAGTTCCTCAGCAAATCTTGTACGTCAACAGTATCAACGAAGATGGTGACATCGATCAAGCATTCTACAGCTGCCAGGGAGGAGATTATTTAGATGATGGAATTACCGCAGACGATGTATTAGTAACTTCCGCCAACCCATTAACAAATTCCTTTCAAACAAGCGAATTCTGTACTATTAAAAACGACAAGTTCTGCTCTTACAGCGATGCTCATAACGGCGCAACTACTGCCAGCGTCTGGACTGAGGACACAGTAACTTCTGGCTACGAACCGATCCTTACTAACCCAGAAATAGAAGAATTGGATGGGTTATTAGAGCTAAACGATGAAATAATTACCGCGCCATCCCGAGAATACTCTACGATGATAGTTCCGGCCAGAAACATGTTAGGCAATGCTGATTTCCAAGAGAATAGACAACAAGCAGAAGGTGAAACCATTTCCGGAGCAGACTTAAAAGACCTCTTATACTGGGAATTATATGTCCAAGAAACTATGGACGGTAAAATGGTAATAGTTCCTCATCCAGAATTAGAATATGACCATCGCACGGGAGAAGATCATGACCAATTTATGCTCGCAAACAACCAAGAAATTCTTAGAACAGATAAAATAGCTATCCCGCAAAACAAACGGCTGCAATTCTCACATGAAGGAACTTGTACTAGTGTCCAAGCTAAATTATATGATTCCAATGGAAATGAACATCTAACTTCCGCCACTGCCTCTTTCGATACTGGCACTAATACATTCTTGATTCTCGAATTTAACAATTGTGCAGGAAAAACTGTCTATAAACCGATGCTGCAAGTTCTCGATACTACCCCGGCCGAATACCATTACCGGGAACGGCACGACAGCACTGAAAATCCTCGATCAGGACAGGCTTGTTGTCCTAAAGATTACTGCTGGAACGGTTATGCCTGCATCGCTCCTATGACTGATTCAGTTTTGGCAGAACATATCACTGCTGGACAAGATTATCGCTGTATTCAAGGGGAGTGGGTTGCTTTAAATCGGTTAAGCGACTGGAATGATGACCAATATGGTTTCTGTCAGGAAGAAGGACAGTGTTATGTCATAAGTTCTAATGATCCTGATGCCGATTTAACTGATACTATTGTTGCTTCGTCAACTAGGGATGGGCAAACCAATTTCCACGATCAAGCTGCGGTCAGATTCCCGGTGTGCATCAATGATAGTGAATTCCTCCTGGATCATTTTTGTGATGACGGCAACTGGACCAGCCGGACAAAATTTTTAGCCGGACAATTACTAGACATCTCTGGAGATGATTATACTATCTTCTGCACTAATCCTTTCGACGGCCTATTAGAATATAATGAGAAAGAAAATTATTTGTTTGGTGTACCTAGTTTAATCACAGAAACATCTAGCTTGATACCCACGGCAACTGATACGACTAAAAACGGGGCATGTTTCCAATTATCTGGAGAACAAGCAAAAGTATTGATCCCTGCAGAAGACAATACCTGCATCAATAATATCTGCCTGCTGAAGGATGAAGATGATAAGATCATTTTCAGCACCAGTTTGAATAAAAATATTAAAGGTTCTCAATCTTTTTTGTACACATTAGACTTACAGCCGGAATCATGTCCAGCTATTCCTGCTGACAGCCCGGAGTTGGTAGATTGCACGACCGGAAGTCTGCCGGGTAAGCTCCAATACGCCCCAAAAATCAACGCAGTTATCTACGGCAAGGACGGTATCGGCAGCAGTTTTGCTTTAGAAGCTTTGGCTGACACCGTTATGGAATTTTTAAGAAATTTTTTAGGTATAGATACTGAATCTGAAGCGCTAAAATTCCTAAAAGAATCCGGCAATTTCCGTAATATTTATCTCTTAAAACAGGGTGATCAAGAAGTTCATGCTGTACAGGATGTATTCCCTAAAGTAGCCACTTCTCCCAGCCGAGTTTTGCTTGCCGAATATAAGAATTTCAAAACTCCGGTTTGTTCCTTTGTAAATAAAGATCATATTCCCGAATCTAAGTTTGATGTTGATCTGTTGCAGGAAGATGAGCAGATAAAATGCACTGAAGAGGCCGATACTCAACGCGTGGATGTGCTGGCATCTGCCGGTAAGCGTGAATCAATCAAGTGGTTCTGGCCGCAGCTGACTGGGAAGTTAAGGATGGAGAAATAAATCATGCCTAGAAAAAAAGTAAAACATCTTGTACCAATTTATCCTGAAAATGTCCCTATGAGGATTAAATTTAAAGATATTTTTGATCTGCCTATGTTTTACAAGACCTATCGCGAATGGTTTTTAGAGTATGATTGGAAAGATGAAGAGGGGGATGGTGATCATTGGGAATCTTATTATGGTGAGAGAATTGATCAGAAAGGGATGAGGGAAATTTGGTTTTTATGGAGGCTAACGAAGGATCCTCCCCACTCTAAGTATATTAAATATTATATGGACATTGATGTTCACTGCGTCGCTATAACTGACACGGAGATAATCAAGGACGGTAAAAAATTAAAGAGTAATAAAGGAGAGATTGAGATGAAGATCTGGGCTTATGTCCAGGAAAAGTTTCAGGATGAATTTGAAAAGCATTCTTTGTTAAAGCAAGTTAGCCATCTTTTCGCCCACAGGATTTATGATAAGGAAGTATATCAGCGAAGAAAGGAGCTGCATCAAGAGATGTATGTGATGCAGAATTTTATCAAGCAATGGTTTAAATTAAAAACAAATCTGCCTTATGAGGAAAGTAAACAGTTCTGGCGTTCTTTTGCCTGGCCTAGCCATTTGAAGGAATAGTTATTACTCAATTTAGCTTGGTTAAGTATTCTCTTATTAAATGTTACAAAGTTCTCTATAATAACTTCATTATCATCGTACGTATTTAGTTGGCCGTTAATATAGAAAATTGCACAAATTAGTTAAACCTTAAAAATGCAATTTTATATGTTGCTGGTGTCACAAAGTGCGGGTAAGATGCTTTCCGCACTTTCATGACCATAGCTTAGCAGAATTGACCTCTTGGCCATCTAACTAAATACGTACTTATCATCGGAAAGTTTAAATATCTCTCCTATATACAGTTATATAATATGCAAGAAGCAACTGTTATACACAGTCCTACCTTAGAATCTGTCTTTATGGTAGAAGAAACGATCCAAAAATACAGTCAAGAATGTGGTAAATATCAATTATGGAAAAAACTTCCTAAGAAGATGATGTATCAGACATTTCAGATTATTTTGAATTACCTTGAACAATCAGGAAAGATAATTATAGACAATGAAGGGTGTATTATTTGGATTTTTAATCCTAGGAGAATAAAAAAACTTATAAAAGAGGATTTAATAGTAAGATGACCAATGAAATCTCTGTAGCCTTCATAACTCCTAAAATTAAGCAGGAATGGGAAGCGCTTCGGGAAGGAAAATTTGAGGATAAGCAGCTTTACAAGTTTATCAACAGGGCAATTGATGACCTTAAAGTAAATCCTACTTGTGGCATAAAGATACAAAAACATCTCTGGCCAAAAGCTTATGTTCAGATGTACGGCATCACTAACCTCTGGAAATATAATCTTCCCAATGCTTGGAGATTAATTTATACAATAGAGACAGACGAAGTTAGAATAGCTAACATTATCCTAGAATGGTTTGATCATAAGGATTATGAAGGTAGATTTGGGTATTAAGAATTGGATATTTAGTTATATCTGTGATCATAATTCTTAATGACAACCTTTTATAAAATAAAAAGGCAATACTTTTAAAAATAAGTATTAAAACAATCAAGTAAATTTAAGCCCCAGTAGCCTAGTGGTAGAGCACCTGACTTGTATATCACTTTATCTGCTGTGTCTGCAAAAAAAGTAATGGCACATCAAGATATCAGGAGGTCGGGAGTTCAAACACAGTTCTCCTAGAACTGGGAGGAGAGTGCGACATTCGTTACACTCAGTCCCACAGAGAGAGAACATTGAAAGTCTCCCCTGGGGCTTTTTTATTCTATACTAAAATTCGCAAATTTTAGGATATACTAAATGACGCATTTTGGTATAACTACAAGCCCTACCCCTAAAAATGGCATCTTAGAGAGCGAAGAAAATATCAACTCTTTCCATGTTAAAGATCTACCCTTGCCACATCAGTATTCTCATTTTTTAGCTATGGAAAACATATATTCTGCATAAGCCTGCATTCCTAAAGATAGATTTTTTGATCGAATTAAGATAAAAATTTCATCCAGACCGATGGAAATAAGCGTTTTATCTTTGTAAATAATAAAAACAACTGGTGTAAATAACTCTTTTTGTAAATATTTTACTGTTGTTAAAGGAATTGGTTCCAGTTTCTTTCCAATGTCATGAGCTAATTCGTTAACAATCATTTTACATTTAATTCCTAGTTTTGCTCTTTTTTTATGGAAATTAATGACAAAACGCTCAAAATGAGGAGTAAAGGTTGAGATCCCCAAAACATAATATTCATCTCCTTTTTTGAGCGTCTGAAGGATATCTTCAAAACTAGTGGCAGCTCCCTTCATCCCTTTGAATACTTGGGTTTCTGAACCAATACCCGCCATAGAACGCTTGAGTTCCAATTCTGGAAGCAATTGTTCCAGCTGTTCTAGTTGTTGTTGATGATCTCTCTCCTTATCCTTCATATAATCAAGAATTCTTTTGGGCGATGCCGATTCAAAATATTTAACCCCAGATTTGATAACAGATGAAACTAATCCTTTTTGACTTAATTTTTCTAGAAGTTCGTAAATTTTGCTTGATGCCACTCTTGATTTGTCAACAATCGGTCCTTTAGTTGATGAGCCAAGTTCAAGTAAAGCCAGATATACCTTTATTTCAGAGTCGGTCAGACCAATATTTCGCAATAAATCAATGTCCATCAATGAAGAAGATATTTCTGGTGTTTATAAATTCTCCTATAAGTACCCCTTAAGGGGGGCTTAAAGTTTATATTTATTTATCAATTGTACTACCATATAAAGACGATTAGATGGGAACTAAACAAAAATGAAACCAACAATCAAAGAAAGGATACTTGGAATGGTTACTGAAGCCGGAAAAGGAGCTCTAAAGAGAAGCTTTGAATACCTAGCTAGAAAAGTGCCCGTTGATATTAATGCAAAGGGAGTTATACCTTACGATGAGCTTCTAAAAAGTATAGAAACGAAGAATATGCCTTCTAGTCATCGCTCTGTAGATGAGAAACTACCACTTCTCTCCGAAGCGAATTTAGTTAACCTATATTGCGCAGTAACACGCCAAACAACTAGTCCTACTACTCAAAGAAGTGATAGGTCTCTTGACAGAGTAGTTGAAAGAATAGTCGAAGAACCAAAAAAGATAGAAGAGCATATGGTTCCTAAAAAAGAAACGAGTATCACTTATCGTTCCAATGAACTTCTTGATACAGTGGTTCCGAAATTAACAGTTCTATTACAAGAGCATGGATATCATGTTGATGTAAAACGGTTCGATGCTGAAACCAGTCCGGAAATAATAGCACTAGTATCAATCCCCCTTGGTTCTATTGTTGATCGAACAACAGCTCTAGCAACCGGAGTAAAGACTACAAATGTACTAGATGATCTTCTCCAAGAAGAGACGACCTCATTAAGAGACCTCAATGAACATCATCCATTTGGGCGTATTGATCTTGATAAAATCCAGGATGATACCGATACAGTTTATCAGGTTCAAAAACACGAAGGTAGCCAATATGCTTCATTACTTCAAATGGTTATTGATAAAAAGAAACCTTCAACCATTTATATTGTTAAGGAATCTTTACCTGACCATTCTAATGCCCTAAGCGTGTATGATCAAAGACCTGGAAGCTCTGGCTTACTCAGTGATCGATTACAGGTAAGAGCAATAAACCGTATACGTCAGCTTTCAAGCAAGGAAACAATACCCACAAGCGCAGAAGAATGTGTTAAAGGATGGATCAAGAAGACCATATATGATGGAGAGGTAAAAATAATTTCCAGAGATGACGTAGAAACTATTGGAGATGATGCTCTCATCATTGCAGATCACCATAATGCAACGTTTATAGAAAAAGCAGGAAAAAACTACCTATCAGTTGAAAGAAGATATCTTGAACATCAATTACAAGAACAAGGATATCAGGTTAAAGAAGAAAATCTTGCCAAGCGAGTGTTTGACAAACTAACCCTCTAAAGTCATTTTTTATTTTTTTATAAATGTCAAAATAGGCAGGGGACCACCTAGAATAAATACACCCGTGAACAGAAAAGTAGACCAAGAAATAGACTGATTTATAGACGGGAAAATAGAAATAAATACATAAACAGTTTTTTTCTATAAATTAACCAGAATCAAAGTGGGGCTTTATTTTAGAATACTCTTGCCCCCCTGGGGCTTATTTATTCTAATTACCTATCTCTTATAACCTATACTTCTTTCTTACGCAAGCTTTATAATACAGTTATTCTCCATCAAAAATATCAAAGGAGGTATGTATATGAGAACTATCTGTATTTTTAACCATAAAGGCGGCGTTGGAAAGACAACTACTGCTGTCAATTTAGCTGCTGGCTTATCCAGACAGGATCGTACTGTCTTACTTGTTGATTTAGATCCGCAGAGTAACGTCGGTTTATCTTTACAGGTGCATTCTGAATATAATGTTTATGACGCTCTAACTGGCAAGATTCCAATTAAACAATGCATCTTTAACTTGGCAAAAAATCTTGACGTCATCACCTCTAAAGAAAGTCTAACCAAAGCAGAATATTACTTATCCAATCAAAATAACTCTCGTCTTTTGTTAAAGGAATTACTAAGCACTATTAGCGGGTATGACTTTATGATTATTGACTGCCCGCCTTCATTAGGGGTAGTTAATCAAAATGTGTTAGCGTTCTGTAAAGAAGCTTTTGTTCCAGTAGCAACTGATTTCCTTGGTTTTGACGCTTTAAAGAAAGTTCAGCCCATTGTTGATGAGATTAATCGCAGTTATAAGCATGACCTAAAAATTACAGCAGTAATTCCTACGTTATATGATAAAAGAAATAAAATTTGCCATGAAATGTTAGAGTCTATGAAAAAATTGTTCCCTGGCATTGTGGGAGAGCCTATCCGCAATAATTCCAAGCTTAAGGAAGCTCCTAAATATGGAAAATCTATTTTCAGTTATGCCCGTAACAGTCCTGGAGCTAAAGACTATCAGAAATTAGTCGAGCAAGCTCTAGAAATGGGTTCATTAAGGGTAACGCAGGAAGCGGTGGTTTAGGTATTTTTTAATCTTTCAGAAAATTCCAAGAAGAACCCAATGCATTTAAGGTCTCTTATAAAGATACTATCTTATTACTAATTTCTCTTCCCCTTCCTTCCTAACAGTCTTGTACTCTTTTAAAAATTTCTCTGCTATATCTTTATCTTTGATTATAACTATATTCTCATCATTTCTGCTGTCTCCTCCTCCAGTAGGATTAAAGCTTCCAGTAACTACAGTCTCCTCATCTATCATGAAAACCTTGTGATGCATATTCCTGGGATTTCCATCTTTTATCACATCCACGCCTTGGTATTGCAACTGCTGAAACACGGAATCTTTGGTAACTTGCCTTGCTTCCATTACTCCTTGGATAGAAATATTCTCTAATTTTTTTAATAAAAGTACATTAGCAATACCTTGGTTCGTAAAGCTGAAAGCCATAAAGCTGATTGATCGTTTAGCTTTGCCTAATTCTTCTTTAACCTTCTCTGCGCACTCATCTTCAGGACAAAAGTAATTTTTAATTTCTATATCTCTAATCATTACGGATGGATTTTTTACTTTGTTTCCTTTCTTAAATATGCCATTCCACATTTCCTGAAACTCTTCTTCATAATTCTGAGCTAATATTTCTGAATCAATCAGCAGCATATTATTATTGTTTTTATAGGCATCATTATTGGTAGGATTCATCGATCCCATGTATACTTTTTTTCCGTCAACAACACAAAATTTATCATGCATCAACCCATAAGAATCTATTTTTACAAAAGAATGATTGAATTCATAAAGATAATCATTGTCAGTAACAACTTGAACTTCCATCTTGCCCGCCTTCTCCATCAATTTCTCCTGTACTGGCTTAAGATCAAGCTCATATACGGCACAATGGATTGATGTGCTTGCGGTGTCTAAAAACTGAACTAATGCTAAACTGCAATTTTCCCTTGGACAAAAATATATTTTTATTCTACCTGGACTATCCACAAAACTATTTACCTCTAGAATATTCTCACCAGTTATATTATCAGAATATAGGTTCAAATAAGCTTCACTAGCTAAAAAAAATAATAAAACAAATATAATGGAACCAATAATTTTTCTCTTCAATTTATTTTTCTCTTCAATGTTTACCTGCAAACACAGATCTTTCCAGCTTGTTTAGCTATTTCTTTAAGTTTTGCCACTAATTCCTTAGCGGTAGCCGGCTCAATTCTTGTAACTACATCGTCTGCTTCTTCAGCTTTCCGCACATTAACAATATTTATTAAATCTCTCACTAAATCTTCTGTTTTTTTGCTTTCTCCAATAGAACATCCGCATTTCATCTTCATTCACCTCAGATCTAATCTTGTGAAGATTAGTCTTTAATTTAGTACAAAAGCAATGAAGAATATAAATTTTACTTAAATTATAAATTTGCTTTTAGTTGATTAAAAAAAGAAGATAAATATAAAAAATAAAAAAATCATAAAAATTAAACTCTTAATCCACGCCCTCGGTACCCGGCAGATGTTTTTCCATGGAATACCCTGCTGCGGTTCTTCTTGGCGCAAATCCAATTTATTTTCCTGTCTGATTTTATGACTGGGTGATCTGGATCAACTAGGATTACTTCATACCAATAATAACTCCCATCCTGCCCTACCCAATAAGAATTTAATACAACTAAGTTTTCAAACTTCTTTTGCGTCCTTTCTTCAGCAATTTGCTGATAATTTTTCTGTAAGTTCATTCTTGTGCCGAAACGCTTAGGCCTTCTCCCCCCGCTGATATCTGGTCGTACATGTCCGCCTCGAGGTACTCTCTGCCTAGCTACTACAAAACCTTGCTTGGCCTTATACCCTAAAGAACGCGCGCGGTCGATACGAGTAGGCCGTTCAATCCTTACCGTAGAATCTTCCCTTCTCCAAGCAATTAATCTTTGTCGATATAATTCCGGCATGGTTTTCGACGGTCTTTTCCATGCTTCCCTTACTTGCTGATATAATCCCATTGTATAGCCTCCATTTGTTTCTTAACTTCTTCTAACTATTTTTAACATACCCAGATTCAGGCGAGCTAAGCCTACATCTCTAGATAATTATCTTTAATTCAAGCTTTATTTAAAAAGATTGCTGGTTATTTGTAAAGCAAGCAGAATTATCCTTTTGATTTATTACCTAAGTCTGGTTATTTATCAATTAAGTTTTTATTTTATTTAATAAAAAGAGCTTATCTGCTACCTAATTGAACTAATTTGTTGTCGTCTGCTTGAACTTTATATCCACCGCAACCGCCTTGGCATGTTAA
>CAZNUS010000032.1:0-15014 GCA_964576385.1 uncultured Methanosarcinales archaeon | reverse complement strand
TAAACACTGCACTGCTTGTTCCTGTGGTAATCCCGTTCTTTCTTAACTATAGCTAGCCATTTAATATCCCTAATCGTAAATTATTTATAAAGATTACTATGTAAAGTGCTACCCTAAAGTAGGAACTGAGAAAAAAATTAATAAATAACCCAAAAAATAATCTTATTGATGACTAACTATCAAGCATTGCTTCAGATATTGCGGGATGATGGACTATTAGATAAAGCTAAACAAGTTATTGGTCATGCCGAAGCGCCGTTATTTAAAGATAAAGGCTATCATTCTGCTTTACAACAGCTGTCAGAATGGGTGCATCAACTCTTGGTACGAATATTTCCTCAGAATTATTTTGTAAATAACCAAGGGAGATTTATTGCCGCAAACCCACATTCCTTTTCAAAGAGAAATGATAAGCTAAAAATCATCGCTGGATTAGACAAAGAAGATCGAGAAGTGCTTGATGAATTAGATAATGAAGGAATGGAAGTATCTCCTGAGGATCTATTAGGCCTGGGCAGAGATCAAAGCTTGTATCATCTATTAGATGACCGTAGGCTGATGACCGTTATTAGGGAAGGGAAGTTTTCTCGCTTAGACCAGCATAAAAAAGGAAGGGAAAGCACCAGCGAGTTAGAGGAATGGGTATGTGGTGGAGGTATTTATTGCACGTTTGGAACAGAATGGTTTAGTTATGATATGGGTACAGGAGATTATAACCTGGTGGTTTTTCCCAGATCACATTTAGATGATAATAAAACGGTCTGCCTATCTTCAGAAATATCTTCAGTGTCTATCTTGCTTAACGATGGAGAATTGAGTAAAACACCAAGCAAAGATCCTCTTGGAAGAATCTTAAGTGAACTAGGGTACAAAAATCTATTTGGTAAAAAACCTGCAGATTATAGCAAAAAGGATTTGGTAAAATATGTTACGGCGGCAATGATCTCGCTAGTTGATAATGTTATTGCACCGGAAGAAGTACTCGGAAATCCAGGAGCTATGGGTATAGAAGTAGTGCTCAATGATGTAGAAAAATTAACTCCACAGGTAATTATCGTAACAGAGGAGCCGGGATATTTTTTAGATGAAGCTAGAGCACAAGGAAACTGTTTCTCAAATGTACCTTATGTATCTCAAGCAAACGTAGATAGAGCAGTACAAGAACATTATGACCAGTTAGCAGGGATGAGATCTGTTGTAAAAGAAAAGCAGGATCGAGAAGACTTAGTTAACAGAAAACTGTTTATAGTAGCAGCAAATAAAGGATGGATTGATCCTAGTGAGTATGCAGCAAGGTAAAGATACCGTCATAAATTAACCTGCTTCTTTCATCTCAGCAATCTCTTCTGTATTAATATTATCATTTATCTCAGTACTCTCGGTTTCGACTTTTTTTCTCTCTAATTTCAACACGATCTCCTTCAATTCATCCAAGGTATAATGCTTCATTTTCCAATCTTGCACCATTTGCGGGTCAAGCAAATCCTGCTTGCTTAAATAAACTAATACCTGCTTACCATAAGTATTCTTATTCACATTTTGGTAAAGACGCAGCTGATCTTTAAGTGAATAACCGCAGTATTCGCTAAGGTCAAACACATAGATAATGACATCAGCAAGCTCTTTAAGGACAAGTTCAGCTATTCGCTCTATATTATTCATCTTGTCAGGCCGATCCAACGTGCCCGGAACGTCCAACAGCTGAATTTTCTTTCCATCAACTTTAAGATATCCGGCATTGATACCTTTGGTAGTAAAGGCATAAGCAGCTACTTCTGCTCTTGTACCTGCTAACTTGTTTAAAAGAGTGCTTTTTCCAACATTAGGAAAACCATAGATGCAGATGGTAGGTATATCTTTGATATCCGGATAGGATTTTAATATCCGGCGGGAATATTCTAAATATTGCAAGTTCTCCCGTATTTGCTTTAGTAGAGAGCTAATCCTACCATAATACTGCTTGAGTAGAAGTTTTACCTGCCCATAATTTTTTTCCCTGCCGATCTTAGAAGCATATTCCCGATGAAAGAAACGTAATTTTTGCTGGACCCAATTAACTGCGCCTAAAGATTTTTTTAACATAGAAAGCTCCAGAGTAAGAGTGATCATCTTATAATAAAAGGGAGATAATTGGTCAACGCTGGGAAAATCTTTGATAATCTTATCTAAACGTTCATTTAAAGCGTCTTTAACTACATCAAGCTTTAATCCTTCACGGGCTTTGATGATCTGTAAATGATCACCATTAAGCTTTTTATTTCCTTTAGCCCTCGCTTTACCAAAAGCATAATTAAGCAATTCTTTTTCATTAGGCACTGGAGCTATGGTTTGAAAGTTCATAAGAAGTGTAAAAAGCAGATTAGTTATTAACCTTTCGTGAGAGAATAAGGTATCCTTGTTATGAATTATTAGTATTTGTTTAGCTTTCGGCGGTCGTGAATTTTGTCAGTTTATTTACGTTAATGCATCCAAAACTAAACTGTTTTACCAATCAAACCGAACGATAGGCCTCATAACCGATAACGAGTCAAAATCCACTAATTGACCGCGCTGAGCTAAACAAATGCAATTATTATAGTTAACTTAAGGGATTCCTGTTAAGTGAACCGAGCGATAGCGAGAGTGCAACGAGCCGACTGAACGAAGTTACGAAGAGTAAATTTTTGGCGCCGCTATCTTTTACCATATACAATTACTAAATCATTATCAGTTCCATTTGCGTTCCAAGCTTCTATGAATGTAGATTTTGGCACTTTCTTGTTTGCTTCTGGATTTTTCGGTCCTGATTCATGATAAAAAACGTTTTGATCATCAAATCCCGTTACAACAACAAAATGACCTTGATACAAGCCTTCCTTTCCAACAAGTTTATTATGGTCAATCAACATCAATGGAATATGCCCTTGCTCAATTTGAGATTCAATTTCATCAAAAGATAATTTTCTTTTTTCAAATATGCTGTATTTTAATAATTTTTTGATTGACCCTAAAACAACAGGAAGGTCAGTGAATTTCAGGATTTTTTCAGAATCTTTACCAAAATGTTTTTGTATAAATGGTTCTCCCTGTAAAAATGGTTCTAAATTTGACTTAGAATAATATTTAACTTTCAATCCTAAGTCATGGAGAACAGTAACAACCTGAGAAGTCCAAGTCCATAAACCATTTTTTCTACCAGTAAGTGTGTCAAGTTCTTCAAGAGAAAAATCCTTATTAAGAAAGTGCTTTAAGACAGATTTCATTGTAACCTGCATACATTGGTTTCCATCTCCTGTATTTTCGTAAAATGGAACTGATAACATCATAAAATAAGTTTATTCATAACCATTTATAAAATCTTCTGAGGCGCCAAAAATTTATTTCACTTAACAATGATTAATGAATACTAATAACAAATCTCATTAATGATTAAACATTTGTGAGATTTGCTATAGTTAAAATAAATATCTTACCCTTCTTAAAGTTCTTTAAATTTAGAATTTATCTTCCCTTTGGATGCTCATGATTAAGATGCTTCCGTTCATGGATATGGGCGATGTGCTTTGCTTTTTCTTCCTGAAGCTTAAGCTTATTCTGATTTAACAGCTCAATCATATTAGCAACATGCTCTCCTCCTAAAAAGTGAGGCATAATGACATAATCTGCACCAAGTTCATAGAATTTTAGAGCATCTTCATTTTCAGAAGCAGTAACTATGATCTGAGCTTTCCTATTCTCTTCACGAACTTTTTTTATTAACAGCTGAGTATCGTGTAAATCAGGTACAGTAGAAATCAGCAATTGAATCTGCTTTAGATTCATCCTTTCCATAATCTCATCATCAGTTACATCACCATAAAGAGAATAAAATCCTTCTTTAGAAACATGAGTAATGACCTCAGGATTATAATCAACAACCAAGACTTTCTTTTTGATAGGAGCTAAACTTTTAAGGATACTATACCCTATACGATTATGCCCGCAAAGGATTATTTTTGGCTTTACTTCCATAGGCAAAGTACCAGAACCTTTTACTGCAAATACTTCCAATATTTTCAAAGGCTTCTGCGCCAGAGAATAAAGCTGTGACTCATATTGCACAGAGTAGGAAGTTACCGTAATAGTAAATAATGCAGCCATAACAATCAGAGAAAAAAACTCTGAGGAGATGTGCCCCAAAGCTAACCCTTGGGCGGCAATGATCAATGAGAATTCTCCTATTTGCGCAAGGGAAATAGCAGTTAAAAATGAAGGCTTTGGAGTATAACGAAATATAGAACAGATCAATAATGTCAGTAAAGGCTTAAAGAATAAGATTAATAATAGGATTACTAAAAAAGGGAACCACATCTTTTGGATAACACTGATAGATAACCCCATCCCTAAAGAAACAAAAAAGAGCAGGGAAAAAAAATCACGCAGGCTTCTGATTCTTCCAATGATTTCATAATTATATTTTAGGTTTCCCAAAGTAATTCCTGCAATAAAAGCCCCTATAGCAATGGAAAAACCAATATAATAAAACGCCAAAGAGAATAAAAAACAAACGGCTAACGAACAAATCAGCAAGAGCTCCTGTTTCTTTGCAGCAAAATTAAACACTACCGGGAAAAAATACCTGCTGGCTAGAAAAGCTACCACAAAAAGGCTGGCAAATTTAAGGAGAGCTATTAAAAATGAAAAGCCAGTGAAGCCACCGATATTAGTCAAGATTGAAAGGGATAAAATAGCAAAGATATCTTCAAGAATAAGGATACCAAGAGCAATTCTCCCATGCAAGGTGCTTAGTTCTCTCTTATCAGAAAGCAGCTTCATGACAATCATGGTTGAAGAAAAGGAAAACATTAACCCCAGATAAGCTGCCTCTAAGCTAAGAAATCCCAACATCAGCGCAGTAAGGTATCCAGTTACAAACAGAATAACTATTTGGATCGTTCCGCCAAAAATAGAAACTAACGCCACCGTCTTTAAAGATTTCAGATCCATTTCTAAACCAACGAGAAAAAGGAAAAAAGCAACTCCAAATATGGACATAGATTCAATAATAGAGGTATCTGTAATAAAATGAAAAACAGGTGTAATCAATATGCCAACAAGAATGTAAGCTAATATCTGGGGCTGTTTAATCAAGCGAAGTAAAAAAGCCGCTATTGCGACCAAGATTACTACTAATCCCAATTGAAAAAATATATTGCTGAATTCACCGACCATCATGCACCTGTGATAGTGGTAGAAAGAAATTAGGTTTATAAAATTATTGTTATTAATGATGTTATGTTTGGTGGGGGTTTAGGGAGCGAGGGTAAATGAAAATGCGAGCCGCAGCGAGCCATAGATAATGAGCGACCGTCCCCCGCCCGAGCACCGCAGAACCGCAGTTCGAGGAGCGCAGAGTCACAAGGACACGTCAAAACACATAGAGTTTAACAGCAAGAGTAAGCAATCGATAGGACATTCTCTACGTTCAGAGGGGGGTTGATTTTTGCCAAATAGAGTCAAAATAGTGGGCATGAGCCTCAGAGAGGTCTTTGTTTTTGATGTTTAAAACGATTCGTTCCTCTTTTAATTTATCATCTTTAATGACTATTTGGGATTCTTCTCGGTCTTTTATTAGTAAAGAAAAGCCACGAAGGGGATTATATTTTATCTTTACTCCAGCATTTTTTAATTCCTCAATGAGGTTTTTATTTTCGTCGTTGGTTGTAATGATAAATTTGCAAGTTACTCCTCTTTTAATGGCTGATTTTAGCGTATGAATTAAGTCCAAGATGGATTGCTGTGTTCCTCTTCCCATAAGAAGAAACTCTTTTTTTGATTGATGGATCAATTTTTTCCCTAATTTGTAGGATTGTTCACGACCAGAATACACTTCCAGAACTTCTTCTTGTTTTTCAATAACCCCAGTTTTCTTGATGGTGGTTAAATCGCTGATGGTTTGTTCTTGGATTTTTGATAATTCTTCTTGTTGGGATTTAACATAAGCTGGCAGAGCTATTTCCGGTTCTACTGCCTGATACACCAATGGTTCTTTTTGAACGATTTGGATTAATCCTCGTTTTTGGAGAGTTTCTAGATTACGGTAAACAGATGTAGGAGGAACGCCCGATTTTTCAGCTATCTCTTTTCCGAGCAGATTCCCATGTTTAACGAGGGCTAAATAGCATTTTGATTCGTAGGAGCTTAGTCCTAATTTTCGCAGTTTTTCTATCATTAGTAGTAGATTACTAATAGTAGTATTTAAAAGTTTCTATGTTTCCACTAGCAAGTAATGTCAATGAGATACCAAAAATGATACAAACCATAACTAAAACAGCGATAACAGGAAAAGTAACGGGACGCTATAACACGCCCCAGTACCACAAAACTAGACAGCATAGAAAAAACACTTCTGAGAACATACCTCCAAAGAGAGAACTACCTGCTGAACTAAGGGGCTCAGTTGACTCATTAATTGGTGTTGCATATGGAGATTTAGATCCACGACGATGGTCAAATTCCAATTATAGGCACACTCCGTTTCAGTTTTTAGCTAGTGGAGAAAAAGTTGAAGCTCAGGATGTACTTGATTACATTATAGATAGCCATGTCGGATCAACAATGGCTCCATGGCTCTATGGGGGCGAACCTGGTTTTGTACTTTATGTTTTACCATTTCAAAAGGAGATGTTAGAATTTGAGAGTTTGTTTAGGACAGAAAGAGAGCCTGGACTTCAAGCGAAACTTTGTCTTGGCAAAAGTCCGATAGCAATATTTTCTAGAGAAAACAATATTTCTACAAGATATTTAGATGAAACTAGGTCTCAGAATGTGAGTGATATGGAATTTGCAGATGGTAAAGTTTGTAAAGTTTCTGAAAGTGATTCTAAAGAGTGGCAGAATGGTAATAGGGAATACTGGGTTAGAAATGATTTAGTGGGTCTTGTAGGTAATAATCTCTTAACGGGAGTTTCAAGTAAATGTCTTTATGATCCTGAAGTGGTTTTAAGAGCATACAATCCAGGATTGGCAGATTTAGAGTTCCAAAGAAAATCAACCCCTAAGTGTTAGAGTCAGAGTGTGCATTACGGAGAGAATGCCGTTTTACGTCTAGTGTTAGAATGTGTTTTGCAGAAAAGTGTCCTTGTGATTAAACATAACACCCTATAACCTCAGTGTAGTGGATATTGGGGTTATTGGAAGTTTGTCAAAATAGTATCATTTTTATTATGAGTACAAGCAGCCAAAAGATTAATAAAAACTAAAGGAATGAAAGCTATATGAATGAGGTAGTAGGATGACAGAGGTAGTAGGATGAAAGAGGTAGTGAGGGTAGAGATTCTTTACGATTTGGAGCAGGCGATAGAGATTTTAAAGAGAAAAGAAACATCGGACTATCAGGAATTAGAGAAATTAAGCAATCATGCCATTGAGGATGTAGCTGCCCATAAAGACTTGGATTTAGTTGCAGTTACTGTGTTGATGTATTCGCTCTACAAGCTTGCGCAAACACTATCTGAACGTGATTACCAGAAGATAATGAAGGGAATCATTTCTGCAAAAGAAAGCTTGACTGTACGTGACTTTGGAAAATATAATTTTTATATAAAATCATTGTATAAAACTATAAGCTCCTGCAACGTTAAAATAAAACAGCATCTTAATGATGTCATGCATGCCGCTAGGATAAAAAAAGGAGCAGTTCTTTTAGAAAAGGGCTTATCTATAGGACAAGCTGCTGGGTTAATGGGATTATCTAATTGGGATCTTCAAGTGTATGCCGGTAAAACAACTGCATTTGAGAAGCATAAAGAGAAAATACCTGCCAAAAAAAGGCTAATGATAGCTTTAAAAATATTCGGAGGAGCTTCATCATGAAAGTAATATTCTTTGATGCTGGGCCTTTAATTTCTTTAATTATGTCCAATCTAGTAGGAATAATGCCTAAACTAAAAATGAGATACGGAGGAAAATTTTACATAACTCCGGCAGTTCATAGAGAATTAGTTGAACGACCATTACTGATAAAAAGGTTCAGCTTTGAAGCCCTGCAAGTGGAGAAACTGCTTAAAGAAGGAGTCCTAGAAGAGTTTGATCAAGTCCCCATGAAAAAAGTGAAAGAATTAATCTATTTAGCTAACCAGTCATTTACTTTAAGGAATAAAAATATCGATGTAATGCAGGAAGGAGAAATGGAATCAATAGTGGCGGCATTGGAAGTCGGCGCAGATGCATTAGTCACTGATGAAAGAACATTGCGCTTATTTGTTGAAAATTCGGGAGAGATGCAGGATTTATTAGAGAGAAGATTTCATGAAGAAATTGTATCTTCTCGACAAAATATAAGCTCGTTTAGTAGAAGATTGCAAGGGATGCCAATCATTAGATCAGCAGAATTAATAGGCACAGCTTTTCGCATGGGATTACTTGATGAATACATTCCACCGCAGAAAGATGGACCAGAAGTACTACTAAATGCAGTCCTTTGGACTTTAAAATATAATGGCTGCGCCATTACAGAAGAAGAGATTGAGGAAGAAATGAATTTCTTATTAAAAGAGAAGAAAAGTTAAGGGAACTTTGCAGACTTCTCTAAAAGAATCATAATGTTCTCTTTTTAGCAATTTTCCAAAGAATTTGGAAGTATTTACGATTTGCATCAGCTACTTCCTTACTTTGAATAATGATCCCATATAATGGATTACCCCAAATTAAGATAGCAATCTTGTCACCATAAATATGCGTAGTGTTAGGATTAAACAGATGATCAGGAAGAAGGCGATATTCTGACTGTGAGCCTTCAAAAAAAACAGTTGCTGATTCTTTTGATAATAATTTTTCTTTAAGTTTATCACGTCGCAATTTAGCGATATGCTGCTTAATCCCTACTTCATCTAAATCTAGGTATCTCTTCTCATCTACACCCATTGCATACATCGGCTCTTTAGTCTGCTTGATTGTTTTAATGATATCATTATAAATTGTTCTAAATACCATTTTTCCCTTAATTACTTCTACATTGGTCTCTTCTTTTTCCGTTTTAAAAAGGGTATTAAGTTCTGGAAGAATAGAATTAACCTCTTCTTTTTTTTCTTCTAAATAATCTAACATTTTTACTGGATTTAAGGCGTTAAACAGTTTCTTGTTATTTTTAGTAATATAGGATACGAAACCTTTTTCCAATAACCGATCTAAAGCGTCATAACAAACCTGGCGATGCAATCCCGATTTAGTGCCTATCTCATTAACACTTGATTCTCCCCGATTTAACAAGGTAAGATAGACTTCTACTTCATTATTCGTCATACCTAATCTCTTAAGGGTTTCTTTAAGCATAAATCGAAGGTTATTTGTTTATTTTTAATACTTTCGTAATAATTATTACTACAATTATTTATATAACTCAGTGTTTACTACTCTTAAAGAAATAAATTAAGGAGAAGAGACTGCAGGAAAGTATGAGAGAGTATGAAGGAGTATAAAAGAATGTGAGATTATGAAAGAATGTGGGAGAGACATTAAAATGACTACACTGGAATTTAAATTAGGTAATGGGAATGATATGTATACTACTGATTCTGATGAAGAATTAGTTGCAGATGACCGACCGGAAATTACTCAAAGAGTCCTGCATAATATCCCGGTTGAGGATGGAAGTACTGATGTTTATATCATTGGTAAGGACTATCGGGGAATAGCGCTACCTCTAGGGGTGAGATGCGTTCATGTTCTAAATTATACTGCTGGTGGCCAAAGAATAATTGCTGTCGCAGAACATTATGAGTTTCATAAAGTTAGGCCAGTCAGAGTTGAAGGAATAGTGGAAGTAGTTAGAGGAAAAGAATTAGATGTCGAAGAATTGCTTGATCTTAAGGGAAAAAAATAATTCTATGCCTTATCCCTAGAGAAGAGTTTCTTATCCAAAACTTTATAAAAATTCCTAACATTACAAACAGTTATGGACATAGAATTTGATCTTCAGAAGTCAGTTGATGAAAATGCCGGTGTTTACTTTGAACTCTCTAAAAAATATAAAAAAAAGCTAGAAGGGGCAAAAAAAGCGCTGGAAGATAGTGTGAAAAAATTAGCCGCCCTAAAAAAAGATGAACAAAAATTCCTATTGGAAGAAGAGAAAAAAAGAGAAGCTAAAATAGAGCGAAAAAAAGAATGGTATGAAAAATTCCATTGGTTTATCTCTTCAGAAGGATTTTTGTGCATCGGCGGAAAGGATGCTACCTCCAATGAAATTGTCATAAAGAAACATTTGGAGAAAGAAGATTTAGTATTTCACACGGATATGGCTGGATCGCCTTTTTTCGTTATCAAAAATGGACAGCAAGCCGGAGAAAAAACCATTACAGAAACAGCGCAGGCAGTAGCCGTCTACTCTAAAGCCTGGGAGCTAGGGCAGGAAAACAAGGATGTTTTCTATGTAAAACCTGATCAAGTTACCAAGGAAGCTAAACCGGGAGAATATATGTCCAAAGGCAGCTTTATGGTCTATGGGAAAACTACTTATCTTTATCCAAAACTAGAGTTTGCTATCGGATTAGCAGAAGGGCAGATTATTGGAGGGCCTATCGAAGCTATAGAGAATAAAACAAAAAATTATCTTGTTGTAATCCATGGAACGGAAAAGAAAAGCGATCTGGCTAAAAAGATCAGACAGAAACTAAAAGGCGGGGATCTAGATGAGATTATATCTTTCTTACCTGCAGGCGGAGGAGAAATCAAAAAGTAGATATTTGTTTAGCTTTCGGCGGTCGCGAATTTTATCGGTTCGTTTATTCCTGCATCGTCAAAAATTAAACTTTTTTATCGATTGAACCGAACAATATTTCTCATAAACGGTAGCAAGACAAAATCCACCAATTGACCGCGCCGAGCTAAACAAATACGAAAGTAGCAATACTTTTAAATAAACTAATGTTTCAGAAAATATGTTCCCAGCAATTATTATTGCAGTAGTAATTGGTTCTTTTAGCCTAGTAGGAATCTATAATTTTTTTACAGCATCACGACTAAAAAAAGATTTCCCTAAACAACAACCATCTGTTTCAATATTAATACCAGCCAGAAACGAAGAAAAGAATATTGCTTCTTGCCTAACATCGGTGTTAAGTCAAAACTATTCCGATTACGAAGTTATCGTTTGCGATGATCATTCCCAAGATAGGACTGCCGAAATAATTAAATCTTTCCAGAATAGTTATCCTAAACTAACGCTGATTTCTGGGAAACCGCTCCCAGAAGGGTGGACGGGAAAGACGTGGGCTTGTCAACAATTGGGGCTGCAAGCTAAAGGGGAATTGCTTTTATTCATTGATGCTGATGTTACTCTAGAGCCTGATGCTTTATATTCTGCAATTGCTTTGAAGGAAAAGAAAAAAGTAAGTATGCTCAGCTGTTTCCCGCAGCAGGTGATGAAAACTATTGGGGAATGGATGCTTGTTCCTTTAATAGATTGGCTGTTACTATCATTTGTTCTTCTTGATCTGGTTTATCGTACCGCTGGAACTAGATTTTGCGTAGCAATCGGGCAATTTATCCTTATTGAGCAGGAGGTATATCAAAGAATAGGAAGGCATGAAGCGGTGAAAACAGCAGTAACTGAAGATGTTGAACTATCTCGGATTCTAAAATCAAGCGGGGAAAAAATTTTGGTGGCAAGAAGTTTAAGCTTAGTGCATTGCAGAATGTACCGCAATTTTATGGAAGCGCGGGATGGCATGGCTCGGTTTTTTTATCTTGGCTCAAAAATGAAGCCCATATCATATGTTGCTTCACTATTAGGAATATTAGCCTTATTTAGCATCCCCTTATATCTATTTTTTGTTAACAGATATTACCTCCTTCTTTTTACGCCAATGATCATCCAGCGTATTTTAACGTCTATTCTTGCTGGGCAGAATGCGCTAATTAATCTGCTGTTGATGCCAATACATTATTTCTTTACATTTTATATCAGTAGTTATTCATTATACGTTGCACTAACTAATAAGATAGAATGGAAAGGAAGACGAATCAACCTCAAGAGCCTGGCTGACCATGCCCAAGATTTAGCTAAAATAATTCAGGAAAGCAAGAGGTATCAAGAATGGAAGCAACGGATCAATGGAAGAATTAAGGAGATTGATATTAGAAGAGTAAAGGAGAAAGAGCGTTACTTACGATGGAAAGAAAAAATAGAAAAGCGTAGGGATAAGGAGAGAGAGCGATACCAGCAGTGGAAAATAAGATTAGAGGAGCTAAAAGCTAAAGAAGCAGAAAAGTATTTCAGATGGAAAAAATCGTTAGATTCAGCAAAATTAAAACCATTTAGCCAAAAGAAAGCCGTAGCAGAAAAGGTGTCTAAGAAAGAACATTAGAGAGAGCCTTAGATCAACTAAGACCTAATTCTTTAGATAAAGCCGTTAAGGTATAACCAGAATAAATACGCCTAAACCAAGCGCCGATGTTCCTGGCAAACAATTCATCAGTACGGGAATCCCCTATCACTAACACTTGAGTAGGTTGAAATCGTCTTCCCAATCGTTCTTCTAATAATGTGTAGGCGGCATATTCCGGCTTATGCGGTTTTCCGTTCTCACCATACACAATAGCTTCAAATAAAGCTCGATCTACCCCTCTATAAAAAGACCGGGAAGCTACAGTTAAGGTAGCCATATTGGTATCTAAAATAATTTCATTGGCAGAAGTTACTGCTGTTGTAGTAATACTCCTCATCTTAAAATAGTCAATAACAGGAATTGCATCAGGAAATACTTCTATAGGAATGGCAGTTGATGCTAGATAACTGGCAATGTAGGCATCATTTATTTCTTCAGGAGTTACAGGCTTCCTCAATTGGTCAGAGAATAGCTCTGCAACCCTCACGCTGCTATTTGAAAGAATATATTCTCTTAATTCAGGCCTATGAGACAGATCAAATCTTTCCATGAACTTGACAAAGGCTTGATCATTTCTTTCTTGAGTGTCCATCAAGGTTTGGTCTATATCAAAAATGACTAACCTTATATGCTGGTCAATTAAATGTACAAGATTAAAAACCATAAGAAGAGTTGTTTTAAGATTTATTTAAAAATTATTTCTTATAAATTACTTATTATACCAAAAGTGCAAAATATCCGAACAGTTATTTGCACTTTTGTATATACAAAAAATGAAGATAAAAACTTCATTTTTGTACAAGAATATGATCGCTGTCATATTCTTTGTATAAAATGGGTATTTATATTCGATTATTTCCCAATTTTAGTATACAAGAAAACATATCTCTGTTCTAAACAGTTTATTTCATAGTAAATACATTTTTAAAGAGCTTGTCATTTTATTTCCTCAAGCCCCCGTAGTCTAGCCTGGATACTACGGCCAGAGAGGACACGAGCTTGCGGTATTATTGAAAGGTACCAGCTATCTTTGATAATGTAACGAGCTTGTAGCCGGAGTTCAAAGCAGTTCTCCTAGAACTGGGAGGAGTGTGCGACATTCGCTTCGCTCAATCCCACAGAAAGAGAACATGGAAAATCTCCGCGGGGGCGTTTTTATTCTAACGAAGTGCCCCACCCCTAAAAAGGGCTATTTCGAGGCGGAGACTTCAGCCTCTAACAAAGCGCCCCGTTTTTAGGGGGAACTTAGGTATTCCCTAAGTTTAAGAATTCTGGTGGATAAGGTGATATCCATGCCCGAAGATGATCTTCTCTTTGTATTCTAGTTGTTGGGGTATTTCGTAGAACATGTTTGTTACCTAAAAGTAACGAAAGTTTTATAAATGAGCAATAGTTATGGTGATTAAAAATATAATAATGGTGATGAATAATGTCAGAAGCGACTGTTTTATTGGGAAAAGGTCTTGATAACGAAGGAAAAGTTCTCGAAGTACGAGGAACTCCATTTTATAGGACTGGCACAACTGGATTAGCGGATGGAATAGAAGCTGTTCAACGAGCTGGTTTAATTCAAGTTCCAATCTATTTGCTAGGTGAAGGAAGAGTAGCAGCCGGACGCGATGCCCAAGCTCAAGGAGATATTCAATTAGCATTACAAGAACCAGTTTGGACACAATTTCATGATGGATTAGCTGAGGTTGATACCGTTGTTGATAAGAAAGGAATTTTAGGAGAGAGAGGACAATCATATGTTGCGAAATTTCAAAATGGAGGTTTGTTTGCAAAAGATCATCAGCGAATCAGAGATTCTGTTTTGGGAAGAAATGGGAAAAGACTTACCGATTCTTATGCACTGCCTTTAAATCAAAAAGAAGTGAATGCTTTCTTAGATACCATCAGATCGGGAGACACAAACGCTTTGCAACAAATGGGATTTTTACAAGGTGGTTCTGTTTATGTTTTTAAGAATTTTGGAGAATTTGCAGATGCGTCGGCAAGATCAGATTTTTTAGCAGATCTGCCAGGATATGTAGTATTAAGAACTGCTGATGAAGCTCGAGTGCAAGGTTCAGGTTACAAATCTATTTCTGTACAGCGAGATAGCCAAGATTTAGCTATTGATTTTGGTGGAGTAGCCCGAGTAGGAGCAGTTCTGGATGTTGCTCAAGAATTAGGCTGGACACAGTTTGGTGCTCACAACGATGGTTATTCTGCAGAAAATAGCGGTCGCGTGGTTTGCCTTGATGATCACGATAGTGGTGTTGATGGTGGCGGCCTCAGTAACGGTGGTCGCTCGGTCGGGGTAACGCCGGAGGCGTTAGAGTCGCGCGCGAAAATTGTAGCTCCTTTGCCTCTTGAAGTTAAAATTGCAAAAGAAGTTGCAGGACATGGTGTTAACATGGTTCCTGAAGACGATGTCAGAAGGTTATTGACAGAACATCTAGGTTATACTTCTGAAAGTGTAGAACAGCATCTTGGAGTTCTTGCTCAGTATAAAGCACAATAATATTTTTATATTATTTTCTTTTTTCTTATCTTTGTCCCAGCTATGATAAGATAGCTGGACTACATGCCCTTTCATCATGGCAGTTTATACTGTTATAAAATACAGCTCTAACTTGATGCTTGCACTGAAGGAGCAGTGATTCAATAAGATAAAAGGGCTACTCT
>CAZNUS010000031.1:0-16110 GCA_964576385.1 uncultured Methanosarcinales archaeon | reverse complement strand
GCTAAAGCTAAACATCTTGTTCGTGGTGATCAACTGCAGAAAGATATGGAGAAGAGGGGAATTTATGTGCATGGTGTCACCATGGCGGGCTTGGCTGAAGAAGCTGGTAGAGCTTACAAAGATATAGAAGTAGTAGTTGATTCTTTGGAACAGGCAGGGATAACTAAACGTGTTGTTGCTTTAAAGCCGATTGGAAATGTGAAAGGGTAGACCTTTAATAGACTAATAATCATAATCATAATAATCAGAATAGTGATCTTTAAATTTCCTCTCAATTAGCTCTCTTCTAATATAATATCTCTCAAAATAAGGTGGCTGATGTTCAATAAATTATATTCTTATCGAAATGACCTTTACTCCTATTGTAGTAATCTTCAGCTGTTCATTCTATTTCAAGGCTTGTTTGGTGCATTTGCAGGCTCTTATGTACTTGTCTATTTTTATAATCATGGATTTCCTCTATACCTGCTCCCATTAACATATGCTTTAACCAGCGGATTCTCATTAATCATCATTTCTTTATTTAAAATAGACTATAAGGCTTCCATGGTGGTAGGCATAAGTTCTTATATGCTCAGTTATGCTTCTTTATTGCTTCCGATAAATTATTCCTATCTACTGTATGTTTTATTTTATTCTTTTGGAATACATTTTTTCTGGGTGACCTATAACTATCTTTATTTTAGAAATATTAAGTCGGGAAATGCAGTAAATTCCTCATTTTACAGTTTTATTCCTGCTGTTAGTGCTGCTATCATCCTGCCTTTTGGCGGCTATTTGATCAAGTCTGTTGGTTATCAATACGTGTTTGGAATTACAGCGTTGCTTCATCTTATTCCAGTTATTCTTACTCTTCGATTGATTAAATCAGAACCAGAAGAAATGACTCTTAGCACCCCTTATAATATCAACCCATTGCTTAATTTTAAAAAAATGTTTAAGGATTATCAAAAACTTCGGACAATCACATTTTTTGAAGGAGCGATACAGTTTTTTCCTCTAGCAATCCTAAATGTTTACACTTTGTTATTTTTTCATGAAGAGACAAAATATGGCTTATTTCTTGGTTATTTAGGGCTTTTAGGCGCATTTGCGTCTATCGGTGTATCATCTTATTCGGATCATAAAAAGGAAAGGCTTCACTTATTACTTGTTCCATTTATATTAATGTGTTTAACCATATTCCTACTCTCCTTAGCTAAAACACAACTCTTATGGATTATTCTTGTGACGGTGACTATGGTTTTATTGGTAGTAACGTATCCGCTTCGTTTGGCCTTATCACTAGACCATAAGGATTTGGATTATACTTTTTGGAGGGCCAGAGAATTTTTTTTAAATACTGGAAGAATGGTTACGTTAAGCTTATCTTCATTATTCTTTTATCTAAAATTATACTGGTTAGTGTTTGCATTGTTTGGAACCATTGTCCTTCTGTATCCTTTAGTTGCTAGATATAAATTAAAGGAGCTAGAGAAGATAAGAGAAAAAACTAGATGAATATCTTTAGTATTTTTTTTAAAGATAAATCTCTTCAATGTAGTGGTTAACTTATTCTAATTTTTCTTAGTGATGGTGAATTCCGTCGAAAAATTTATAAATGTGTAGTGGTTAACCTTATGTATGCCTAGTATTGTTACCAAGAAAATAAAAGGGAATCAGTATCTTTATTTAGTAGATTCTATACGTAAAGGGGGAAAAGTAATACAAAAAACTATCAAATATATCGGGAAAAAACGTCCTATCTCACAGCACGAATTTAATTGTATGATTTATTCTTATACGCAGCAAGATTGGATTCTTTGGGAAGTTAAAGAAGAATTATCTTACCAAGAGCATAATCAGATGAAAAATGCTTCTAATGAATATAAAGAATTTTACTCTAATCTGGATTACGTTTCAAAAGAGAAAGAAAAGGAAAGGTTCTTAAGCAGGTTCATCTCCGAAAGCAATGCTATTGAAGGGTCTACGTTAACGTATGAAGAAACACATAATTTTCTTTTTAATGATATTACTCCGAAAGGCCATAGTAAAACAGAATTGTTTATGGCTTCTAATCTTCTCGATGCTTGGAATTTCTTAGAAAAAAGGCATATGCAATTCCCTAAAGTGGAGGATATCAAAAACCTACATCGCTTAGTAAACAAAGGGATAGAATCCGATGAAACACTTGGACAGTATAAATCGGTACAAAATTACATCGGAGAAGTGTATACTACTTCTTATCTCTTTGTAGAAGAGCGCATGAAATCTCTTCTTATATGGATTAAGAAAGCATATAAAGATGCCGACAATTTTGAAATCACTTTTCAGTCCCATGCCCAATTTGAAATCATTCATCCATTTATTGATGGTAATGGTCGAGTAGGGAGACTCTTATTGAACTGGCTATTGATGTACCAAGGGCTAGCACCATTGGCTATCTCTAGAAAAGAGCGTTCTGAATATATTATTGCTTTAAATAATGCTAGGAAGGGGTTGCGTAAATCTATTTGCCGATTTTGTTTTAATGAATATCTTAAGCAATATAATTTTATATAGGTACACGGACATTTACTTAACCTTTCCTTCCAACCTTTCTACAAAACCGCATTTTCCGCATTTCATTCTATAAGTATTATCCTCATCCGAATAAGAACAGCTTATTTCTATAAGCTCTGCTTTGTCAAAGCCACACTTTGGGCATTGGTGATCATGAACAGCTAAAATATTCTCTCCATCAGCGACATCGATACTTCTTCCCATATCCTTATTTTTAACAGTAGAGATATGCTTCTCTTGATTAAGCTTAGGCTGTAGATGGCCATTGGGACACGCCATCCATTTCCCAAATTCTGTCTTCTTGGGAGTAAGCAGTGTGCCGCAGGTTTTACAGAACATTTTATGGCACCAACAGCAATTGTTTATAATTGTTTGTTTGACATAATTTTCTTATTCTTAATAATCAGTTCATTTGAAATTGTGGTTCATCAAAATAATTAGTATCTGAACCTACAATAGATCAAAAGTCAAAAGAAATATAAATCATAAACTACTTCTACAATTAAAATGAAGGTGAAATCTTTTAGATGGTTATTATTGGCCATAGCTCTATTAACAATAAGCTCTATTTTAACCGGTTGTGCTTCTTCAGAGAAAGACAGTTTCAATGATAATGAACTAGACCTAAATAAATCATCAGATGATATTCTAAAAAACAATTCTCCATTGCCATCAGAAAATGGAACAGATGAAGAAATACCATTAGGATCAAGAGAAGAAACATCAGGCTCCTGTCAGGATGCTTGGGTATGTATTTCCTCAAAAGCTAGAATGCATCGTCTATCCAATTGTACTTTTAAACAAAAAGAATCCTGTGAAACGCGTTGTGAAGATGGGCAATGCTTAGAGAATATTCGAAGTAATGTAACTTGTATTCCTGGGTTTAAATGCAAAAGTAGCAATAGTAAAGGTTATCAAATGGAAAGCTGCGGCTGGACATCTGAAACAAGGTGCGAATTTGGCTGCAGCAACAACACCTGTAATACTCAACCATCAGAGAGTGCTACTGCTGGTGAAGAAAATAAAGAAACAAAACCGGCAGAACCGATATATTATCTTAGTTTAGGAGAAACTCAAACAATTACTTATAATGAAGTGAAGTATTCATTTAGTATCTATAATCTGGACGCAGGTCAAGTTCGTGTAAGTTTAGATAATTTCAAGAGTGATTGGATAACCGAGGGTTCTTCTACTACTTTTGGTGTTGGCGTGAAGATAACAGTTAAAGAAATTTATTATCAGGCTTATCCTGGAGGTAAGCAGATGATCGGTTATACGGTAGGATGATTGTTTCTATAACAAGGAATGATGGTTACAATAATGTTTACTTATTAATTATGCTTTACCTTCCCACTCTTTGTAAAATCGTTCTAAATATTTCTCCATATATTTATGCCTCTGTTCAGCAATTTTTTTTGCAGTTTTTGTATTCATCAAGTCTTTTAGAAGAAGTAATTTCTCATAGAAATGATTTATAGTCGGACCAGCATTATTCTTATATCTTTCAAATGAATCATGGAACTCTGGTTTTATTTCTGGATTATAAATTTCTCTTCCTTTATGTCCTCCGTAAGCAAATGTTCTTGCAATTCCAATCGCGCCGATAGCATCCAATCTATCAGCATCTTGAACAACCTGTCCTTCTTTAGTTCTTATGATTGTTTTAACACCTGCGCCTTTGAAAGACATCTCTTTAATTATTTCACAAACATGGGTTATAACGCTTTCTTCTACTTGCATTTTTTGCAGCCATTCTCTTGCTAATCTTGGACCTACTTCTTCATCTCCTTTATTAAATTTCCAATCAGAGATATCATGAAGAGTCGCAGCTAATTCTACTACAAATAAATCTACGCCTTCATTTCTACCAATGGCAACTGCATTTTTCCAAACTCTATATACATGCCACCAGTCATGTCCAGACCCTTCACCAGATAATTTATCTTGAATATATTGTTTAGTTTGGTTTAATACTTTTTCTTTATCCATATTCTAACCACACTCCAAAATGGTAAATCACACTAAATGTTAAATACTTTTCCTTGATTTAAGTAATATTATCTTTTCTGCCAAAATTATTTTAAAGTAATGCTCTAATTTTTAAAGTATGAAAAACCGGGCTCTTTATGATACTTATGCTGAAGGCAGGCATTGGGATCTTCATCCTTTGGCTTACGCTGAAAGATTTGCTTTCTTTGTACGAGAAAGAAGGTTAGATGGTCCGCTAGTAGATATCGGTTGCGGGTCTGGGAGGGATTTAGAATATTTTCACAAATATGGTTTGAGTTGTATCGGTCTAGACATTTCTTTTGTCGAGCTTGCTCATATTTCTAGAAGGTTAAGCAGTAGTTTTCCGGGAGTACCACTTTTAACAGCACGAGCAGAACAGCTTCCATTCCGCAATGATTCTATCGAAGCATATTTCATGATTAATGTTATCCATTATACTGAAGAAGAAAAAGTTATTGCAGAGATGCATCGCACTTTAGTTTCAGGCGGGTATTGTTTCTTACATTTCAATCTTAGTATTGTAGATGCAGCAGGAACTATTGATTATTCTCGTGTGGAGCAAGATATTTTTCGGTCAGTATCCCCATTTAAAGTTGTTAGTGATAGAAAAGTACAGCGAGTAGATACAGAACCTAAGAAACATACACATAATATTCTAGAATTGATCTTGCAGAAATGCTAAATCTTACAAAGATGCTAAACGATCACATATGCTAAACAATCACCTGAGTACCGCAACGTTCTTAAACCACAATAGTTTCCTTTATGATTATTAATCTAATTAAATTAAGTTACTAAATTATTATAAACCATCATAAATGATTATTAATCATTAAATTTAATGTATCCCACTATCAAAAAGAGGCGCTATGTTCAATAAATCAACTAAACTATTTTCAATCTTTGGCATTGATATAAAGGTTCATATTTCTTGGTGGTTTGTTTTTATTCTTTTGGCTTGGGGATTAGCTACTGGTTTTTTCCCGTTTTACTTTGAAGGATTCACTCCTTTTGGCTATTGGCTATTAGGAATAGTTGCAGCTATTATGCTTTTTTGTTCAGTATTGCTTCATGAATTGTCACATTCTTTGGTTGCTAAAGCCAGCAATATTAAAGTAGAGAGCATCACCCTTTTTTTCTTTGGCGGAGTTGCTGGGATAAGCCAAGAAGATCTTAAGCCTCGCTCTGAACTTTTAATGTCGATCGCTGGACCTATATTCTCTTTATTTCTCTCCGTTCTATTTTACAGTTGGTTTACCTTTACTTCCAATATTTTTTGGATTGCTGTTACCTTTTACTTATTTCAACTAAATTTTGTTTTAGCATTATTTAATCTTGTTCCCGCTTATCCTTTAGATGGGGGAAGGGTTTTCCGTGCCATCCTTTATTGGCATTATGGTGATCTGAAGAAAGCTACAAAAATTGCTTCTTCTGGAGGCCAGATATTTGGAATCCTTTTGATGATTATCGGTGTGTTAGGGTTCTTTACCGGTCAGCCAGGGATATGGTTTATCTTGATGGGGGGATTCCTTTATATTATAGCTAAAGCAAGCTATGAACAGGTTGTCATCAAGGAAATCCTTTCTAAAATTGCCCTAAAGCAATTTATCCGTAAGAAATTCACTGTACTTAAGCCAGAGATGAAAATTTTTAAATTTTTTAAGAAATATGCTGTGGAAGAAGATGCATTTGTAGTAAAAAGTAAAAAGTATTCAGGAATATTCAGTCTAGAAAATAGTAGAATCCAAACAGGAAGGCCATTGTTCAATAAAGGAATTTTAACTAATGATCATTTATCACTTCAACAATTATGTATCCCTTTTAGCACGATTAAAGCCTTAGCAATTTCAGATAATACTTACCAAGCTTTCCTCCTATTTAATGAGCAGGGACTAGAATTACTTCCAGTACTGGAGAATGGTCATCTGGTCGGTGTAGTCTATAAAAAAAGTATCCTCAAGTATCTATTATGGAGAATAAAGTTTGCTTGATCACTTACTTTAATCCATTTTTAATCCATTTACTTCTAAATAACTACGCAGCTCTCTAAATCTTTACTTCTCATTCAATACCTTTACAGCTTTTTCTGCAATAATTTCATAATCCTTTAAGAGTAATCCTTTAACTTTCTTATTTAACAACTCTTCTTTAAACCTAAAAGAAAGATATCTCTTTTTAGCTTCTTTCTTGCTTAGTCTTTCGTCTGACTTAAAGAAATTCAACTCAATCAGCAGATCTTCTAGCACATTCTTTAGCTTTTTCTCTTGGTGATTATACAAGTACCTTCTTACAAATGCGCTAACTTTGTCTGACTTTCCTTCTTTTTCAATACCCTTTAATTCTAATTCCAACAATTCTTTCTGCCGTTCTATCTTTAAAACGACCGAATCTACTCGTGGCTTAGGCTGAAACAATTCTCGTGGCACTTCTTTCAAAACATTCATGTTAAGGAATGCAGAAAATATTGGATGTTTCTGCATCTTTTCTGCAAAATGTTTTGGTACTGTCAATACTGTTAATGTCCACTGGTTTAACAAGCATAGTTCATGAAGCAGTGGCTCGCCTAATTGATAGGGAATATTTGCGATTAATTTATTCCATTGATGAGCATTATTCCTTAGTTTAGAATGTTTATGCAAAGAATTTTTCCGTAAAAAATCTAAACCATCCTGCCAAATTATTTCTACATTATTAGGCATAGAAGATAAGTAGGAAGAAAACTGCTTATCGACCTCCACTGCTATTACTTTTTTTGCACCAGTAAGTTTCCTCGTCAAATTTCCTATTCCCGGTCCTATCTCTAAAATGATATCTTCACTAGAAATTTCTGCGGTCTTTACAATGAACTCAAGTATTGTCTCGTCTACTAGAAAATGCTGTCCATAATCTGGATTAAGCTTAATCAATGAAAAATTTACTATTGACATTTTCTAATGCAGTACCTTTTTAGATTATTATTCCTATTGTTTAAGGACATTATTTGTTCTCAATTTTAGTGATTATGATCAATCTTTCATATAAAAATAGATGCGCCGTTTTTTCTCCGGATAGACCTTTTTCTAATTCAGTCTTTTTTTTAAAGTATTCCTTTTCTTCAATAGCCCCGTGCAGCACCACTTTTCCGAATCCCTTCTCCTTAAGGAAATTTTTACACTCTGTTTCTTCAACGCTTTTTAAAACATGATATCCTTTCAGAAAACCGCTCGCTAATTCTTGGTTAGAGGTAAGGTATTTTTTCCCTCCAAACTCTAAAATACTTACTTTTCTTTTCAAAATACCTTGTTCTTTTCCTAGGACACTATTCTTATTTTTGAACACATTATTCTCCTGTTTGTTTAATTGTTTTACTAATTCTGAGAATAAACCTGCTTTTGTAACGGCGCTATCAATTTCATAAAGATAATCATCTGCTTTATTTGTTTGCGATGAGTTTAATTTTCCATTGCTTGCAGTAGTTGGTTTGTTTTGTAGATGCAGGTCTTTTTGCTCTCCATCTAATTCTTTCAAATCAATGATCTCTATCCTTTCTTTTGATGGCAGACATACTGCAGAGATTATACAACTAGAGATAGGTCCTAAATATAAGCTAAGCCTATTTAATTTTTGGTTAAGTGAAAGATATTCCAGTTCTTTTCCGTCTGGAAAATTTCTGTCCAGAAATATCTTTTCTTTTTCTATCTGTGGTGGCAGCTCTACCACTATGCTTGAAGAAATGTGGCTAGCTAAGCTGATCAATTCAACATATCCCGGCCTAAGGCTTTCTAACCCCCTCTCTTTTTCTTCTGGAGCTCTTTCTGGATCCCAAAAGACCACATTTGCTTTAATACCCTCATTTTTTAGATTATGTAATGCTTCTACCGCGTCCATCTGCATAAATGTTATATTCTCAATTTCTTCAATACTGGCATTAATCTTAGCATATTTTATCTTCTGGGGGTTGATGTCAACTGCATAAACCTTCTTAAATAGTTTAGCAAATTCTATTGCTTGTATTCCTATGCCACAGCCAAGATCGATTATTACTTTAGTAGTCCCCTTATTACATTGGTTTAATCTTTCTGCACGGTACTTGGCAATGATTTGATTGGTGCAAAACCGCAAGTCTTCTTCGCTAAATAAGAATTTCTGGTCTATTTTCAATTCCCGAGCATTTTTAATCCTGGCTTTAGCTATACTATATACTTCTTTGTTGAATCCTGGTATTTTTTTTGCTAAAGTAGCATAATCATAGCCATATCGCAGCATTGGCTCAACTAGTTTTGCTAACCCCAAGAGGTCATTTTTTTGAGGTAATTTTAATCGATTGTCTTTCTTCTTCATGTTTCTCATTATGGACTATCTTCATTTCCAATTCGCTTGCTATAATCCTGTCGTCTTATATAAATCTTCTTTCTGATAAAAACTAATTTAAATAACCGCTTATTCTGAGCAATGATGGGCGCGTAGCTTAGCGGTATAGCGCAACGTTCGCAACGTTGAGGCCTCGGGTTCGATCCCCGACGCGTCCATATTTGTCCTCAAACCTATCCCTAAAACAAAAATAAGAAACTAAAATATAGTAACTGACATTATTTATGTCTTTTAGTATATCACTCTAAAAAAAGATGCTCAAGGAAAAAATTATAAAAAAATTGCAGGAGTTAACTTCCCACAAGGATGTAGAGATTACTTCTAGAGGAAATTCTGCTATTAGTTCTGCTCTATCCATATTGCCTAAAGATAAGAAACTACTCATTCCGGAAGAAGGCGGATGGATTCATTACAAGATTGGCCCTAAGAAACTAGGAATTACAGTAGTTGAAGTGAAATGCAATGAGGCAGTGATTGATCTGCAAGACCTAGAAGATAAGTTAAAAACTAAACAATTCTATGCATTATTGTACCAAAACCCGGGCGGTTATTTTGCGGATCAGCCTATAGAACAAATATTTCAGCTGTGTAAAAAATATGCCTGTTTAGTTATTCTTGATGTCTCTGGCGCTATAGGGACGAAATTATGTGACGGAAAATATGCTGATATTCAGGTAGGCAGTTTTGGTGAAGGTAAATTAGTTGAAGCGAAAGTAGGCGGCTTCATTTCTAGTAATTCAGAAGAATTGTTCTTGAAATTAGATCTTTTTATTGAACCGTTGCACGATTCTCATTCTTTAGAAATAATCTTAGAGAAATTACAACTATTAAATAGCAGAATAAAATACTTAACTTCCATTCGAAAAAATATTATTGCTGATTTACATCCATTTAATATCTCGCATAGAGATGATATGGGTTTTGTTGTAGTTATTAAATTAGATAATCCTCAAGCTATTGTATCACAAAGAGATGAGATCATTGATTATTGTCAAACTCACCATTTGGAATGGACCGAGTGTCCTCGTTATATCCGTCTGAACCAGAATGCTATATCTATTGAGGTAAAGCAGTTGAGTGGTGGGGAATAATTCCTCTATAAATACTAAACATGAAAATAATCAAAAGTTAAAAACAGTAAAATTTATAATCACTAAGTAAAGTAATATAATTACTGAGACAGTTATATGTTTGCTCTTAAGGGGCGTGTATTAACTCAATGATTCCTAATAAGCAAAATAAACAATAAAAAATAGTTGATAAGAGGTAACAACATGAAACTAAAAATGCCTAATTCTATGGAAGAATGTATCTACTTTACGAACCGTTCTATAGGTAAGGGAAATGTACTTGCTTGGGTTTACCGTAAGACTTGTCCTAAATGCAAGAAAGCTAAGATGGGCAAACCGGTAGTAAAAGGAAAAATTAAGACTAGGGCAGATTACTACGAGTGTCCTGCCTGCAAATATACTGAACAGAAACAAGAGCATGAAGAATCTTTGATGTTGGAAGCTCAGTATATTTGTCCAAGTTGCGGCAAGGAAGGTGAGTCTACTGGAGAGTATAAACGGAAATCCTTTAATGGGATTCAATCATATATCATAACCTGCCAGCATTGTTCTGCTAAAATTGCTTTGACTAAAAAGTTAAAAGAGAAAAAAGGCGCTGATGATAATGATGAAGAATAGGGGCTTTTCAAATAAACAGCTTTAAATAAATTTTTGAAATAAATCTCTTCAAAGAGACCCTATGTGATCCTATGGATGAAACGGATAAGGTAAGGCTGCAATTTAACGATGAAATAGGTTTAACCGACGATTACTATAACGTGTGGGCTGCAAAAGCACTGCAATTTCAACGTTTTTCCCGCATTACTAAAAGAATTCCTTCAGTTCAAGATTATTTGAGATTTGTCACTAAAGGAATACCGCATTATGGGTCATATCTGAAAATGAAGTACCCTAAAAAGGATGCAAAGATGATTATCAGGGAAAGTAATAAGGATGCAGTCAGCAAATTAAATTCACTTGCCGATGCTTATAATGGAAGATTGCAAGCAGGATATCTTGATGAAAATACCTTTACGGAATTCTTTTTAGCAGTCTCGATTATTTTTAAAATGGAAACATTTTAAGCGCTAAAAGAATCCGGAAAAGTGTCTTTTCTTTTTTTCTTCTTCTTCATATCTTTTTCGTAATTCTTTACTCTGCTCTTCTTGTTCTTTCCTTTTTACTGGCTCTACTCTCTCAGTATATAATTGGGCGAATTGCAATACAGTTTTTAGAGGAACCGGATAAACAACAAACGGCTTGTATCCGAAAAAGTTATCTCCTCCTGTTTCGACCATTGCAACTGAGGTAAAATAAGCTGGCCAGCCTAGGAAATCAGCTATATTTTTTTCATCTTCTTCCAGACGATCAATTGCTTCCTGAAATAGTTTTCCTACTGCTTCTTCTAATGTAGGAGCTTCGGCATAAGCTATGACATCCGAAAGATTAGCAGGGATCAAATATAAGCTGACATCTTTTTCTTGCGGAGGGAAGTTGGAAACAGGAGATAAAGAAACAATATTGTATGCCTTTGCCCCTTCTTCAGGTTGATCCTGCTGTTGTACTTGCCGTTGCGCTAAGTGTAATTCTAATGCCATATGATCCTCCACCAAGAAACACTCATCTTCTTACTCATTTCTAAACTGCGTATCGGTGTGTGCTGCAAATAACCTAGTTTACTATATCAGTAATAATGTCCTTAACTTTAATACTATTAATAAATTTCACCAGATATATCTGGTATATCTAAAACTTACCTTATAGTCTTCTAGCTATGTTTTTAATAAGCTTATTTTCCGCTTTCAGAAGATGCTCGCCGGCAGTAGCTGTGTTTAATTGTAATGCCTGGGCAATTTTAGCGATGGTTATTTTTCTGGGTATTTCATAATATCCTTGCTCCTGAGCGTATAACAACACTTTCTTTTGTTGTTCGGATAGCATTGTATTAGCAAATTGCACTTCTCCAATGTACAATACCTTAATCTCCCCCATCTTTTTTAACTCTTTTAGCATGAGGTTGATGGAATCTCTTTCTACAACTCCAATGTGCCAGAATTCGTATCCTTGAGAAACAGTATGCAGGTCGATAAAAAAGCCGTTGTATTTCTGAATGACATTTTGAACATATCCTTTTTGAAATAATACTACTAACAAAAGCAAGGTAGTCTTTGATCTTTCCACTTCTTCAACTTTCTTGTATCCTTTAGACTTTTTAAGGTGAGAAATCATTTTATCAAAATCCTGCTCATCTCCGGTAATGTAATAAAAATACTGTTTTTCGTTGGGATGAGTTGATTGTATATCTATGACGGTAATATAGTGTTTAGGAAAGATTAAGCTCAACCTTGTTTCAAAACAACCTTTATGCCTTACCTTAAAGCTTAATTTGTACATGTTTATTACTATTAACTTGAAGTATAAAAAATCTACCTATCACTCACATTTTGGATAATACCTTATGATTCCCTTTTTTGATATACCCTTTAAAGAGACAGACCATTTAAAGAACTGGTTTACTTATCAAAATCAAGGCAATATTTATATAATTCTCCTTTTAACTTTAGATTGTATGTCCAAAGGAACTAAAATTAAGAAAGTAGCGCTTGACAAGAGTGATCAATCAGCAAGGAAAGCCAAATCTAGAGGAATAGTTCAATCTAGAGGAAATCATCCGGATGAAGATAAAATAGTCATAACCGCTGCCCTTCCTTACGCTAATGGTGATATCCATATAGGGCATCTATTGGAGTATATCCAAGCAGATATCTTCACCCGCTTCTTAAAACTGCAAGGTCAAGAAGCGATATACATTTGTGCTTCTGACATGCATGGTACTCCTGTAGAAGTTAATGCACAAAAAGCAGGAAAAGAGCCAGAAAAATTTGCCAACGAATATTGGAAAGAACATCAGAAGGATTTTGGCAGTTTTCTTATTAAATTTGACAATTATTACAAAACACATTCTCCAGAGAACCAAGAATTGGCTGAACTATTTTTCCACACTCTAAAAAAGAAAGGATACATCTCTATAAAGGAGATAAACACTATCTACTGCCAGAACTGCCAGCGTTATTTGCCGGACCGTTTTGTTAAGGGGACGTGTCCTAATTGCACAACTGAAAACCAGTATGGGGATGTTTGTGAAAACTGTAACACTACGTTGAAAGGAATAGATCTGATCAATCCTAAATGCTCTATCTGCAGCAAAACTCCTCAGCAGAAGATAAGCAAGCATTATTTTTTTACTCTTGGAAAATTTACTATACAGTTAAAGAGCTGGCTTAAAAATCTAGATATCGATAAAGAAGGCAATGATGTTTTAACAGTTCAGCCTGAAATAAACAATCTTCTGCAGGAATGGATCACTAAAGGTCTCGAGGACTGGTGTATCAGCCGTGATGCTCCTTATTTTGGATTTAAAATTCCGGGAAGTGAAAAAGAAACAGGTGCAGAAAAATATTTTTATGTTTGGCTTGACGCCCCTATAGGTTATATCTCTTCTACAAAAAATTACTGTGAAAAAGTAAATATTAAAAGTTCGAAGGACTGTTGGGAAGATTACTGGAAAAAAGGGAAGGTCTATCATTTCATCGGGAAGGATATCATTTACTTTCATTACTTGTTCTGGCCAGCGATGCTCATGGCTATGGAGATACCCTTGCCAAGCCTAACAGCGCATGGGTTTATTACGGTCAATGGGCAGAAGATGAGCAAGTCGCGGGGAACTTTTTTTACCGCTAAAGATTTCTTAAAATTATATCCTGCAGAATCTCTTCGCTTTTATTATGGAAGCCATTTAGATAGAAAAGTGATTGATGTAGATTTGAGCTTGGAAGAATTTAAAGCGGTTAACAACAAAGTTCTCGTTGGAAGTTTAGGCAATTTCTGTTATCGTGTTTTAACCTTTTGCCATAAGAATTATCAGGAAGTTAAGGAAGTTGCTTCAGAAGCAATCCATGAAGAAGAGGTTGTTCAATTATTTGAACAAATAAAAACTAATTATCAGCAGCAGGACTTTAAATCAGCGGTGCGAAGTATTTTACAGATAGCTGATAAAGGTAACAGTTATTTCCAAAATTCAGAAGTGTGGAAAAATATTGACAGCAAGGAAAGCAAGGCAAAAGTAGGTTGGTGTGTAAACCTTGCTAGAAATCTATCCATTCTTATCAGCCCTGTGTTACCGGAATTTTCTCAGAAAGTACAAAGTGCATTGTCTGAAACAGAGCTGCATTGGATCGATCTTAATTTTACATGGAAAGGCAAAGTTAAAGATATTCCTCATCTAGCTGAGAAGATAGAAACCATAGAAGAACATAACGTAGATCAGAAACAAAACTCTACTCCTTATTTAGCACCTAATTATTCAGTATCTTCAGATGTTGCATCATTGGGTGTTAAAGTTAGGGTCGCTCATATTTTTGGGTTGAACATCAAAAAGAGAAATGGGGATATTGAAAAATTAAAAAAAGAGTTGGAGAAAAACATTCAAGTTTATAGTCATAAAAAAATCCTAGATGATTATGATCGGATTAGCCAGCAGACTGGGGTAGATTCAGAAAAATATCTTAATGCTGTTGCGCATTTAATAACCTTGGTTAAAAATAAAGGAAAATTACCTCAGATAAACACCGTGGTTGATGTTTATAATATTTTTTCTGTAAAAAGCGGGATGCTTATGGCGACCCATGATGCAGACAAATTAAAAGGGGATATTGATGTACGCTTATCTGCCAAAGGAGAGCCATTCGTATCTTTAGATGGTAGTTTTGAAAAGCTGAACTCTGGAGAAGTTATTTATGCTGATAGTGAAAAAGTGATAGGTAGATTTTCAAAGCAATGTAAACAGACTATCACTACTGAAGATTCTTCAAATATTGTATTCATCTGTTTTGGAAATAGCAGTATCTCTGATGATGCTATGGATAGATCTATTGAAGATGCCTGTAAGTTGATAGTTCAATATAATGGTGGGTCTTATAAAGTTTTGAAACATGAATTTCCTAAATTCCCTTTATCTTTAAAAGTTGGAAAAATTATTGACGTTAAGGATCATCCTAATGCCGACAGCCTTTATCTGCTCAAAGTAGATTTTGGTGGTTCTGAAAAAGAGAACAGATTAAAACAAGTCGTTGCTGGATTAAAGAAATATTTTAAACCGGTAGAGCTTCTTAACCGCAAGGCTGTGTTCTGTACAAATATTAAACCTGCTAACCTGCGTGGGGAAATAAGCGAGTCTATGATCTTAGCAGCTGATGACGGCGTGCATGTAGCCTTATTGGATGCCGAGAAAACCGAAGTAGGGGAAGAAGTTCACTTCTCCGGTTTGCAAGCTTCCGATACAGAAATGAGCTTTGAAGATTTTATGAAGTTATTTCTAGAAGTTAAGCAGAAAACAGTATGGTTCGAAGGTCATAAATTGATTAGTAACGTAGAAGAGATTATGGTTTCTGGAATCAATGATGGCGGGAGAGTACGCTAAACAGTATATTTTTTAAAGATTATTCTTTTTTTAAAATATGCCATAAGTTATGTATTTAATAGTTCCACAGTGTTTTTAAATGATACTCCTTAACTTCTGTAAAATGATTGATGGAGATCTTGTCGATACCTTACTAAGACAGCTTGAACAGGCATATAATGTGCCGGTGCAATTAAAAATAGAGCCGCTTCAACCGGGACAGGAATTCTCACCACCTTCTGGGCATTATCTTGGTGATTTTTTTACAAGAACTGTTACTGTTAAACCAGTAGCTGGAACTGGTAGAGAATATGAGATTGCTTCACATTTTGCAGGAACACATACAGTTAGAGGCCTTTTAACTACAGTGGAGGACCTTTTTCGGGAGTATCGTCAAGGTGACGAGGCGCCGATGAATATTCTTAGGTTTAGTGTGCGAAGCGATGGTATATATGCTGTCGTAAATGGTGTTTATGGCCCATCAGGGCATCTAGAAGTACCGCCTGGTTTTGAAGGTAATACATTATCAGATAGACCTTTTCATTTAAAAGTTGCTAACCTTGAACTCCACGTAGTAGGATAATCATCCTTTTAATATTTTTTTAATACAATCATCTACTACTTCAGCTACTTCGTCGTCTAAAAATGTATTTTTAGAAACAACAACATTTATATATCTTCATTCTTTTCTTCTCCTATAAG
>CAZNUS010000030.1:0-17308 GCA_964576385.1 uncultured Methanosarcinales archaeon | reverse complement strand
TAACTTAACAGTAGTTATGAACGGGAATATTTATAAAGGAATCTATATTATATAGAATTATGTCAAGATATGTTACAATAGGATATGAAGGTGGAAGATTTCCAATTCCCATTAGAGTTAGGGAAGCCTCTGTTATTGGTGATAAATCCGCAGTTATTCCAAGAATTGAGAAAACATTTGGGATATTTGCAAGGGATGTCAAACCAGAAAAAAGAGATAGATTGCTTGAAAAAATAATCGGCAAAACTACTCTTTTGAATGGAAGAGATAATGATACTCAAAAATTACTTAATGGGAGAGCAGGAGTTTATGATAGAAATAATGGAAGAGTTTATGTAGATGCAAATAGTCTCTCAAGTCCTTCTTTGGTTGAACACGAAATAATTCATCTAATGGGAGAAACTAGGCTTTGGGGTCTTTCAATTCCAAGAAGACTTGTAAATCAGCATGCAGTTGCAGCAAATATCGCAGTAACATTATTAGATACTAATGATGTTTTGGGATTTCATGATTTGGGGCAAGCTGATGATGCGGATTTTAGGAAGTTACAGAGATACAAGTGGCTTCCAATAGAATTTCAAGAAGGAATTAAAGATTTTCAGAATACTTGTTTTAGAGTAGGTAATTACGCAAGAGAAACTGGTAAAGGTCATGATTTTTTATATAGGATGTCAAAATAATTTTGAGCAACGAAGTTGCTCCTAAATGTGCCGAAGGCACTGCTGAGCTAACCCCTTTTTCTATAAATTATGCTGGCGATTGGATTTAACATATGGCTGCCTGTTAAATGCCTTTTGAGTTACGAAGTCCTCAAAAGTTGCGTTCCGCAAAGTAATTTTGAGAGGCGTTCCATCAAGCGAACAAAGTGAGCAACCAAGAATAAGAATTAAGGGGACAATTTTAATACATCAAAGCCGAAGGCTCTTTTACTCAATACATAAAGGTAGAATTCCTCATTTCGATAAATAACTCACTAAAAATCCTAGAACGAATCCAATCAAACTCATAATTACCCAAACAACAAATTTAGCAGATTTTTCCTTTAATTCTTTTTTTAGAATGAAGATGAAGCTTTGTTCTTTTTGTTCTTGAAATTTCTTTTCTAATTCGTTTACTCTATCTTGAATTTCTTTTATATTAACCTTCCCATCGTTATTGTTTCCTAAATCTTGATAGTGAGCAAATAAGTTTGTTGTTTGTTCTTCAGTAATCTTTCTTTTCAAACTTTCTGGGATTTTTAAAAGATTGTTATACGTGTCTTTTAACCAGTAGCTCAGAATTGTAAATTCGTCCTTTTCGGAAATACCAAATTTTTCAACCATTTTTTAATATAATCATTTTAAAGTAATTTCAAAGCGATTAATTTTACGCTTTTGATGCTATCAATGCAATTAGGTAGTAGACTATACAAAAACCTAAAATCCATAAAAAGTAGAATATTGCACCATAATCTTGAATTCCCATCATAACTTCAACGACTGCTGCAAAAACAACACCCCCTAAAACACCAAAAAGAATACCGAGAACAATAACAACTGGATTAAATAATATCTTTTTGTTAAAAACTGCTTTTATAATATAAATCTCACCAGAAGACCAATTAAATATGTACGATGGTACTTCTTCATAAGAAGAGTTGGATTTTCTTAAAAAAATAAATGAAACTTTATCTCCTTTATGGACTAAAAAACGGTAATGTGTTTGAAAATTAATTGTTTCTGTTCCGTTGGATAATTTTAGTGTAATCGCTATTGGTTCAGGTCCATATTGGACAACTGCATTTGTTCTACCTCTTATAACTTGTATAACTCCAGTTATACATTTGCATTTTTTATGGCATAATCCGCATTCAATTTCCATTTCTTTATCTTGTACACCATTTTTAACATTAATCTCCCTTTCACAATAGGGACATGCAAATGAATTATCATTATCAATAATTTCATCTTTTTCTTCGATACTTGCCAACAGTTGTTTAGCTTGCTTTAAAGAGTTTTTTTCAATAAAAGTTTTCAAATCTATTGCGTTTTTATTCTTTGGGTTTAATTTGTGTGCCTGGTCTATAAGACTTATACATTCTTCCAATTCCTTTTTTATTTTTGTGCAAACACTCTTAATTTTTCCTACATTTTCCGGAATGACTTCTGGCATTTCAAAATTTTTGTTAACATAGTTAAACATATAATTTGCTTTTAATAGAAGTGCAAATTCAACTTGGGGATTGATTTTAAGAATTTTATCGAGTAACTTTACTGCTGCAAGATACTCTCCGTCTTTAGCTAATTCAACAGCAGGAACTCCATATTTATGATATAGTTTACTGTCTTCTTCATTAAGACTAAATTTCATATCGGCTTGAAAAGTATTAGTCAAATTTTACCACCCAGATAGTCATTCAGTGAGGAATTCTATAAAAACTTTACTATGTAGGAATTCTACCATTTCAGTTTAAAATTGTCCCCCTATGACGTCGTTCGCCTCTCAAAATTATTGCATTTAACTAGCATTAAACCAAATATTTCATAAAATAAAGCAGTCTCGGCTCCTTGAAGATTGACTTGAATAGTATCGGCCAGGGATTGTCACGGTTGTGTTCTTCTAACACTTTCGCCGCTCCTGACTTCTCTAGATAGGCCAATAATGTATCCCAATCATGATCAGTAAATTTGGCAAAGATCTTATGTATCTGCAGATGCAGCCACATCTTTCTCCGCAAAGGAAGCAAAGCTTTTTGATATACAGAATCACTTTTTCCCAAAACAGTATCCCCTTCTTGAATGATCCATTTTGCTAAAATTTCCGCTTGTTCCATCCCTGGAATTATACCTCCTAATGTTGTCGCTTTAACAAATCCAGCCGCATCACCCAAAAGGAAGCAGTTCTCTTTACTCAATAGCTGTTTCGGATGGTAAACCGGGATTAATCCTGCTTGCATTACTTTTATCTTAAAATGATGATCTTCAATAAATCGGTCAAAATATTTCTTGGCATCTTTTAGTGTAGCTAGACCGACTCTTGCTGCATTTTTGGACTCTGGAACTACCCAAGCAAATAATCCAGGGCATACTTTTTCTCCAAACAGAGTTCCGATGGTTTCTGCATCAAATATTCCTTCCACAACTGCCTGCAGACCATAATAATTTTCTCTTTCGGGATGATAAAAGCCATAAGATTTAGCCGTAGGAGACAAAGGACCATCCGCAGCAATTACTAAGTCTGGTGTAAGCAGCAAATCTTTGCTTTTATGTTTAATAATGATAGATTTTCCTTCCTTTCCGACAAAAGAGTGATTCAAGTGAATATGAGCTCCTGCGCTTTTGGCTAAATCAGCTATATAATTATCGAATCTTCTTCGACAGATGATATAATTTTTATCACTAATTTTTATTTTTTGATGGGGTGTTATTACCTCCACTGAATTGATAGTATTCACTAAAAACTGCTTTAAATCAAGATTAAAGCGGTCAAAAGCAGTGGTTAAGATTCCCGTACACTGAATAGGATCGCCGATAGAAGCATGATTTTCAAAGATATTAACATTATGCCCAGCTTTTGCCAGCAGATATCCTGCATAACTCCCTACCGGTCCTGCTCCAATGATAGTTATATTTAACATGAAAAAATAGGATAAATAGTTGTATAAAAAGCTTATTTAACAGAAGAACAGATAGTTCTCTTCTAATAAATTATATAATAAAATGAAGTTAAAATAGAATAAGATTAAAACAAAAAGAAAAAAAATTTGGAGGAAGGAAGTCCTTAATAATAGGACTTGTCTTCTTCGTCTCCGTCTTTACGTAGTCTGCTGAAACCGACGATCAAGCCGATGATCACTAGAACAACTACTAGTACGATCAAAGCTATTTCTAATCCGTTTCTTAAGCTAACGTTTTGTGCAGCTTGAGGCTGTGCAGTAGCAACAACAGTTGCGCCTAAGCTAATAGTTTCCAATGCTTCGTTATTGGCACTGATAGTTAAGGCTACAGTTTGTGCGCCAGCAGTTGCATCAGCAGCTACAGCTACATCAGCGTAGACTACTTTGTTTTTGCCTGGTTCAAGAACAACCAAGCTGTCACTTAAGGAGACGGTTAAGCCGTTGCCAGCTACAGCGGATAGCAAGTAAGCTCTGCTATTGCTACCAGCGTTAGTTAAAGCTACAGCGTATCGTCCAGTTTTTCCTTGAGCAATATTTTGGTTTTCCGGGCCAACAGCTAAGACTAAGGTTTCTTCATCAGCTGGCTGGAATCGTTCATCAGCTAAAACGTGGATGGTGTACTTTTCTTCAACAGTTTCAAAGCGGTCATATTCTGCTTTAACAACTACGTCATAATCACCTTCTTCAGCGTTAGCTGGGATGGACAAGAACATTTCTGGAACTTCTTCATATTCAATTTTATCGCTACCAGAGTCAATTTCATCAGTAACGAATTCAGTTGCGCTTACTCCCAAAGCTGGGATGGAGACAGTAACTTTAACATCGTCTTCAGCTTTGTCACCAAAATTTTCCAATAAAACAGTAGTTAGTAAACTTCTTCCTGCTTTAACGGTGTTTCCTGGAGAGAAAGCAACGTCATCAATAGTTAAACCATGTCTGGTAGGCTCAACGTTTAATCTTACAACTCTTTCAACAGAACCAGAGTTCTTGGTGTCAATGGTAATATGTAACCAGTATTCACCTTCTTCCAAATTTCTTGGTAAGTCAACATTTAATCTCACGGTTTTTTGTGTATTTGCTGCCATATCAAATAATCTGGTTGAATCACTCATAGGTTCATTTCGAGAATATTCATACCCTTTGATCTTTGCTTCAACTTCGATGTCATTCAAACCATCTGCGGTAGTTGGATCTGCATCAGCTACAGGTGTTTCCAAAACTACTTTTACATCAATAGTTTGACCTTCTTCAACACTTACAGTGGTTGCTGCTTCATCATCATCATTTAAGATGCTATTACCACTAATAGTTCCAAAATCTACATTATCACCGTTTACTTCGATATCCCATTTAGCAACATCGCCTTCACTTAAAGCGCTTACAAATGGAAGTACAAGTAATACAGCTAACATAGATACAATACTTAACAACTTGTTTCTCATTTTTACTTCCTCCAAATTTTTTTAAAATTTTGTTGTTTTACTCTAAAAAATGACCGTACTATTTAAACCTTTCGTAGCATTTAGCATTTTAAAGTGACTACAATGCTTTCCCTTTTTAAAGTAGTTAATTAACCACATACACGTAGCGATAAGCTGCTTCATATTTGTCGTCATTGCTGACGGTTATTTTTAGCAGGTACGCTCCTTCATCGACGTAATACGGCAAAGGGACTTGTACATTCATTTTCTTGCTTTCTCCTCGTCTTAAGTCGAAGAGAGAGCTGCTTTTCTTGACGCCCAGTTCCGGCAGTAATAAAGAAACTCTAGCATCGTCGATCTTCTTATTCCCGTTATTGTCTAAAGTTAAGGATAATTTGACCATTTCCCCCGGAGAATATTCTTCCTTATCCAGTCTTGCCGTCATTATTTTCATATCAAATTTGATCTTTTCGACGAAAATAGTAAATTCCTGAACGGCTTCAAATTCACCGTCAGAAATCGTGACGATAACAGGATAATTTCCTCCTTCCTTAGGCGTCCATTGGATTAGACCATCTTCAGAGATAGTCATTCCTGCAGGTCCATCAATAACGTAGATTAATGATTCTTCATCAGTAGCAGTAACCAGGTATTCGTAGAGTTCGTCAACAAAAGCGTCAGTAATTGGCGTTGAAGTGATCACCGGAGCCTGATTGACATTTCCTACAATAATAGTCCAGGAATTACTAACCGTGTTAACTCCGTCACTTACGCTGACGACTAAATGATGTTCTCCTGCTGAAGAGTAATCGGTAAGATAATTAAAATCAGTTCCCGTAGAAACTAATCTATTGTCAAATAACCAACTGTAGGTTAAAGAGTCTCCATCTGGATCAGAAGCAGTTACACTAAACAGTTGTGATTCTCCTTCATCAAGGGATACTGGACTTGCTGGTGAAGCAGTAATAGTAGGCACGCGATTAATATTAGCAACATTAATGGTCCAAGTATTAGTTACATCTGAAGTACCATCACTAATGGTAACAATAAGAGAATGCACTCCAGAATTAGTAAATCCAGGAGTATAGCTAAAAGAATTTACATCACCGGAAAGTACCGGTACACCATCTAAAGTCCAAGTATACGTTAAAATATCACCGTCAGGATCTAAGGCATTAACTGTGAATAGTTGATTGTCTCCTTCGTTAATAGATACTGGATTTAAGGGGGTAAAGTCAGTAATAACAGGAGCATCATTCACACCAGTTACAGTAAAGGTAGCAGGATCAGATCCAAATAAGCCACCTAAATCAGTAGCTCTAAAAGTGATAGTTTCTTCGCCAGTCCAATCAGCAGAAGGGATAGTTAGAGTAACAACATTATCTGCATCGATTGAGACGGTTAAAGCAGCTTCACCGCTATAACTCCAAGTGACAGCATCGCCGTCAACTTCACTCAAATAAGTGTCTAAATCAAAAGTTGCAAAAGCAGCGCCTTCAACTACAGTTTGATCTGGAATGCCATTCACGACAGGAGCATCGTTAACTGGACCTACAGTTACAGAAACTGTAGCAGTAGAAGTTTCAGTTCCGTCGGTAATGGTGTAAGTAAAACTATCTACACCATTATAATTCAAAGCAGGAGTATACGTTACATCGCTAGCAGTAAAGGTTACTGCACCATTAGTGCCTTGAGTTACTCCATTAATAGTCAAAGTATCGCCATCAATATCAACATCATTAGCTAGGACATCAATACTTACAGCAGTATCTTCATTAGTTGTAGCTGTATCCTCAGCAGCTACAGGAGCATCGTTGACGCCAATTACAGTAAAAGTTGCAGCATCAGATCCAAATAAGCCACCTAAATCAGTAGCTCTGAAAGTGATAGTTTCTGCACCAGTCCAATCAGCAGAAGGTATAGTTATAGTCACAACATTATCTGCATCGATTGAGACGGTTAAAGCAGCTTCACCGCTATAACTCCAAGTGACAGCATCGCCGTCAACTTCACTCAAATAAGTGTCTAAATCAAAAGTTGCAAAAGCAGCGCCTTCAACTATAGTTTGATCTGGAATGCCATTCACGATAGGAGCATCGTTAACAGCAATTACAGTTAGAGTTATAGTGGCGGTATTAGAATCTTCTTCACCGTCATTGATGGTGAAATCAGCAGTGACATCAGCTATAGAGTTGGCTAATGGAGTTAGGCCAACAGTACAAACTCCAGAAACACAACTGACAGGAGTAGTTATCGTTCCGCCGAGAACATTAGTTACGCTAGCAGTTTCTGCAAAGTCGCCAGTATCAGCATCAGTGTAAGACAAAGTAACAATGACCTCTGTATCTTCATCAGTAAAATCTGTGACGTCACTTGCTACAGGAGCGTCATTAATATTAGTAACTGTAACAACTACAATCCCAGTAGATATTCCACCATTACTATCGGTAATATCATATTTAAATGTGTCAGTTCCTACAAAGTTAGTATTGGGAGTATATGTAAATGAACCATCAGAGTTTATGACTACATAGCCGTTAGTTGGTGCCGTAGATATGCCTAATACCGATAAGACATCACTAACATCAAGATCATTATCGTTAGCTAATACCCCCGAATTCATAGGTACATTCAACATTGCATCTTCTTCTGTCGAATAAGCATCATTTACGGCAACAGGAGCATCATTTACTCCGATAATAGTAATAGTAACGACAGCAGTATCTGTTCCCCCATGCCCATCAGTAACAGTATAAGTAAAAGAGTCAACAGCACTTGCGCCAACAGCTAAGGAATCAAACTGACCTTGAGGATTGTAAGTGTAAGAATTAGCAAATATATGAGTTAAAGTGCCAATTGTGCTACTGGTATCCGTAGAGATTGTTAATGTATCACCATCTAGATCAGTTCCACTTAAAGTTAAACTCAAAGGAGTATCTTCACCAGTACTATAAGTCAAATCATCTACATTAGGATTTCTGTTTACATTAATAACAAGGATATTAATAGTAATACTACCGCTAGCAGCAGGAGTTCCATCATCAGTAGCGGTAAAAGTTACCGGATATATCCCTTCATCATCAAAACTAGGAGTCCATGAAAATACGCCCGTGGAGGGATTTAGGCTTCCTGCACCTAAAGGTAAACCACTCATTGTATAAGTGATTAAATTATTTTCAACATCAGTAGCATGGATTGTAAAAGTTAAACTATCGCTTTCTACGATTGTTTGATTACTTAATGGATCAAATATAGGAGCATCGTTAACTGAACCTACAGTTACAGAAACTGTAGCAGTAGAAGTTTCAGTTCCGTCGGTAATGGTGTAAGTAAAGCTGTCTACACCATTAAAATTCAAAGCAGGGGTGTACGTAACACCACTGGCAGTAAAAGTTACAGTTGCACCTGCAACCGTGCCTTGAGTTACAGCAGTAACACTTAAGCTATCGCCATCAACGTCAACATCATTAGCTAAAACATCGACAGTTACAGCAGTATCTTCATTAGTGACTACAGCGTCATCGATAGCTACAGGAGCATCATTGACAGAGATTACATTAATGGTCATCGTAGCAAGATCAGATTCAGATCCTAAGATATTATCAGACATAACAAAAGTAAAGGAAGTGTAAGGGCTGCCTACTTCATCAGCCGATGGAGTAAAAAATAACATGCCCCATTCAACGTTATATAAGATATCCCCAACATTAATGGTTTTGGTAGTTGTACCATCATTAATCTGTAAACTACCTTTATCAGGAACAGACCTAACAATCATTATTTCACCAAAACCGCCATCAACATCATTATAGGTGAAATCACTTTCTGAAAAAATATAAGGAGTATCTTCAAAAGTTGTTACTGAACCGTCTGCGGTTGTTGGAGCATCGTTGACAGAAGTTACCGTGATGCTAACTGTGTCTTCAGCAGATAAAGGAGTAGTTGTATCTAGATCTGTTACACGAACAGTAACTGTATGCTCGCCAAATTGATCTTCTTGAGTTGTACAGACTAAATCTGTGCCCTCAATCGCACAGATTAAAGACGTACCAGTCTGAGCAGTTACGGTGTAAATTAAGTCAGCTGAAGCTGTTTCTTCGTCATTAGCATAAGCTGATAAATCATATCTGTGCTCGCCGGAATCTTCAGCTACGTCAGCAAAGCTAACTGGTAAATCAAAAGTAGGTTTGTCATTAACTCCAACAATATTAATAGTGACGGTAGCAATATTGCTGTTACTATTTTCTAATTGACCATCGTTAGCATGGTATGTAAAAGTTACGATACCTGTATGAATTCCATCAGGAGTATAAGTAAAGCCGCCGTTAGAGTTTAAACTGACAGCACCATATGCAGGATTGCTGTCAAGGACAGCAGTCAAAGGATTGTTTTCTATATCAGCATCATTTGATAAAACTCCTGGTGCAGAGATAGTTAATGCAGTGTTTTCATATGTATTATACCTGTCATCTTCAGCTGTAGGAGCATCATTCCTTGCCTCAACAGTAAAAGTAGCCGCATCACTATCAGATAACCCCGCCACATCAGTTGCGGTAAAAGTTATGGTTTCGCTACCAGACCATTCACTGTCTGGAACACTTACGGTAGCTATTCTATCATCTATGGAAACTATAAGCTCATCATTGCCAGTAGCAGTCCAAGTGATCTCGCTATCTGCATCATCTACGTCATAAACGTAGTCATCTAAATTAATTACGGTGAAAACAGTATCTTCAGCGACAGTTTGGTCAGGAATATCGCTGACTACAGGAGCATCATTGACATTGGTTACAGTTATAGTTACAGTAGCAATATTGCTGTCGCTGTTCTCAGCTTGACCATCGTTAGCGTGATAAGTAAAGGTAATAGAACCGCTAAATTCGTCGGCAGCAACATAAGTAAAGGAGCCGTCAGCATTCAAAGTTAAAGTTCCGCTGGCGACATTAGTATCTAAAACTGCAGTTAGTGGATCGCTCTCTTCGTCGTTATCGTTGCTTAATACACCGGAAGCAGCAATAATTAAGGTTTCTCCGTCATTGACAGCATAGCTGTCATCGACAGCTACAGGAGCGTCATTGACAGAATTTACAGTGATAGTTACAGTTGCAGTATTACTATCCAGCAAGCCGTCATTAGCTTTGTACGTAAAGCTGTCAGTTCCACTGAATTCTACAGCAGGAACATATGTAAAAGAACCGTCAGGATTCAAAGTCAAACTGCCTGAAGTTACATCGCTGACTAAAGAAACAGTCAAACTGTTGCCGTCAGCATCAACATCGTTGCTCAATACACCAGGAGCATCAACAGTAAGAGTATTGTCTTCATCCATTGAGTAACTGTCATCGACAGCTACAGGAGCACTATTTACTTCATTAACTGTTACAGTCATTGTTTCTGAATCAGTCAAGCTTCCATCTGATACCACTACATCGAAAGTATAGCTACCCGGACCTTGCGCTTCAGTAGGAGTCCAAGTGAAATCTCCTGCAGGAGTGATACTTGCACCAGTTGGTGCTCCAGTCAAGCTAAATGTCAAAGTATCAGCAGGCAAGTCTGCATCTGTGGCGATGGCAGTAAAAGTTAATTCATTGAATTCATCTACTTCTTGATTACCAATTGCAGCAAGTACAGGAGCATCGTTAACAGAATTAACAGTGATAGTCATCTCTACTGATTCCATAGATAATGAAGTAGAAGATTCCGTCCAGGAGACTGCTCCAAACTCATCGTAGGCATAATACTTAAATGAAGTATAGGGTACACCAAATCCATTAAGTTCCCCTAAAAATATTAATTTCCCTGAAATAAGATCATCCGAAGTGACTGTTAAAGGAGAGCTTCCATCAACTAATTCATCCAAAGTTATTTGACGTCCATCATAGGATAGTGCTCCTTGATCTGGCAAAGTTACCAGCTTCATAGAGGTAATATCATTTCCTTCTGGATCGACTAATTCATTAAATATAACTTCTTTAGTAAATAAGTAAGCTACATCTTCCTGGGCTTCTATCCCTTGTTCTCGAGTTAATATCTGAGGCCCATCATTAACTCCAGTTATAGTAATGGTTACAATAGCTTCATCAAATCCACCCTGCCCATCAGAGATTGTATAGGTAAATTGATCTTCTAACAACTCACCTTCAGCAAGTTCATTAAAGAGATCTATCGTCCCGTAATAGACAGTTCCATCAGAATTTTGGACTAAAGAAACACCGTTAGTACTAGAACTATCAAGAGAAGCAATAGTTATAGCATCACCATCGATATCTGTAGCACCGAATAATAAATTAATAGTTAAGGAATAATCTTCATTAACAGGGAGTTCATGATCAATAGCAACAGGAGCATCATTGATACTAATAACATTAATATCCACTCTTGCGGTGTCAATAGAACCGCTTTCGTCCCTCACTTCAAAAACAAAATAATCTGCTCCGTAATAATTAGGAATAGGTGTATAGGTTGTTAAAGAGCTGAAGTCAGTAACATATTCTAAACTACTTAAGCTTCCATGAGTTGGCGGAGTAATGATGGACAAAGTTAAACTATCTCCTAGATCAACATCCGTACCGGTAAGAGTTATTAGTGTAGCTGCATCTTCATTTACATCAACAGTCTGAGCAACTGCGATAGGAGCATCATTAATTGGATTTACAGTAATGCTAACGGTTGCAGTATTAGAGCTAGAACTTACAGGATCTTCTGCTTTGTACGTAAAGCTATCCGCGCCATAATAATCAGCAGTAGGAGTATACATAAAGCTTCCATCATTGTTCAAGCTAAGAATCCCATGCGCAACCCCGCTAACTAAAACTGCTTTAACAATATCATCTTCCTGACTATCATCATCATTTGCTAAAACACCCGTAGCAGAAACAACATCTAATTCCTGATCTTCATCAACAGAGTAAGCATCATCAACAGCATAAGGAGCATCATTAATATTAGATATAGTAATAGTTACCAACCCAGTATCAGTAGCTCCATGTCCATCATTGACCACATAAGTAAAACTGTCCGTTCCAAAAAAATCATCTGCAGGGACATACGTACATTGTCCAGTTTCTACAACGCAATTGACTGTGCCCCCATTAGTACTAATCAAGTCATAACTATCTACCTGTAAACTATCGCCATCGATATCTCTATCATTGGTTAAAACAGAGATGGAAACTCCTGCTTCTTCACTTGTTAATGCGATATCATCAACAGCTGTAGGAGCATCGTTAACATTAGTGATAGTAATGGTTACAGTAGCAACAGCACTATCAACAGTGCCGTCATTAGCTTTGTAGGTAAAAACATCCGTGCCAAAATAATTTGCCGTAGGTGTATAAACAAAACTGCCGTCTGCATTTAAAGTTAAACTACCATGGACAGGATTGCTTACCATGATTGCTCTCAAACTATCCCCATCAATATCACTATCTCCTTGTAAAACCCCATCAATTACAGCAACCGTAAGAACAGTATCTTCAGGAATCTCATAATGATCACTATCAGCTAAAGGTACATCATTCACAGCATTAACTGTAACCGTCACAGTAGCGTCATTGGAACCAAACGAATCGCCATCATCAACTCTATAAGTAAAACTATCAGCCCCATTATAATTTGTTGCTGGCGTATACGTAATTTTTCCAGAGCTAACTGTTGCTGTTCCGTGTACTGGAGCAGAACGAACAGTTAACGTAGAAGCGACAATACTTCCTCCATCTAGATTATCATTATCATTAGTTAAAACATCTATTAATACGGCTGTATCTTCATTAGTAGTTGCTGCATCATTACCTGCTACAGGAGCATCACCTCTTGAGTTAACTGTAATTGTAACTGTAGTTACAGAACTATCTAACGAACCATCATTAGCTTTGTATGTAAAACTATCTGTTCCAAAATAATTTGCTGTAGGTGTATAAACAAAACTGCCATCTGAACTCAGAGATAAACTTCCATGAGCAACACTGCTTACTAAAACTGCTCTCAAGGAACTGCCTTCTACATCACTATCTCCAGTCAAAATACCATTTGCAGCATTTACCGTGAGAATAGTATCTTCATTGATACTATAAGAATCAGTATCAGCGGTAGGAGCATCATTGACCGGATGAACCGTAATTATTATGGTAGCTGGACTGCTCCTGCCGAATAATTGATCACTTGCTTGGAAAGTAAAACTATCAGTGCCAAAATAATGTGCATCAGGGATGTATATTAAACTTGCTCCTGTACCGCTTAACGTTCCATGAAGAGGATCACTAGCGGTGTATGTTAAAACATCTTCATTATCTAGATCATCAGCCGTTAGCACTATTGCTAAACTAGTATCTTCAGTAGTTGAAAGGTATTGCGCATCTCCAACAGGTAATTGATTAACATCCTGAACCGTAGGGATTAAATATTTCCATCCAGAATATTTATCTCCATCATAAGCGCGAAATCTAAATTCGCCATTCTTAGAGGAATCTGGATGTTGTACATATTTATAATTAGGACTAAATGTTAGTCTGCCAGTAGCGCTGTTAAAAGTGACATCACCCGGGCGGGTTGGTGGTAAGGATATATATCTGCATGCTCCACGGTAACAAATTTTACGTGAAGCTTCATAAGTTAAGCTATCTCCATCAGCATCTAAACTATTAGGTATAGCGACTAAAGTAGTACCTTCATTAATTAATGGTGTGTCAGATAGACTACTGCCTACATCATTTCTAAAACCAGAAATTTCTGGAGCATTATTTTCAGTGATATGGATGACTGTTCTGGCGCTGCTAACTAATTCTCCATCATTTACACGAAAACCAATAGTATAATCTCCTGCGCTATTAAAGTTGGTATTCCAAGTATACGTTCCAGATATTTCACCTAGGTTATCAGTAGTTATTGTTAAGCCATCCCCGCTAGGGCTGCCAATTAATAAAATTAAATTTAAATCATCATAGTCTATATCAGCTCCTGTTACAGTAAAGCTGATCAAATCTCCTTCCTTCCCTTCAATCATGGACGGAGCAGAGATAGTAGGAGCCCTATTTCCCCTCAGATGTAGATATAAATTTTCAGAATCTACTCCATCATTGACATTTCTAGAGCTTACAGCAATGCGGTAATCTCCTTCCCTATCAGTTGGTATCGGCGCATCGGTGCTAGGCAAGGTTAAAGCAACAGTCTTAGTAAAAGGAGTTCCATCAGGATTAGGATTGTTATAATGCCCTTCTTTTCCGCCCCAGATAGTTCCAGCATGTCCAGACGTCTGTTCGACTACTTGGATGGTATAATCAAAATCATAAGTGCTCACGAAACTAACTCTTGCCGTAGCCGTTTCATCAAAGTCTATAGTAATATCACCATCACTGTCAGTGGTCCAAACAGCAGTTAAACTCATCCCCCTAGTAGCTAATACGCTGGGAATTAACGAGAGTAAAAATAGTACTGCTAAGCTAATTCCAATTAATTGTTGTAGTTTCATGTTGTCTCTTAAGCATCTTATCACCTCTTAAGAGACTATTATCATCGTAGTAGAAAATGTCATCATAATGGCCAAAAGGTTAAATTTGTGTTGCCTGTTTGACAGGAACATAAAGCGAAAATCTTCAATCAGTGAATCTTATTTTCGCAAAATTTAACGGCCATGATGATATTTTCTACCCAAAATCATTATTCATCATCAATAAAGATCATAACCTAAATTGAACATCAAGGTTCCGAAATGATCTTTACCTAAATCAAAATCATCGCTCCACATAACTCCTGGACCGCCTTGTAAGGAAGCGGAAAAACCGTCATAACGTACTCTTACACCTCCAACTAAAGCAGTACTGAGATTCGGACCGGGAGCATCCCTTAAACGTAAGTTGCCAGCATCAGGAACACCTTCTGGACTGCGCGCCACTTCATCATTTCCGCGATAAGTTCTTAATGCCACTCCAGTCCAATGTAATTGTTGAACATGTCGATCATAAAACTCCCCGCAAAGACGGAGATCTAGATCCAACTCTCCGTCAGTTAAAGTATCATAGCCACCGCATAATCCTGCCATAAAGCCATTAAATTGGCTCATCCTTTCATTCCAACGGTAAACATCAGTGACATCATGAAAACCAAACTCATCTTCTTCTCCTGGTTGAGATTCCCTCACAGGATCAGTTGATGGACTTCCAGGAGTAGCACGTTCATTTAATGCTCCTAAAAATCCTGCGCTGAACTGCCCATATGGTCCACCACCAGTACCACCATAACGAACATTTGCCGCTGCTCGTAAAGCTGCATCAACATATCTTAATTTAGGGCCAAAAAATAATTGCGGACCTACTTCCACTCCTGCCTGTAATGGGCTTTGCCGCTCTCCTTTATCATAAACATCACGTATATCTACTTCGTATTTACTTTCATCCTCAGCTTCTTCAGCTAGCGCAGCATCTGTTACTAACAATACGCCCACTCCTGCTGCTGCTATGACTAGCCTTCTTCCTGAAGTTGCTATTTTTTGTAGTAGATCTGTAAGAGTCATTATTTCACCTTCCTTTTAACACAACATTCAAATACTTTCCATCCTCCCTGACAGAAAAAATTTCCCTTGCTGTTTCCCGAAAACCACTCCTTGCTTCATTATATCCGGCCAATTCTTGGCTTGGTCCGCAGATATTAACAAATAATTGATCAAGATCCATAGCCATGCCAACTATAATTTCTTCACCACTATCAACTTCAAAGTCAGGTGGCAATAAGCTGGCAGCATAATTAGCTACTTCCTGCCTAATCCCTTGTCGATCATTCCCTGATACTGCGCCAATAAGCCTTGCGCAGGCCTGCTCTACTTCACTGCTAGTTCGCCTACTATCTCGCGCATCTGCTTGGTAAGAGCCGCTGCCATTTCCTGGACCATCATTTGCTGACAGATAAGCTAAACCTAAATCATCACAACTGCTTCCATCCCCATTAGCATCTCCTACACCATAACCAGCGCAAGCATCGCTTAAATCTACTTGACTATTAACCGAAGTCAGTCCTTGAGCCTGAGCTCCAGTTGTTCCTGATCTTAAAGCTTGATCTTGCCTAACTGCCAATTCCCTGCATTCTTTCAAAGCACCATACATTCCCTCACACGTTGGCTTAATTCCAGACTTTCTTAAAACACGGCTATAGTCATTGCATTCAGGAGCTGCCGATTGGCTAGTTGAAACGCCTTTATCTGTTGAAGCGCATTCATCTAAAGTTTTACCAATAGTCGTTCGTTGATAAGGAACGCCTAAACAATCATCCAAGGTTAATCGTGGAGAGGTTAGTTGTGGAGAACTTCCTGTTGGACTCTTTCTAGTAGCATCTCTTAACTGCTCTTGACACTGAGCATATTTCCCAACTAAATCTTCACATCTTGTTTCCGGAGTGTTATCACCATTTGTGTCTATTAAACATTCTTGACCGACAGCATAAATGAGAGTATCAACATCATCAACCACTCCATCTGGCTTGCCGTCAGGACCAGTAATATCATCTACTCCAAGCGATCTTAAACAAGCTAAATCTTCTTCGCATCCAGCTAATGTTCTGCCACCAATACTCCTTCCTGGAGTTTTTGGTTGCAAACGTGGTTGTTTCTGACCATATTGGCCCATACTTTCCACATCATTATCACTGGAATTAGCGCCATCTCCACATTGTCTAACTAATTCATCAACTCCTTTAGAAATATCTGATCTTCCACCTACAACTGGAGAAAAAATATCCAATCTCACTAAACTTTCATCAACTTCACCAATCTGTTGTCGACAGTAATCTTCAAAACTATCACCTTCAGATTCATCATCTTGTTGAGATCCATTCTTATTTTTTTTACCTCTCTGAACTAGAGTGATATAATCTTGAAAAGTATTTGGAATGCCATCACCATCAGCATCTCCTGCTTGAGAATCTGGAGAAAGGCGCGCAGCTTCTCGTGCAACTAAAGTATTTAGTGCATAACTCTCTGTTTTATTTTTCCATGAATGAACAACTCCATCCCCCCCGCAAGAGCGATAAAGTAGCGCCGCAGCACCTAAAGCTAAACCAGAAACAGTTCCAATGATCCAACGACGAAGCTTGCCCATTTATTTTTCACCAGTATAATCTACTTTAAATTAATTTTAGGAGTATACTCCTAAATCTACCATCCTTACACAATACCACTTCAAAGTAGCTATTCCTTTATAAATTTTTTGAAAGAAAGATAATAATAGAGCTATTTGAAAACTCCATC
>CAZNUS010000029.1:502-17804 GCA_964576385.1 uncultured Methanosarcinales archaeon | reverse complement strand
GGTCTATTATATGTTGTGTATTTTAACATCATCTATAGCTCACTTAGAAACACGCTCTTTTAAGTAGTTTTACTATTGTTTTTTAAAAAGGTTTCTTTAAAAATTATTACACTTGTTTTTAGACAAACCAATCAGCTTTTTCTATCAATATTTTCAAACAATTTCCTATAAACATCATGCCCATGTTTTGCGAATACTTCAAAATATCCGGTATACCATTGGTTTAAGGCAATCCCTGCTCGTTCCGACTCTAAAATATCCTTCCAGCTTTCTATTCCCCCCGTCCTGATAACATGGAATTCTTGTGTAGGAGATACTGTTTTTGTATGTTCAACTGCAAGACTGGCCAGTTTTAAAGAAGGTTCTTGCAGTGGCTTTCCACTGATGCCTCCTCCAAAGGTTTTTGTGTAAAAATCAAACATTTTTCTTTCCTGCTCGATTATTTGTTCCCTTCTGGAAGAATAGTCCGTAGAAGTATTGCCAAAATTGACCCCATCGTATCCTAATTTAAAAAGTAAATCTAAAAGTCCTGGCACTTGTTCTGGTTGTGTATCGTTAGAAAATTTTACAATAACGGGTATTTTTCTTACTCTTTTATCTAAGAAATATTTTTTTACATATCTCAATCTATTAGCTAGATCATTATCTTGTGGCCGCCCATGAGTGGTATTAGGGCAGCTCTCATTAATCTCTAGAAAATCAACTCCTGCTTGTTCATATAATGCCATGCTCTTTACGAGATAATGTAATTTTTCTTCTCCCTGAAAATCAGGAGATCCCATGACACTCCAGCCAATAGGTGTGCCGGCAACTCTTTTTAATTCCCTAGCTCTTTGAGCATTAATTTCATCCCCGTCATTAGGCAAACCTAACCAATTTGAAGCAGAGCGGGACCTTGGATAAGGTAAAAATGGGAGATAAATCCCATCCTTCTCATTTCCTCTCCTAGGATTCCATGTTCCTGTTCCGCCTAGATACGCTCCTGCTCCTTGTTTGGCAGCTAATTCATAACAATCCCCATTTTTGAACATTCCTGCGGCGTTCATCATCGGAGAACGAAAACGAATTCCCCATAATACTCTGCTTAATTCTTCAGGAGGAGAATATGCTCGTGGGGGGATTTCTTCTTTTAATCTTTCTAAAAAATGTAATCTCCCTAAAGAATATCTTTCAACCATGATTTGCGGCGAAAATAAACTAACAAAAGGACGAAACTTCCTTTCCAGAGATGCTAAGGTAGCTGCTTTCATTCTTATAACTTTTCTTTCATTCTCATACCTTTTTTTTGATGTTAAATCAGAGCCTATAATTAATAGATCGTATCTACTTTTTTAATAGTTTCACATAGATTTCTTCAAATGGCTTCTCTTGTTCTGTCTCAATTTTCTGCTGATTTTCTAGATGGAGTAGTGGCACAAAAGTGTACACTTTTTCACGTCTTCCAGCATTAGGTGGCAAGAGCTTGCTAAAACTGAGTTTTTGTCCAGCATCCTTTTCAGAATAATATACTATCTTGTGATACATATCTCTGATAACGCCCATGATGTCTATCCCTTTTTTAGGTAGTTCAAATCTTGTTGGCTTGTATCTAGCAAGAATCCTTTTTTTTGTTTCCATAGCCTGCTGCAAAGCTTTTACTAGATCATGGACAGAAACTTTTCTATTTCTTGGTTGAGGGTTACGTGGAATAAGCTGAAACTTTTCTTTTATCCTAGTTGTTCCATCAGGCATCTGTTCAAAAACATCTTCATCGATCTCCTCTTCCTGGCTCATCAGTTTTGTTAGGTTAGTTAAATCATGATCGATAAGATGGCTTGATTTCATCTTTAGCAGGACTGCTGCTGCTAAAAGTATCTTTCCCGAAATTCTGAGGTCATGCTCTTGCATTTCTTTAATCACTTCAATATATTTCTGAGTAAGGAGGGTGATATTAATATCCCAAGGATCCATCTGCTCTGTGTCAATCAATTCTATGATGATCGATTTCCAGCTGACTTCTTCCTGTTCCAGAAGGAGATCAAATATTTTCTGTTGCATTTAATCAATCAATAATATGAGGTATTTAAAATTTGTGTGGTATTACTGCAATTAAGATGGTAATATCTATTAATAGTAATATCTAATATGTAGTTGCGGACATAAATAATTGAATAAGTAATTTCCGCAACTATACAAGAAAACAAACAACGATTTGTTTTCTGTACAAAAATGAAGTAGTTTCTTCATTTTTTGTATCTAAAGGACATAACTATTCTTTCCGTAAGGAAAGTCACGAACGAAACAAAGTGGAGTGACTTGATGATATGATTAATTATGTCCTTTACTATAGTAATACTCTAGAGGGATAACTAAACTGTGGTAGTGAACAATCATTATCCTACAAACCCAAAAACAATAAATACTCTAACTCCCAGCATGTTTCATGCAAAAATTTAATGCTTTGGGTAATATTCAGCTAGGAAAGGATTATATTCTTTTTTCCCTAAACCCTAAAATTTATCCTTTGCCTATAATCACCTCAGCTGCGTTTGAATTCAATAAAAAAGCTTGTGTCATCTTGGATGGAGATCCTGCTTCAGAGATATTGGTTGAATTAAGGCCGCTAGACTTAGCGGATATGACGGAAAAAAAACAGCAGCAATTAATCCTAGAATTTAATACGCTTCTTTTAAAAAAAGCTAACACCTAGATTTCATTAAAAAACCTCATTCCAATTGTATGGTCAGATGTTCCTATGCTCCTGCAAAAAGATAGTTCCAACATAATATTAAAATTTAACCATCGCTTCTATAGTCTTAATGCTATCATTGGAGCAAACACTATTTTTCAAGACTTTTTTTCTTCGCAAGTAGAATTTGCAGTGCTCAACATGGGGCGCTCTTTATATCATAAGGTAACTCTTACCCCTAAATCAAAATTAGATTTATCTAAAGTTACTGCTTATGTAAATGAGGTGCTAGCTCAAGAGTTGAAGATCATAAAAAAATAATAATATTCCTTATGAAAATACTCTGTCCAACGAATAGCGCTGAAGAGATAGAAGAGCTTATTGCTAATGGGGCGAGCGAGTTTTATCTAGGTTATGTGGCAGAAAGCTGGGGTAGAAAATTCTCGCATATTGCTTCTTCTAATCGTCGTTATTATCCGGAAAGTAGTTTTCACTCCTTAAAGGAAATTGCTGAAGTAGTTAAAATTGCTGAAAAACAGAAGGTGCCGATAAACTTAGCCATTAACGGCTCCTATTACTTAGAATCACAATACCCAGAACTGCTCAGCCAAGTAAGAACAGCAGAGAAAATTGGAATAAATTCCATCATTGTTGCTGATATCCCTTTGCTCTTAAAAATTAAACAGTATTTCCCAAAGCTAGGATTAATCGCCAGCACGTGTACCAGCGCTTTCAATTCTTCTAGTGTTCATTTTTACGCTAGTTTAGGTGTAAAGCGATTAATACTTCCCAGACATTTAACTCTTCCGGAAATTAGAAAAATACGAGAAAATGTATCTATAGAGCTAGAAGTTGTTGGTCTTTTTGACTGGTGCATCTACGATGACGGAATGTGCACCTTTCATCACGGGATGGAAAATGTACTAGGAGTTAACCATGGCTGTCTTTTTGTTAATGATTACCAACTGATGGATGGAAATTTAGTCCAAAAAAGAATAATAGATAGCCGTATCAACAATTTTCATTGGGACCACTTTTGCGCTGCCTGCCTTCTTCCCGAATTACAAAGAATAGGTATTGACTGTTTTAAAATTGCCGGAAGAAGATTTCCTACTCCCGCTAAAATACAGGCATTGCAATTTGTAAAAGCATCTCTTTCTGAAAATGTAGGCAAAGACCACGAGCAATTATACTTTGAAACGTTTCAAAGAAGGCATCCTTTAAATGCTAATGCTTATTCGGGAAATGAGAAATAAATGTACATCCTGTCAATTTAGCAGGTGGCACTTCACTCACTCCGCTACTAGAACTAAAATGCACCCCTGTGCCTGCTTCAGTCGTGGAATAAACTTCATAACTGCCTCCTAATAGAGCATGAACATCTCTGACTAACTGCAATCCTAAGCCGCCATTTTTTTTTGTATCATATTCACTAAAAATAGTGGAAAGCTTTTCTGGTTGCATAGGAGTTCCATCTTCGTTGACTAGTCCATGCCCATAGTCCCTTACTTGAATGGTTTTTTCTGTATCTCCTAGTTTAACACTAACAGCGAATCTGCCTCGCGCATTGGTAATATATTGGCAGACGGCTAAATATTCTGGCGGCAATAGAACTCCTGGATCGATTACTCCAAATGATAACGCTTCAACTTGAGTAAACGGTAGGCCGCGTGATTTAACTAAATCAGATAAATGCTCTGTCGGGATGGGTTCGACAAAATGCTCACCCTTGGTGGCTAAATACCCCATGGCTTGGTAGGTATATCGTAAATTTGCGAGGTATAATGCTAACTTTCTTTTATTTGTTTCAGGATAGCGTCCAGTATTACTTAATGCTTTATGCAGCTGTACTTCAATAGCAATAACATTATAGGCACTCCTTAAGTCATGACCGATAATCCTAGCGGCTCTAGAAATATGGTCATTTGCGCCATGGGACTCTATTACTTCTTCTATTTCGGGAGGGATCCTTACCAAAGAATCAATTATAACTAGTTCTTCTGGAGTCAGTCCATCAGCAAAATCATCAAAAGTCTTTGTTCTAAATGGATCTGGTAATTCTCTTGCTTCTGTTGTAATTTTCTTCACTACTTCAACTAAATTTAATCCTGTGAGTAACATTTATAGGGAAAATTAGGGGCCCTTTTTAAATATTTCTGTAATCCTTGGCAAGTAGCAACGATACTATTTTTAAGGTTTAGACTTAGTAAACTATGCCTATGGAAAAAGCAATTTTTACTAATGATCCTGAGAAATATGATCTTGCCTTATACTCTAGAATTTACTTTGGCAATGAGTTCTGTGAGAACAACTTTTTATCTTTGATGAGAATGCGGGAAATAATCGATTTGGCTAAGGAAAGGAATAAACAAATCACGTTTGTAACTCCTTTTGTTACGGATAAAGGCTTAGCGTACATTAAAAAAATGTTAGAGTTGCTTCCGGCAAAAACCGAAGTTGTGTTTAATGATTATGGTGTTCTTCCCCTGTTAACAGAATTCACCCCTATTTTTGGCCGCATCTTAAATCGACAGAAACGAGGTCCTAGGATTGTTCAATTGAAAGGAAAAATACCTTCTAAAGGATACGATTATTTTCAGCATTGCAATCTGGAGATGATGGAGGAATTCTTATCCTCAAAAAATATTTTTAGAGCTGAAGTTGATAATGTCATTCAAGAATTTAAGATTAAAACTTCTTTGAAATTATCTTTATATTATCCTTGGGTTTATGTTTCTACGACTCGTTATTGCCTGCTGAATGGCATAGAAGATCTTTCCAGAAAAAGAATAACTATCAAGCCGTGTAATCGGGAATGCCATAAGTATACCTTAGTAAATAAGAGTTTTCCTCTTCCCTTATATCTTAAAGGAGTTACCCAATACTATTTCAACGATAAAAAGCCGGATAATCTTGCCAAAAAAGGAGTTGATAGGATAGTTTATCAACCAGAGATGATGGTTTGAAAAGAGATAGAAAAGTTGTTGTTAATTATATAAAAGAAAGACAAATACTTGACAGATAAATACTTAAATATTATTTGAAAAACAAGTATCTAATGCTATTAGGATATAATCGAGAAAGGCCTAGAAGAGAGGACTACGCTGATTTCTTAGATAAATTAACCAAGGGATTGAAGGATTTAGATATCGATGGTCTAAGCTTAATGATTTATGGTTCTTATGTCCGTAAAGAAATTGATGTCGGAAGGAGTGATATTGATGCGGTTATGCTTTTTCCTGAAGGTGTCGTGATAGATAAAGAGCATCTAGCTTCATGTGCAAAGGTTTTATCTGCGGCATTGAGAGGCAATGATGTTCCGTTTCAGGTTACCGTAAGCGATATGGCTACTATAAGGGATGGAAGATTTAATCCCTATAATCCTTCCTTTGCTGATTATTTTAGAGACGAAAGAAAAGTCATAGTTGGGCCGGATTATACTGATCAGTTCAAATTCAAAATGCCTTGGCATCCAGAACAAGGTCCGCTTACCTTCAATTTACGAAAATGTCGGCAGGGATTATTATTTGCAGAATATGATCAAAAAGAAGATTATGAACAATTTCTCAAAAGATTTGGAAAGTCATTAGATGCGGTAAGTAGAGGTTCAAAACAAGTATTATTTATGGCTGACGGAAAATTAAGAAAAAATAGGTTTTCTGCATTGGACAGGATTACCCAAGTTTTTCCGTCAGTAGACATAGAACCGTTGAGAGTAATCCAAGAATTGTACCATCACCCCGAAAAATTAGATGCCCTTTACAGACAACCGGAAGAATTAATAAGAGTTTGGAATACTTCCGTTAGTTTCTTAGAGACAGTATTAGGAGTATATATCAAAAATTTTCCAAGCCAAAGGTAGATATCCTATCGTACATACTTCTCTTCTACAACCCATTTCTTTTCTTGGTGCTCAACGATATCGCCGGCAATCAATTTCTTTCCATTCCTAGTTTCTACTTCTCCGTTAACTTTGATTGCACCAGAGCGGATAAGCAGTTTAGCCCGTCCACCAGTGGTAGCGAGATGGATAACTTTGACAAAAGCATTAAGTTCAATGTAAGGTTGATCCATGGGTTATGATAGTATGGATTGGTTTATAATTGTTTAGAAAAAAACATGCATTGGTCTAGCTCTTTAGCATAGATTTGCTGACAGCATCCTAGTTAATTCTTTCTTTATGTTCCATTTTCCTCTTTTAGATTGAACATAATTGATATAGATAATTCTTGCTCTTAAGTATTTTTCCATTGATAATAACTCTATGCGGGGCTACTAAGAAAATATTTGAATAAACAAATAAGAAAAATAGTAGCCCCGCACGGATTCGAACCGTGGTCAATGCCTGTCTTCCTGTAAATACAGGGAGCCAGTAAAGCTCACTAGGCAACAGGCCAAAGGGCACTATCCTAGTCCGCTAGACGACGGGGCTGCAAGATTAGACTTTCCCTATTTGCTTTATAAAATTTTCTTAAGTAAATACAAAACTATAAAAACTCAGAGTGTTTACTTTCACTACAAAACCTTAAATTAACCTAAGTATACTATTACAGCCGTCTAAGCGGCATTAGTAACTAAAAAAGAGGACAAGATGAAAAAGATATGTAGTAAGATCAAAAAGCAGGTTCTATTTCTTTTAACAGTAGCCTATTTAATAATATTGCTGTCTAGCCTTTCTCTAGCGGAAGATAATATCTCTTTATCGCAAGAACTGCCAGAACAGCTTCCTGCCAGCGAAGTGCAGTTATTACAAACAGAATTAACCAGCGAAGTAACTAATGAAGTAGTTGCTTCTTTTGCTGATATTATCAAGCCTCTCCTGAAGTCATTAAGTGTAGTTGTCGGCGGAATATTTGGGTTATATCTCATAATAATCCTTGCCAGGATACATTATGAAAGAAAAAAAGTGAAATTATTACAAAACATCCTTTATGACTTAGATCGTCTGAATGAGTATTACAAGATCCCCAATTCCAAGATGAGGAAAGGGCCATTGCAAAAATTAGTTCGAAAAATATTACACAAAGTAAGGTAACTATGAAAATAACTGTTTCCCCTGAAGTATTTAGAAAACTTCCTTCTTTAAAGATAGTTTTTCTTTTAGTAGAAAACATAAATAATAATCTTGGCTTGAAGCAATCACAGCATCTCCTGAAAGAAGTAGAACGATTAATCCATCTGTCGTTTCATCCTGAAACTATAAAGAACCATCATCTTATTTCTCCTTGGGCTGTTGCTGGAGAAGAATTTGGAAGCAAAGCAAAACATTACCACACTTCTCTGGAGTCATTACTTCATAAAGTGTTAGGCAGAAAAAAAATAGCCGCAGATAATACGATAATTAACCTGTTAAATTATATCTCCCTTAAGCATCTTGTACCGATGGGTTCAGATGATTTTAATAAGATTAAGGGTAACATTTTATTCTCTATCTCAACAGGCAAGGAACGGAAAGGTTTTCTTCAACGGCTTCCGGAAAAAGAATTTTATTATGCTGATAGTAAAGGGGTATTAGGCACAAAACTAGATTTCTGGAAAGATGCTCGCACATTGCCTACTCCTAAAACTACATCGGTATTGATACACCTTGATATACTACCGCCTCTCAATCAAAAAAAAGTGAACGTTTTGCTTGAAGACACAAATAGATTGATTCATGGATTTTGTGGTGGAAAAATAAGCATTTTTACGTTAAGCAAGAAAAAGCAATCGATGACAATATAATGGCTAGTTCTTATTTTAAAAAACACTACTTTTCAAACAAAAATTCTAACGTTCCTGTTAAATCCTTTTCCCCTACAAAGTGGGGAAAATTGCGTCCGCAAAGTAAAATTGTCATTTCCTATCAATTCGACCAGAGGGGGACTATACTTTAAGGGAGAATTCCGTTTCATATAAAGAGCTTTAGCGACACATTAAGAACATAAAGTAAGAGAAAAAGCTGATTAGGTGGAGGTAAGCTCATAGTTCAACAAATTCTGTCTTTAACTGTTTCAAGGAGGTCAATGATCTTATTTTAATAACACCCTTTCTTGAAATAACATTTTTTACAAGATTATAATATTCATCCTGATCTTTAACTCGCACTTTGAGAATTATCTCAAAATCTCCTGTACAAATGTCAACACTTTCGATCTCAGGATATTTTGATAGTTCTTTCCCAATCTTCTCAGGATTTCCATATTCATCAGGGGAAAGATTAATTAAAACAAATGTACAAAATCCCTGATCTATCTTCTTGTAATCAAAAACGGCTTTGTACGTCTTAATTGCTCCTTCTTTCTCTAATTTCTTAATGTTATAATGTAGTGTAGTGGATGGTTCTTTGAGCTTTGTTGCTAACTTAACTATTTGTGGCGTACAGTAATTTTCTTTGAATAACTTAATCAGCCTAGGTCTAATATCTTTCATTTTATTGTATAATATTCAATTATTTATATATTTTTAGGTTATTATTTGAATTTTATACCGTTAATTATTAATAGTTATGACTGCTATTATAGTTTCATAATTAAAACGCCGTCTGAGCTATAAACAGGGAGAAACAAAAATGACAGGAATGAAGATACAAAAGGGCTTAGAAGTGCGCTTGATAGCACCCGAAAAAATCTTCACAGAAAGTAGTTGGCATGGAATGGGTGGACCAACCAGTTTACCTCTTAATGAAGAAGCGCGCAGTTTTCTCTTTGCACAAGGAGACTATGCTGGGTTAGTAGGCATATGTAGTAAAGCTGAGAGAGCTGCTGCATTACTTCAGAGAGCTGAAGGATTGCTTGGCGAGGATTATGTTGGAGTAAGAGTAACAGATGAAGCAATTGAAGCTGGACACTTCCCATCTTTTGGAATGGGACCAGGATCATATTAGATTTTCTTTTTTTATTTTGTATTATCAATAACTTTCCCTCTATCGAAAATATAGATTCTTTTACGAAGTAAAAGGCTAAATGTCTAGAAGATTAGAACTCCTCCTTTTGTATTCATCTAAGAAATGGAAATTTTATTGTATTTAACTATTAATATACCTAAACCTATTCTCCGAATTTATATTTTCTACGCTGTCATTCTGTTCGCAAAAACAGCATTCTAATACTATTTTTCCATTGACGTTTTCTATTTTATGTTTGGGAATTACTCCTTCTTTTTTTAAATGAGTAATACAAGCTTCATTTCCACAGTTTATTCTTCCTTCGATAATATTACCGCAGCTTGGTTTTATTTTTCGTATAACCTTTCCTTCTTCAACAGAACTGACGACGGCATGAGGAGCAACAAGAGCCATCACTTCTAGCTGTTGCTCAGAAAGCTGGTATGCTTGATGGATTTTAATGATATCCTTAAATCCACTTTTTGAAGGCAAGAAATCAGAGATCACTTTAGGAAGATGGCCTTTTTCGAATCCTAATATACCTGCTAATCTTCTACCCATTCCCGCAGGAAGATGATCGAGGACAATTCCTTCTTTTTCAATATACCCTGACCGGGGGTTTTGTAGTATCTTTCCTTTATCCGGCAGCGGTGCTTGTTCTACATTTACCTTAAGATAATCTGGTTCTTTCTTGTTAAGCAAGGGAGAGTTTCCCATCCTTCCTAAGTTAATAGCTAATAGGGCAATTCTAACATAGATTCCATTCGCTGACTGCAGTTTTGTTATATTTTTAGGATGATCGCGCATATCTAAAGAAATCTCTTCAAATGTTTCAGTATCTATCGGTAAAGGATGCATCAGATAAGGGGCATATTGTCCCAAAAAATTGTACATCTCTTTATTTATTTGTCCAATTCTTTTAATGGCGATAAAATCTTCTCCTTTTCCTACCCTTTCTTTTTGCGGGCGTGAATGGTAGGCAATAAAAGACTCCTTCATTGCTGCTAAGAAATCTTCTTTATGATCAAAGAGTTCTACACCATTTCTGATTAAGCTATCTAAACGATGCTTCTGCGGCCCAAATCTTGGAGGGTAAGCAAAGTGAAGTTTAAAATTAAATAAATGCGCAACTGACATTAAAGAAGCATTTGTCCTGCCGTGCGCCAGATCATTAAGTAAAGCCAGATGCAGCCCGTCTAAATCTTTATGGTGCGAGCGTGCAATCTCTCTGATAGTGAATAAATCTAAAAAACATTGAGTAGGATGCTGATTTTTTCCATCCCCGCCATTGATGATGATCGGAATGCGATAATTAAACGGCAAACCTAAAGAGTGATGTTGCCTTTTTATTTGTTGATGGCTTTGGATAAGATATTCTTTAGTCCAACGAGGCAGGCCTTCAGTTATGCTTCTGATGACTAATGCATCATATCCATACCCAGAAAACATTGCTGCGGTATCTGCCCACGTTTCCCCTTTTTTTAATGAAGTATATTCATCGGAAGGAAAACCATCAAAATTACCCCCTGCTTTGATTACAGCTGCCCGAAAGGAATGGTTAGTCCTAGTGCTGTTTTCCAGAAATAATGTTGCAACTTTGATTCCTTCCAGTAATTTTTCTACTACCCGTCCATATTTAGATTTAAAGTAATTGTGATTAAATTCTGGATCATGAATAGCCTTTTTTATTTCTTCTGCAGTGTCTAACACTGCAAGGATATCTTCCTTAGAAAAATCCTGCATGGAAATGATATCCATTAAGCTCCCCCCTTATACGGTATATCTAAGATTAAAATAGTTCTTGTTTGCAATACTCTATCACATATGGATGCACTATTAGTGGATATACTATCTTTAAATATACTATCTGTAAATATACTATTTGTGAATTGATGATTATATTGTGCCTGCCAGAACTTTTCTTTCTTAACTTTAGGGATATAAAATCTCCAGAATTGTTGAAATATCGCCCATTGTTGTAAACTCATTGCCATCAAAAATAAAGATTGCGTTAAAGCTGTTTAAATATATTTCTAGAGTGTAGAATAGAACACTTAATGCATAAGCAATAAAAAGCATCTATTTATTCGATGACTATGATCAAAGCAATTATTTTTGATTATGATGGGGTTCTTCAAGATACTTTTGAGCTGCATCGATGTAAAATAAAGGAATTTAGTGGGATTGATCTTTGTAGGGAGGACTATCAAGCTATACACGATGGAAATTTCCCAGGCAGTCATTTTAAGCCGTTGCAGAATATTAATTGGTCTGACTACGGGGATTTTGTTTATCCAATCCATTTAAGTTTAAAAATGGAGATGAAGATCAAAACAATAATCACTCAGTTTAGTAAACAATTTAGCCTGTTTGTTCTCACCTCTAGCGGAACAAAAAATATTTCTGGTTATTTGAAGAACAATGATCTAAATTCAAATTTTAAAGAAGTATTTGGTGCCGAGATCTGTAGAAACAAAGAAGAAGGGTTTAATATGATATTTAAGAAATATGGATTTTCCGCAGAAGAGTGCTTATTTGTAACAGATACATTAGGTGATATTCTAGAAGCAAATAAAGTTCAGGTGAAGACTATTGCTGTTGATTTTGGCTTTCATGACCGAAAGCGATTAGAGAAAGGTAGTCCTTACGCAATTGTTTCTAGTTTTGATGATATTCGTGATATCGTTAAAAATATGTCCATAAATTATTTATAATGTACTCTGTTCATTTAGAAAAATGAATTCCGTTTTAAGAAAAGAATCGGTGCAAGAAATAGAAAAAACAACGCTAGTTACAGAGCTACGTAATATATATCATACAGCGATTTCTCAACTTGACACAAATGAAAGAATACTTGCTGCTCATCATTTGATCTATAGGTTAGAATATAATTTTCGGCTTGGTGAATTAGCAGAGGTTTGCACGCAAGAAGCCTCAACAGCGCATCCCTATTTACCTTCTGCATCTTGCAAGCAGTTTTACCAAATGACCAAGGAAGATATGCAATTAGCTCTTAGTATGGTCATACGATTAGGCCAGGATAGTCCAATGGTTGAAAGCAGATTCTTAGCTGTATGGAAACAGTATAATACTACCCATCCTGATGACAGAGTTAAGGAAGTTTCAGTCCATCCTTATGAGTAGTATCATGCAGAGACTTTTCACAGGTTCTAAAACCTTTTTTATGATCATTTTAGGACTTGTCTGCAAAAGCTTAATAAATTCACATCAGTTATCTTTAATTCTATGGATTTTCGTGAAGAATTAATTGAACTGCTCAGCTTGGAAACTAAGATCCCTGAAGAGCAGCTAGCTCATCTTATTTCTATTCCTCCAGACTCTACATTTGGAGATTATGCTTTCCCTTGCTTTAAGCTAGGAAAAAATGCTAAAGAAGAAGCAGAAAAGCTAAAACAGAAGGTAAAATTGCCTAGGGCTTTTCTTAAAGCGGAGGTTATTGGCGGCTATCTTAATTTTTTCTTAAACCCCTCTGCAATTGCCGAGCAGACCTTAAAAGGGATTTATCAACAAGGAAAATTTTACGGAAAAAGAGATATCGGGAAAGGTAAAAAAATAGTCATAGATTTCTCTTCCCCAAATATCGCTAAGCCTTTTGGCATTGGCCATCTGCGTTCTACGGTCATAGGAAACTGTTTATATAAGATCCACCACTTTTTAGGATATAAGGCCATCAGCGTCAATCATCTGGGAGACTGGGGAACGCAATTTGGCAAGCTTATTGTTGCTTATAGGATGTGGGGTAAAGAACAAGAGTTAGAGAAAGATCCCATAAAATATCTCTTAAAATTATACGTTCAATTTCATGAAGAAGCAGAAAAAGATGATTCCCTCAATGAAGAAGCAAGAAAAGAATTTAAAAAATTAGAAGACGGAGACAAGGAATCCTTAAAGTTATGGGATATGTTTCGAGAGTTAAGTTTGGAAGAATTCCAACATATTTATCATATTCTAGAGGTAGGCTTTGATTCTTATTCCGGGGAAGCTTTCTATAATAACCAATTAAACCAAGCTATCGGTAAAGTAAAAGAAAAAATTGAAACGGAAATCTCCGATAATGCTTTAGTAGTGAATCTAAAGAGTAAAAATTTTCCTCCTCTTTTGCTGCGCAAATCTGATGGTGCTACTACCTATCACACCCGTGACTTGGCTGCAGTATTTTACCGCCTGCAGAAATATAAGCCGGAAAAAATAATTTATGTCGTCGGCTCTGAGCAGAAGATGCATTTCCAACAGCTTTTTTTGGTATTAAAAATGATGGGATATCCTGAAGAAAAATTTGTTCATGTCGATTTCGGCTTATTTAGGTTTCCAGAAGGAAAAATGTCTACCAGAAAAGGGCAGGTTATTTTTTTGGAAGAGGTATTGGATAAAGCTATTGAATTAGCCGAAAAAATCATTGAAGAAAAAAATCCTACACTTCAGAATAAACAAGAAGTAGCTAGATTAGTAGGCGTTGGTGCAATCATTTTTGCAGATTTAAGCAATGATAGGATTCGTAATATTGATTTTAATTGGGAAAAAATGCTTTCTTTTGAGGGAGAAACTGCTCCTTATTTGCAGTACACCCATGCCAGAGCTTGCTCTATCTTAAGAAAAGCAGAAAAAGAAACTGATGCAGGAATAAGTCCTAATATCAATTTCAACCATTTCACTGAACAAGAGCTTGCAGTTATCAAGTTGTTGTACCAATTTCCTGAAGTATTAGTAAAAGTATTGCAACATTATAAGCCTCATATTTTAGCATCATACCTTATCTCGTTAGGGCAGGCCTTTAATGAGTTCTATCATAAATGCCCTGTAATATCTGACCAAAAATCCACTATGAAAGCCAGGCTGTTATTAGTTAGCTGCACCAAACAGGTATTAGCTAACGGGCTTAACTTAATGGGGATTAAAGCTCCTGAAGAGATGTAAAAATCTTAAGAAATGACTGATAATCTAAAATACTAGGTTTCTTTAGGCGTTAATGATAGTGCTGGTAAATCACCTTCTGTACGCTGAGAATCTATAATTGTTAAGGTGCTGATATCCTTGCTCTCTGCATAACTAAGATGGTTTACTTAACGTTAGGGTCCTTTGTTAAACGACCCGAGTGTAGCGAAGTGGAACGAGAGCGCAGCGTGGTGCGGAACGAAGTGGAGCAAGTTGCTGAACTGCCCGTATCAGAATAATGACAAAATATCTTCAAATTTTTCAAACGAATAATCAGCTTCGTCGGATTTATCCCAAACTAGACAAGTTTTCATGCCAACTTGCTTGGCAGGAAGAACGTCAACATTTACTCTATCACCAACATAAAGAATTTCTTTTGGAGGCAAACCCGATTTCTTTATCATTAAGTAAAAACCGTCTAGTGCTGGTTTTCTTTCTTTTATATCATCTCCTGAAATAATGAACTTAAACCATGACTTGTCAACGTTAATAATTTTGAGCGTACTCTCAACTTCGTCAGGTTTGAGATTTGTAAATATGGAAATTGGCACTTTGTCTTTTAGTTTTTTTAATGTTGTATAGATGGTTTTTACCGATTTGTAATATTTTGTTTTGTCTATTGTATTGAAACGTTTTTGCCAGAAATCAGAGGCACAGCCAAGAGAACGAAAAACTGTGGAGTTACTTCCATGCTTAGCATATAGGTTTTCAAAATCTTGTTTTAGCTTTTCTGTCAAGGGTTTGCCAACAACTTCTGCATAGGTTTCATAACGAAGCTGATTATGGGCATCATTAAATTCATCAGACCTAATTGTGAGTGTTCCCTCAAGATCGAACCAAACATGCTTAATCATAGATAAAGATATTTTGTCATACTTAATAAAATGTGTGTTAGGGCAGTTCAGCAATTTTGTTTAACTTAAATTGTCTGCATACTCCGAATTAATTGCAACTATTAAGTAGTGATTAACCAAAAGATTTATAAATAACTATCGTCTCTATACTCGTATGGAACAAAAGATATTGTTTGAAGGTAATGAATTACTGAGGGAAGTAGATTCTCTTACTTCATTTTATGCAAATCATGGGTTTTTTCCTTTTGAAAGAGTTAAAGCAACGTATGAGTCCTTAGCAAAGTTAGCAGATCAACTAGATCATATAGAAAATCCAGCATCAAGGGATGAATTGTATGAGACCGAGATGAAATTAAGAGTGGTGGTTGAAGCAACTAATTTAGGACAATGGTTGCAAGGCTACAGGCCAACCTCGGAGGAAGTTCTTTCTTTGTATGGCCTATCTAGTTCTGATGTGGATAGCTTAAAACAGGAACTGGTTGCTGCTAAAGGAGATGTTATACATGCTTTAGAAGAGTTATATTCAGAAGAAAAAAGATATAGTAGAGTTCCAGTTCCAATGGACAACTCGGATTTAGTAAGGAGAGCTGAAGATTTTCTTCAGAGCGAAGCTATGCGATACCACAGTGTTTTGGGTAGTATTGGTGAGAAGGTATCTCCCGGATTCAAAGACTCAGTTTCAATTGGAACCACGTCTGAAGTGAGATCACAATATCATAACCAACTTCACCGAGTGAGTCTTAGTATTCCGGCTACGGTATATTTTGATCAGCAGGGTAACACTAGATTAAATGTCATTGCAATGGTGAGAGCATATGCTCATGAAAGTTTAGGTCATGCCTTAAATCACTTTATTAGTAGGGCATCCGATGTCCCTGATTTCTTAAAAAGGAATTCAACCCTTTCAGAAGCAACACAAGAAGCAGTAGCTCTATTTATGGAGCAGGCTGTGTTTGATGAATTGAGAGATTCACCAGGGCTACAAAGAGAGTTAGGGATAGATGGGATATTCGAAGATGTTTATAGAGAATTTAAACTTTCATCCTTAGTAAAGAATTATCATGCTATGGCGGAACGTTATGCGATAGGGATTGTGTCAGATAGTTCGCTAGGAAATCCGTATGATGATGCTGTTATCAGAAAGAAAATAGAGCTGGTTGACGAAGTAGCACTGAATCCAGCATATGCTCAAGCTGCGGTTATCAGCCATACAAGATCACTAAGTAGTTCTGGAACGCTTTCTAGAGAGCTTTTGAAAGAATTAATGTATTGTGTTCCCGCAGTCAAGAAGGCTTTATCTGAATTTGAAAGAGAAGGAATTCGTTATGAAGGTGAAGATAAGGAAAAAATTAATCGGACTTTACTTACTGGATTATGGTCGCCAGAGGGGTTCGTAGAAAATGCAAGGCTAAGAGCGCAAGAGAAATAGGTAAAGAGTATACTCCTTTTTAAGCTTTAATAAATATTTAATTTTAGAGTGATTAGTGCAATGGCCTATATCTGTAATCTAATCTTACTCGCCAAGACAAATACATAAATTTAAGAAATACGTGTTAAATAATCTAGTAACTATGGCTACGAGTTCACCTTTATGTCAGCTTAATGGAGGATGTATGGGCTGCTGCGGACGACATTTTAATGATTCTAAAATAGCTGAAGCTATAGAGTTTAACAATAAGGAATTCCAACAATTTAACTCTAAGAGCCAAGGCGATATGATCAAATTTAGAGATAGGTATGATCCTGACGACCTAAATTTTGGTGTCTGCAGAAATTTAATATCAGAGAATAATTCATTCCTTTGCCCGTTGCACCCTGCTAGAAATAAAGGAGCTGAGTTAAGAGAAGGGCATTGTGATCTTAACCATCTTTGTTCCACCGCAAAATCATTTGCTCAATGGCATGATAAGAAACAAGAAGAATTCATGGTGTTTATAAAAAGAAAAAAATTGACAAATATTG
>CAZNUS010000029.1:0-492 GCA_964576385.1 uncultured Methanosarcinales archaeon | reverse complement strand
AAATATTGATTATTCGCTAAAAATGACCCGTGGGCAGCTGCTCAAAGAATTTCTGCAGAAACATTAAAATATTATCATAACCTCATTCTATAAATGGCTGAAATACTGATATATGTAACTACAAAGAATCAAAAGGAAGCGAAAAATATCTCTCAGCATCTTCTGAAGAAAAAGCTGATTGCCTGCGCCAATTTTTTTCCTATCAGCAGTATGTATCGATGGAGAGAAAAGATGGAGTCTGGGCAAGAGTTTTGTCTTATTTTAAAGACAGTAGAAAAAAATTATTCAATAATTGTTAAAGAAGTTGAAATGATGCATTCTTATGAAGTTCCTTGTATAGCTAAAGTCGACATATTGTTTAATAAGAAGTATGGGAAGTGGGTAAAAGAACATCTAAAATAATCATTGTTTCATTATGCCGATGATTTCGCTAGGTGTAAAATCTCATTTTCCACCAGTGGTTGCTGAAAGCAACTCACGAACGCTAGTGAC
>CAZNUS010000028.1:17909-19365 GCA_964576385.1 uncultured Methanosarcinales archaeon | reverse complement strand
GCAGGAGCTGTGAAAGTATTGTTGTAACGATTAGTTGAACGGAAAATTAATTCTAGCTGAAGAATTGTGCCGTTTGGTTCGGAGATATTAGCGAAGACTCTGGATACTGCAACGTTATCGGTTACATTGGCAGCAATAACTATTGCATCACTAACATTATAGGTAGTGTTTTGTTGCGGAAGGATATCTGGGATGGAAGGATTAGTCTGATCTTGGGAAGTTGCTACAGTAAAAGTTGTGGTTGTAGTGCTATTATAATTTTGGTGTGCGCTTGTATCATTAGCAATTATCCGAATGGTATAAGTTCCAGTAGCAGTAGTATTTGGTATGGTAGCATTGTAAATATAAGTACTAATGTTACTTAATATCAAGGTTATTAGAGTTCCATTGGGATAGGTTAAATTGGCCAAAACTTTGCTGATTGCAACATTATCTGAAACGTTCACGCTAAAATTTTGGTTCATGTTAGGAGTAATAATACTTTGATTAACGGTTAGATTGATTACACTTGGCACTGGATCGTAACGATCCCAATCAAATTGAGCTGATTCTTGAGCTGCATTGAGAACTTCAGTGCTTATTTCCAATGTAGAATTGCTAGGAATCACAAAAGCTGTGCCGTTCCAGCGAATTGCTCTTACATCTTCACCAATATCTTGTTCTATAATCATTATTTCAGAAGTGGTAGGATGCTCAGTAAAGCGCAACCCTTCAATATCATCGGCAGCAAAATTGGAGGTTGTTGAAGCACCAGTTAAATCGGCACTCCACGTATTAGATTTAGTAAAAGTAACATAATCCATTAATAACTGAGCATCGTCAATGAAACCAAATAAAGCCGTACTGGAATTAAACCAAGAACAATCGATATTATCATTGTTAGCACCTGAAGCTTCTGTAGCTCCATCTTGAGCTGGAGGACTAGCTAATATAGTGGTACCATCCCACATTCTAGCGTTGACATCAGCTCCTGAATCTTGTACAATAATGCCGATATAATCTGAAAAGGAATCAGAACAAGTTCTCACTCCACTAGCGGTATTTCCTAAAGCTAGGATAAGCCCTTCAGCACTCCATGTTCCTGTAGAAGAAGTATAATTACGATAATTTAAATTATTTCCCGCTCCATAAGCTATTAATCCATCCCCGCTCAACCCTTCCCATGAGAAATGGAAATGGCGAATAGTGTTAGATGCCGTAGCATTAGAAAGAATTGATGAATTAGAGGTGACAAAACTAGTACCATTCCAAGGGACAGCATACAGATCATTAGTTGTAGAAGTATGAGCTAGAAGCATAATATCATCAGTTCCCTTACGTTTAGTCATAGAAACCCAAAAAAATGGATCAGCTCCAAGACTGGTAGTCAAGTCTTGTTCTGCGGAGTAGGCAGTTCCATTCCAGATACGATATGCTAATTTGCTGTCTGAAGCGGTAGAATTTTCGTAAACGATAT
>CAZNUS010000028.1:8293-17899 GCA_964576385.1 uncultured Methanosarcinales archaeon | reverse complement strand
ACGTCTTCAATAGAAATGTCAAAAGCTCGTTCAGCAGAATTAGAGATGGTTGCAGTAACTTCGAGAAGATTAGTCCAACTCCCGGTTGAATTTCTAATTTGAATGTTTATATCGTTACCTTTATCTTCTGTTCCGACAATGATTTCATCACGTTCATGGTTGCCTTTAGTGATAACCCAAGTTATATCATCGGTACCGTTAGTTCCTATTGCTTGCGCATCGGTTAAAGCCGAACCAAAATCAGAAACAGAGGAATTCCATAAATAATAGGTAGGCTCAGCGGTATTTAAATCACCATAGGCAACGAGTCCATCAGCATTGGTAGAAGTAATAGTTGATTGAATTTCTAATTCTGAACTGGTCCCTAAGTTTGAACTTGTCTCTAAGGGCTGTGGAGCAATCGTCTCTCCATAAGCTATTGTTCCTACAGAAATGGACTCAGTGTATTCCTCACCAGATAAATCCTGCACTTTTACCCACTCTGTAAGACAAACATCATTCCAGTTACTGCACCGGTACAATTTTTTTCCTTCTACTCTTTTGGTGAATGATCCTTCAACAAAAGATGACAAAGAAGTATCGATCACAAAAGTAGTGATAAATGTCCCAACTGAAGTTTCCTGTCGACCTAGCTCCAACAATCGTGGCAGTCCAGATAAAGAAGTAAAAGAAAGATTTTCTATAAGCATATTAGGAACGAGAATACTCGTCTCTCCGGTTTGCTCAAGATTATAAGAGATAAGATTGCCATTTAGAGAGAGATTGCTTGTTAAACTACTTTCAGAGTAATTGTTTACTGCCACAAGGGAAATGTTATTTTCAGCAATGATTTCAGGAATTATTTTTTCAGAAATATTATTTCCATTATCTGCTGGCAGTTCAGGGGTTGGTAATAAAATATTTTCCAGACTTTCATTTATGGAGATATCTCCTAAACTTTCATTTGCTGGAATACTTTCATTTACTGAAATTTCTCCTGAACTATCATTGACCGAAGTATCATTCACTAAAGTAATATCGTCTACATTCCCATTAAATGAAGATTCATTAACAGAAAAAGTCCCATTAACAACAAAGGATCCATTCCCGGTTAAGTTTAAATCTACTGAAGGAGTCTCAGGCAGTATAAAATAATCAGTAGGCGCTGAATTATTTTCAGCTAATACCATAACCAGGGATAAAATGATTAGTACTAAGAGTACTGAAACAACCGTTCTCAGCTGGGACTTTTTGTCCCGCATCCAGTTTAGTTTATTTTCCAAATTGTTTATTTTCTATATTAGTCTCCATTTTAATCCTCATTTTTTTCTAAGTACCAGGCGGTAGCTTTTCCGATGGTATAAGCGCCTATTTTTTTCTGCATCTGTAATTTTAAACAATAACGATCAGCAGTGTGCCAAGCAACTTTAAGCTGCAAAGAAATATCCCTCGTAGAGATTGGGCGCGGGGAGGCATCTCTGATTAAAAGAAATATAGCCCGTTCAATATCCCTACTATTTTTCTTTTTTCCCATGCGTCTACAACAGGAGTAGTTTTTTCTTTATAAATGTTCTTATTTTAGTAATAGATAATAGTTATCTTTATTTAAGATAGATATTTAGTATTAATATTCGCACTTTGAAGGAAAAGTTTATAAATTTGAAAGAGTTATAAATTTAAAAGGGATTAAAAGAAATAAGAAATTAAGAGCCCGTCAGGGATTTAAAGGTCAAGGAGATGGTAGAGACAAGCATTATTTTATTGGGAGAATTATTCTTATTAGGTTTAATATATATAGTCCTTTCATTCTTAGAATATAACAAAGTTCATAAAGATTTAGAAGTATTCACCAAGTATAGACTAGCATCCCTAATTATATTTTTATTAGGAATAACTGTACATACATTAGGAAGTGTTTTGGGAGAAGGCGCCGTACTAGGGATGCAGTTAGAAACAGCCGGTCATTTTATCATCATGATAGGGGCGGTAGTTCTTATCAAACAATCAATTAGCTTATTAAAATTAGCAGAGGAATATGGCTATGGCTGATGTACTTCTTCTCCTTACCCAGGTATCTTCTCTGGCAGCTTTTATACTTATGGGCATAGCAGTATCTTTTAGTATTTTCTCGTTGTTGAAGTTTACTGGAGAAGGTAAATTCAAAACCAGCATCTTATTTTCTACTATTTATCTCTTCTCATTTATGTTATCTGTTGGATTTATGTCCATATACCACTGGAACGATTCAGAAATAATGGAAATATTATGGCATATAGGTTTGAACCTTGGATTTATTTTTGGGATTATCTCAGCGATATACTCACTCAACTTCTGGAAAAATATAAGTTTTAAGAAGAAGTAATTTTTAAGGGATAGCGAGAGTGTTCTTTAAGAAGTTTAGTAGGCAGCGCCACCGTCAGGTATTACTTCACTATCCTGAAGTTGAGCAACATCATCTTGGTTGTTAATTTGGCAAAATCATTGATAGTTTCTCGTTTATTCATGAACTGTTATTCTTGTTAGGATTTTGAAATGTAACTTACCAGTATATAGTTAGACCAAATTAACCTTAAGACCATCACGATGATGTTGCTTCATATTAGTGAAGTATTACACCGTCAGCAAAGATTTATAAACTTTAAGAGAATATAACTGCTACAACATACAAGTAGTGTTAAACAGTACCACTTAAGGATAACCTTAATCGTTAATAGAATAATAGTTAATACGATAATTGTTGATAGAAATAAAGATTTAAGAGAGTATGCCTAAAAAAAGCGGTGATGAGCTGAAAGAACAAGTTCTTCTTTTTCTTAAGAAAGAATTACGTGGACTAACCATAACACAGCTTTCTACTTTAGCAAAGGTATCTACCATTACCGTCTCTAAAAGCTTAGCTGAGCTTAAAGGAGAGGGCAAAGTGGAAATACGCAGAGCCGGTTCTGCTAAATTGCATTATTTTAAATCCAAAAGAAAAAAAGGCAAAAAATGAAAAGGAATAATAATAATAATAATAATAATAATCACTCTAGGGTATTTCAAGAGACTAATAAAGCAGTAATACATAAACTTAAAGAAGGGCTGTGGAAAGAGAAAAAAGAACTGTCAGAAAAACAACACAAAGAAAAGCTGCTTAGGAGCAAAGTTAAATTAGAGGAAAAACTGATAAGAGAGAAAAATCTAGTAGAGAAAAGAAAGAGAATAATTGAACGTTTGAATGAATATTATCAGCTATTAAGAAAAAATAAAGTCCAATTACGGCAAAAAGAGCAGCTGTTAAAGGAAACAGAACAAGCTTTAGCTCAGGAACAGCAAAAGATGGCTGCAGAACAGAAACAGAAAAGCCGGCTGATCCAAGCACTAGAACTAAAGATCGAACCACAGCTAAGAAGGGATCTGGCAGAACTGCCTCTAATCAAAAAGAAAGACGAGGAGTTAAGAAGAAGAATTGCGTTAGAGAATCAAGAAAAAAGTTCTATAGAATTACAGCTCAATGCTTTACGCCAAGCAGTCGTCACTTTACCGTTAGACCAGTCGCTTATCAGTTTTGATCTTCCTGAAGACCTCTCTGATCTGCTTAACCCTGATATAATTGTCCTGAAGCAATATGAGCAGTGCTTTAAGGGTCTAGAAGGGGCAGAAGCACGGGAAAATAACCAGCTGAAGCAGGAGATTTATATAATTAAACAAGAGATGCGGAAACTTAAACTAAAGAAAGCAGAGTTGATAGAAAAAGTTGAACGAAGAAACAACAGTTTAAGGGATTTAGACAGTCTAAAGCTGAAGCGGACAGAGGTTGGAAAATTATTAACATCACAAGCACAAAAGCTTGAAGCGCTTTTAGAGATTTTAGAGCATAGAAAAAAAGGACAAAAATATACTTCTCAAAAGATAAAAAAAGACCTGTTAACCATCAAAGAGCAGAAAGAAAGGCAAAGAGCATTGCATGAAGAGGCAAAAAAAGAGCTAAAAAAACTAAGAAATAGCTACGAACAGAAAATAGATGAAGCTGATCAAAACAAAAAATTGCTTGATGAGAAAATTAAGCAACTGGAAGAGAAAAAAAGTCTAGTCTGGAATGATTTAGAGGATGATAAGTTAGGGCTGGAAGGCATCAAAAACGACCTTCTCCAACTAGAGAAAAAGCTCCAAGAAAAAGAATTATACTCCTTTCAAGAAAAAAGCCTGGCTCAAGAACTGAGCTCTTTACAGAGAGAGAAGCATCTGGAAGAAGAAGAGTTGACTAAAATTGAATCTTTAATCAAAAAAGTACAGCAACTATCTTTAATAGAGCCGGATAAAGTGCTTGATTTTCAAAAGAAAAAAGAGAATCTTCAAGAGAAACTGCATCAGCAGGAAAAAGAAATCTCCCAGAAAGAGAATACGTTACATAACCTTCACACCTCATTGTCGCAACTCAAATTAGAACTACAACAAAAACAAGGGAAGATTACAGAACTTCAAAAGAATATGCTTGGCAGGCAAAGGAAGCATCAAGAAATGCTTTCCCGCCTTAATGATTCTTTAATTGGCTTGCAGGCTGAACTTGTAAGAATAGCCCATACTGAAAAGAACATAGAATCAAAAAAAGAAATATTAATCCTTAACAAAAAAGGTTTGCTGCAGAAAGGTATCGGTAAGATCAACGAGAAAATGATTGCTCAGCAAAAAGAATACCAGGAGCATTGCTCTTTATTCCAACAACAGCAAAACAAGCTAGGAAAACTAGAAGAGAGCAGGCATCACCTTCTTAAAAGCATCGCTAAAAATAGGGGCATTTGGAAAGATTATGATCACAATATCGATGTAGAAAAAGAGAAAAGGCAATCCCTCACTGCAGAACAGCGGCTTTTGCAAAAAGTTATTGGAAAAATTGCTAAAGAGGAAGAGATACTACAAGATAGAATAGCAAATAAGAGTAAGGTTGCGCAGACAATTGAACAAGATAAAGGAAAAGTAAAAAAAGAGTTGGCTAAATATCTTCTTAAATTGAAAAGGAAGGCAATGCTTCAAGGAAAACGAAAATTATCTAGGATGGATAACTTGATATCCAAACATAGAAGAAATTATCAGCACCTAGATCATCAGATCAAGCAGGAAAAAAGAAGGATTGCTGAAGAGATTAGTTTAGATAAATCAGGAATAATACAACAAAGTATGTTAACTAAGGATATCCGGCTATTGCGCAAGAGAAGAAAGAAAAATATGGAAAAGTTAGGACCTCTTCAAGAGACTATTACAAAAATATCACAGGCCATCCCACATTGGGAAGCAAAAGTTGAAAGCGCAGAAGTTGAAGAAAAGAAGATCGACCATAAGCTGTCCATGCATCAGCAAAGACTGCATGATTTAGAGCATATCACTAAAGAACGGCTTGTAGGAATGAATGAGAAGCTACTCTTAAAACAGGAGCTGAAGCTATTACGCGCAACAGTCAAAGGGAAAGCAGAAAGATTTATGGTTAAACGCAAAGGGCTTGGCGGAGCGATTACGGGTAAGGATAGTAGAAGTTTAAGAGTTGTCTTAAAGAAAATAGATACTCTTTTAGGAAAGCTGCCAGAGAAAGAAATAAGTACATTTGCTAAATCATCTGACTTTTATAAATACAAAAAAGTTATGGAATCTTATGGGGTTAAATGATCATGGGATTATTACAAAAAGCTGAACAAAAGAAAAGAGAACTGCTTAACACGCTAACTAAAGAAAAGAAGCAGTACATTGATCATGTAAGTAAAGAACGGAAAAAGCTGATTTACAAAGAGATAAAGAAGCAAAGAGCTAAAATAAAAAAGAGAATAGAACCAAAGCTTCCTAGGAGATCACCATCCAGGCTCAAAAAATTATCATCCAACATTAAAAGCAAGATTGATTATGGAAAGTTAAAACCAATAAAGGAAAAAGAAGCCATAGTTAAGAAACAAAAAGTTAAAGAGCTTCCGTCGAAGATCAGAGAAGAAAAAGGAAATGCAAAAAAAGGATTTGATATCTCCGCAATCTCTCAAGCAATTACAGAAGAATCAACGTCAGTAAGCGGAGAGGATATAAAAAATAGATTTGCAGGAAAAAAAGGGAAAGAAAAAGTATTTGACGACGGTACTTCAGGTTCTAGGAAGGATACTCCAGAATATATCTTTACAGGAATTCAAGGGTTTGATGCCTTATTAGAAAAAGGGATTCCACGAGGCTCTTCTGTGCTTTTAGCAGGCGGAGCAGGAAGTGGAAAGACAATATTTGGCCTGCAGACAGTGTACAACCATTGCTTAAAAGGAGATAAATGTATATATCTCAGCTTTGAGGAAAGCGAGGAAAAGTTGATGAAGCACATGCAGCAATTTGGCTGGAATGCTTCAGAAATGATCAAGAAAAAACGGCTGATGATCCTTAAGCTTAATCCATTCGAAGTAACTAGAAGTGTTGATGCTTTGTTGATGCAAGCTAAAGGTGAATTAATGATTGATGTAGAGCCGGTTGTTTTTCCAAAGAATTTTAAACCAGATATGATTGTTTTAGATTCTCTCTCTGCGATAGCTTCTGCTTTTGTGAGTAAAGAAGATTCTTATAGAGTTTATATTGAACAACTGTTTAATTTCTTTGGAAAAGTTGGCGCAACTTCTTTTTTGATAACTGAAACAGAACAGATCCCGAAAGTATTTAGCGCTTCTGGTGTTGAAGAGTTCCTAGCAGATGGAGTGGTTGTGCTTTATGCCATCAAGCGGGGCAATGTTAGGGAAAGCGCTATCGAGGTGCTGAAATTAAGAGGGGCAAAGCATCAGAAAAAGATTGTAGCAATGCAAATTACAGATAAAGGCATCGTAGTATATCCTGAACAGGAAGTATTTGGAGAAATGGAAGAAGGAAAATAAGATTTGACATCCCGTCTAAAATTACCATCTAGGAAATTTCTTTACTTGAAAGGCGGGATTCCCTAAATACAAATAGATCTTTGGTCTATCGATCTTCAATGTTCTTTACGATACTGGATGATATCTTGAATAGAAACAACAGGGATATTATGCTCTTTAGAAAAATTAGTTAGTTCTTGATTGCGCATCATCGTACCATCTTTATTCATTAGTTCAGAAATGACGGCAACGGGATTAAGCCTACTCATTTTTAGAAGATCTACACTCGCCTCTGTATGCCCTTGCCTTTCTAAAAGGCCGTTTTCTTGAGCTTGGAGAGGAAAAACGTGTCCAGGACGAGCTAAGTCATATGCTTTTCCGTTCACAAGGGTTTTAATTGTCATTGATCTATCGATAGCACTCACACCTCCTTCTTTAATGTGTTTTGCATCGACGGAGATGGTAAAAGGTGTTTGGAATTTATCTGAATTCTGTTTAACCATCAGTGAAAGTTGAAGTTCTTGCAGACGTTTTTGAGTCATAGGAACACAAATAATGCCGGAGCAATTGTTTATCAGAAAAGCTACTTTTTGCGGAGTGATATATTCTGCAGCCATTATTAAATCGGCTTCGTTTTCTCGTTCTGGATGATCAACGACAATAATGAATTTTCCTTCTTGTAAATATTTTATGGCTTGCAGAGTTTTTATTGCAGGTATATTTCTTATTGCAGGTAATGTTTTTTTGTTCATGATATTCTAGAAAAGAGAACTGTATTTATGTGTTTTGAAATTTTATTCAATTATTTATTTTGAAATAGGATTCAAAATAGTATCCAAATTACTATTTAATGTTCACGCTACCCATTGGTAAAGTTAGAGATTGGGTAAAGTTAGAGATTGGGTAAAGTTAGAGGTTTAATACCTTATCTACTAAAGGCTCAATCTGCCGAAACAAATCAGTTTTTTTATCCTTATCAGAAATAACCAGCACTAAATATAACTCCCTGTTCATACGAGTCTGATTAGCCAAATGATGGACGAATTGACGCAGGGCTTCTGGATTATTATAGATCAACAGTGGAGAGATGGAATCAAAAAAAATGATTTCGCTGAAATTCATCAGTTTAGTAATAGCTAAACTTATCTCTGTTAAAGCCCTGGGGGAAGAAAGATACCAGCAATTCTTTTCCTTGCGAGGCTCTAGAATAGTCTTAGTAACACAGTCTAAGAAAAAGAAATGGCTAAGATGCAGCTTTTTTTTGGTGAAATCTTCTACCAAAGCACTGTACCCTTTATTGGTCGTTACATAACAGATTTTACGAGAGCTTATTTTCTTTAAGAAATGAAGGATTGCCTGATGATATTTTTCACCTGGAACTACCAGAAGTGTAACCTTACTATCCAATACTTTAAAGGACTTAAGGGATTTAGTGGAGTTAGGTAATTTGGCCATTAGTGAGTTAGAGATTCTGGAATGGAAATATTGGAATAATCTAGTTTTATAGATTTATTTTAGTTTTAGAGATGGTTGTTATTTAGTTGTATAGATTGTTTTTATTTAGTTGTATAGATTGTTTTTATTTAGTTGTAAGAGATGGTTATTGTTAATGTTTTGTTTTAGTCTTATATTTTAAAGCTTTATTAATTCTCCTTACCAAGTCTTCATTGTCAAAAGGCTTTTCAATATAATCTGCCATATACCCTTTAATGATCTCTTTTTTTGCTGCTTCTGCTAAACGCACTACCGTTAGAAAAATGATTGGAATCTTTATTTTCTTCTTACGCATCTGTTCTAGTATTTCTCTAGTCGTTAACCCCGGCATAAGGATATCCAATAGAATTAAATCAGGAGTAATCATTTTTAGTTTCTTTAAGCAGTCCCTGCCATCTACAGCAGTAATCACTTTAAAATCTGCATCTTCAAGAACTGATCTTACACTATCACGAATATCCTTTTCATCATCAACTGTTAAAATTAAAAATTTTTTCTTTTCCAATTTACCTCTTTATGGTTATTAAATCCTCAGAGTATTTATTTCTTTTGTTTTTACTTTGCCAGTTCAGCTGACTATTCCATATTGTTTTTCTCCTCTAAATGATTAGCAACACCATTTTCTAACTTTTTTTCTGGGAGAGGGATTGATATCTTCTTTGGCGGATGCACCGGAAGGGTAAAGAAAAAAGTTGAACCTTGGTGAAGCCTGCTGGTGAACCATATTTTCCCACCATGCGCTTCAACGATGCCTTTACAGATAGATAATCCCAAACCTGTACCCTTATAAACATACGTGTGAGCGCTGCGGAAAAAAGGAGTAAATATATTCTCATAGTCCTTATACGGTATACCAATCCCCTTGTCCTTTACGGAGACAATAATCACTCCTTTATTTTTTTTCGCTTGAATAGTAACTACGCCCTTTTTACTGAACTTAATAGCATTATCAATCAAGTTGATCAGTACGCTAAGAATGCGATCGTGATCATAACTAAGGAGCATAGGGCTAGAAGATGGACTAAATCTGAGAATTATTTGTTTATTCTTAGCGAAAGAAGACATTACTTTAATCGCATCCAGAATTCTCTCGTTAAGATCTCCTTTCTTTAGTTGTAAAGTTAAACGTCCTGATTCTATACGGGAAATTTCCAGAATCTCATTAATTAACTTGTCTAAGCGAATAGCATTGCGCATAACCATCTCCAAACATTCATTATGCTCCTCCTTCGACATCTTTTTATTCATCAATCTCTGCAATTGCGATTCTATAGGTGTTAGCGGTGTTCTT
>CAZNUS010000028.1:0-8283 GCA_964576385.1 uncultured Methanosarcinales archaeon | reverse complement strand
CATCGTAAGCTTTTTTCAGCTTCTTTCTTGATTCTTCCACATCCTCCAGCACATTTAAAACTGCATCACGTGATCTTTTAGCTTGTTCTTCCTGCGAGATTAATTTTTTATGCGATAGTTCTAATTCTCTAGTCCTGGCTTTTACTCTCTGCTCTAATTTCAGATTGAAGCGCTTCATTTTTTGCCTCATTATTTCAAAAGAGTTCGTTAACTTTCCAATTTCATCTTTGGACTTATCTAAAGGTATTTTAGCATTTAAATTACCCCCTGATACTTCTGAGACAAATATCTGCAAAGTAGATAATCTCTTTAATGGAAACTGAAGTACAAAGTAGCCTAAAAGGAAAAAGAATATGCCGGTAAAAATGATAATTAAACCAAACATCATCTTAAGCCGGGATATTTCCAGAAGCATATCTTCCTTTGATATGATCGTTACCACCGTCTGTTCATTGGGCAATCGTACATATCCAACTATTAACCCATCAATAATCACTCCTTTTTCATGTAATTCTTTCTCTTGGAGCAGCCTACTCAACAAAGTTTGATCTAATTTTGATTTAGGCGCAACAATAAACTGATTATTCTTATCTAGGAGGAAAGAATAGCCGTTATGAGAGATATTGAAAGAGGAAATAAAGCTAGTAATACCCACTAAACTAACGTCAATTCCTGGTACACCGATAAATCTGCCTTCTGAATCATATACTGGTAAAACATAAGAAATCATAGGAACTCTGGTGATAGCATCTCGGTAAACAGGAGTCCATAAGCCTTTTTGTAATTGCTGAGGAAGATAATACCAGCCCATATCCGGATTAGTGGGATTAAATGTTTCTAATAGCTCGTTAGCATGAACCACCGGGATCATTTGAGGATCAGTAGGATCAATAACGTGCCATATTTCATACACCCCCTGAAAAGCATCAACATCATAAATTAAGTATATCGCCATTGCGCCAGAACCCTGGCGGTTAATCTGTGAGAGTAATTCCTGGCTATGGCTGGAATGATAATCTACTCTCTCCTGCAAATAGGTTTTATTTTTTAAAGCTAAATCATAGTCGAAATTAAGACTCATATGGATACCTAAATCATGAACGGCGGTTTCAACAGAAGTATACTCTATCTGAATAAGGTCAGCAATATTCTCCGTTTTAGTAAGAATTTCAACGTACGATTCCTTAAGAACTATGTTAGAGATATAGGAAACAGATAGAAAATAAAATAATAAGGAGACTAAAAATACACAGAGAAATAAAGGTAAAATTACTTTTGATCGTAAACTTGCCATGTATCCACCATTTAGGTATAGTCTCTTTTAGTTATACTCACTCTTTATTTTAGTTATACATACTCTTTATATTAGTAATACTCACTCTTTATTTTAGTTATACTTGCTGTTTGCGTTCCATATCCTTCATTTTTTCTTTCAGCTCTATCATTCTTAATTCCCGCCCAACAGCAATCTTGCTAAAACGCTCTAGTTCAAGAACCTTCTCCTGTAATTCTATTGTCTTTTTCTGCACTTCCTCTTCAGATTTCTTATGCTCATCAATGTTAAAGATGATACCTTCAATGTGGGATAATTTTCCTTTTTCAAAAAAAGATCGTTTAATATCCCTTACCCACACAATATTTCCGCTTTTTTGGGTAATACGATATTCCTGGATAAGGAACGAAGGCTTTTTATGAAGAGAAATACATTCTCGAATGACTCTTTGTTTGTCTAAGCGATGTATCAACTTCAACCAATTGATCTTGCCAATATCAAGTTCATCTGAAGAATACCCTGAAACCTCTTTAGCGTTCTTGCTGAGAACCGACACAGTCCAATCAGAAGAAGCCTTATACACCATCCCCGGGATATTTTCAATCAGGTTTTGATACTCTTTTAAATTTTTGGTTATTTTTTGTTCTATCTCTTTAAGTTGAGTGATATCACGGCCAAAAGAGATGGCAGTAGTAACTTCCTTCTTACCTTTTGCAAATTCAGGAAAAATAAACCAGTCAATCCATATCCCATCAGGAAGTTGAAATTCTCTGCGCTGAAGCTGGCCTGTTTTGAATACCTCTTTAATAGCAGCATCCCAGATCATAGCTAATGCCCGCGGAAATGGTAATTCATAAACACTTTTTCCAAAATATTCAAAAGATCTCAGCGGGGATACTTTTTCAACCGCCTTATTTATAAAAATGATGCGATAATTTTTATCAAAGCGGGTGATTATATCTCCTGAATTTTCAGCAAGGGTGCGAAATTTATGTTCACTCTCTTTAAATTTTAAAGTTCTTTCTTGGACTAAGTATTCTAGATGATCCCGATACTGATGCAGTTCAATTTCAATATTTTTCTTGTCAGTAATATCTACTTCTACTCCATCCCAGCGGGTTGTACCATCTTTTAATCTTGTGGGGCTGGCGGAAAATAGGGACCATCTTATTTTTCCGGAAGGATAATACATCATAACCTCAATAGAAAAAGTAGTTAGCCTATGGAATGCCTTCTCTTCTTCTTTCAATAATCTTACCCTGTCTTCCCGTGCTACTTTTCCATATATTAATTTAGGATCTTTAATAGCTTCTTCAGGAGAACATCCATAAAAGCGATGAACATTTTTACTGACGTAGGTAAATCTCCTGGTGCCTTTTTTATCCCTGATTATCTGATAAAGCATAGCCTTAGGCAAATGATCATTTATTGACCTTATCAGCTCTTCTCTTTTCTTAAGATCAAGCTCTTCTTTCTTACGCTGAGTTATGTCATTAGCCATGCCAACGATATACTTTCTCTTTCCATCAACAGTTAGAATAAAATTATTCATTAAAGCAATATAGGTACTGCCATCCTTTCGTTTATGAATAATTTCAACAGTTGTTCTTCCAGTTTTAAACAAATTATGAATATCAGCTTTAACCTTAACAAGCTCTTTTTTGGTATGAAACATGGAAAGATGCCTGCCGATTATCTCCTCTTTTTTATAACCATGATTTTTAGCCCAAGCATCATTAGTAAACAAAACATTTCCTTTAAGGTCAGCGAAGGCAATTTCTTCCGTAGATTGCTCTATCATATACATATAGTTGCTAAGCTCTTCCTCATTTTTTTTCTTTTCGGTAATATCTTCTGTTAAGACAACATAATATAACGGCTTTTTCTGAATATCAAGAATTAAGCTAATACTTAATGACACCCAGATAATTTTACCACCTTTAGTGAAATATCTTTTTTCAAAATGAGTAGAAGAAGCCTTGCCTGACAATAACAGACGGGAGGCATCCATACTCTTCTGCATATCTTCTGGATAGGTTATATCCTTAAATCTCTTGCTGAGCAGCTCTTCTTCTGAATAGCCGGTAATTTTACATAAGGAAGGATTTACCTTCAGCCAACGACCTTGCGAAGAAACTAAAGAGATCCCTATAGTGGAATTTTCAAAGATTCCTCTAAAACGAGATTGGCTTTCTTGTAATTCCCGTTCGACTATTTTTCTTTCAGTGATATCTCGGATATTGCACTGTATAATACTGCCCTCGCCAACATCATAAATGCTGGAGATAAATTCCACTTCAATTTTATTGCCCGATTTTGTTTCTAAAGGCAAATTTTCATAACGGAGATTTTTTTTCTTTTGCAGCTCAACTAATCTTCCTTTGTTGGGAATAATATTTTTTAAGGGACTAATTTGCCAGACCTGTTTGCCTACAAATTCTTTTGGAGAATATCCTAACAGCGTTTGAATATAAGGATTGGAATCCTCTATTTTTCCAGTTTTAGCATTCAACAGTAATATGCCCTCCTGCACATTTTCAAATAATAGTCGATACTTTTTCTCACTATCGACCAACTTCTGTTCTTTTTGTTGGAGTTCACTATACAGCAGGTTATACCCTTCTTTTATCTTACTATAACTCCATCTGTATCTTTCTATCTCTTCTTTAAGATTCTGTTGCCTAGTATTCTGTTGCCTAGTATCTTTTTTTTTGTCTTGGTTCATTTCAGGTATTTATAGGGGGTTATAATATTTTTTTAGGTATTTCTAGACTTTAGGACTTTATCTATAGCCTTAAACAACTCTTCGGGATCAGTGCCCTTGACGATAAAATCATCGGCTCCGCTTTTTTTTGCTTTTAAAGGATCGATCACTTCAAACGTAGCGGTGTAGATGATGACAGGAATATCTAATTTTTGAACCAATTTTATCTGCCGGCAGATCTCATATCCATCAATACCAGGAGGCATGCTGGTATCCGTGATGACTAAACGGGCATTTATTTTTTCTAACTTTTTAAGCCCCTCTTTTCCATTAGCGGCTTGTTCAACATCAAATCCTTTGGCTTCAAGAATATGGACTAATGACTCCCGAACATTTTTTTTATCTTCAATTAATAGGATTATTTTTTTCATTTATGCTGCCTCCTTTTTTTCTCCCAATGGGTATTTTTATTGTAAATTTAGCTCCTTTTTTAAGTTCGCTCTCTGCTTCTATGGTGCCATTATACAAACTTAAGATGTGCACGCAGACCGTTAATCCTAATCCCATGCCTTTATATTTAGTAGTATACAATGGCGTAAACAACTTCCGGATGTTTTTTTTCAATATACCATTTCCTGTATCGGCAATACTTATTTCTATGTTTTTGTTTTTCCTGCGAGCCTCGATAGTGATAGCACCGCCATGAGGCATGGCTTCTACGGCATTAGAAATAATGTTCTTTATTATTTGCGACAGGTGCATATCCCCCATAGCGATAGATGGAATTTTATTAAGCTTAAAAATTACGTTTATACCATCGTGCAACCTAAGCTCTTTGATGATGCTTTTAATTTTTTTATTTACATCAAGAGTTTTCTTGTACATCTCTTTTGTTCTTGAAAATAAAAAGATGCCATTTATTACATTTTCAGCATTGATAGCTTCTTCATTCATAATCTGAATATATTTTTTGATGACCTTATCTTTCAGGTTTAGAGTAGAAAGGTAATACGTTGAATTTCTGATAACACTTAACGGGTTTCTTAATTCATGGCCTAAGATTCCAGTCAATCTCCCTAAAGCTGCCAACTTTTCCATATGAAAAACTTTGGTTTCCGCTTCTCTTCTTTTTTCACTTTCTTCTCTGATTCGCTTTATCGAAGCGGCCAAATCAACATCCTTCTCTTGATATTTTAACTTCAATTCATCAAGCGACTTCTTTAATTCTGCTAATGACTCTTTTAAGGAGGTAACATCCTCTTCAGTAGTTGCGATTTCAATCAGCTCTTCATTTTCATAAATAGGAGAATAAGTAATGTTCACAAAAATTTTCTCTTTATTTTTATTTATTCTAGTCTGTCGAACTTTAAAACTAGGCTTTCCCTGCTTGACCGCAGATATATTTTTTCGGGCATCTCTTATTTCTTTAGAAGCGATAATCTTAACGATATTTTTACCCAGCATCTCTTTTTCATTAAATCCATAGATCTTTTCTGCTCCTTTATTCCAAGCTTTGATTACACCATTAAAATCTTGAATAATAATAGCATCATTAGAATCGATCACAACCTGCTTATAATATCCTAATTTATCTTCAAGCTGTTTGAGATATAGGGCAGCACCTTCTTTTTTCAACAAATTAGCGTGCAAATTGTTATCTGCTTTGATTATCTTCTTTCCAGAACTGAATCTATTCGAATTATCCAATTTACCTCTTTTTAAGCGCTTATCCCTGCCTAACGCCACAACACAGGACGGCACTTTTATAAGTTGATTATCTTTAAGTTTATTAAGCTAATGATTAGAAATAGTGGGTTTTGTCATTCTCTATTAGATATGGAATGTTTTGTCATTCTCTTTTTCAATAAGAGATATCCCCAGGTATTGCAGGATTAATAATTTTCATCTTGTCGTGTAGCCTGAGGTTGTGAAAAACCTATCTGCTTTCTAGAAGTAACCAGCTCCCAAGATAATTTTGCCAACTGCACAGCAATCCTATGGACAACAGCTGCTGGAGCAATTAATCCTTCTGAATTGTTCCAAACGAATTGTATATTTTCTCTGAAACTAGACAATCGTTTTTGTACCCTAGTTGAGAGCCCATGGGAATCCAAATGATAGTGATAAACTACTTCTTTGATAAAACCAAAGTTCAGATTCTTTACAAGCTTTAGGGAAAAATCTTGATCTTCAATCTTCTGAAGTTCTGGATCAAAATAAATACTATTAGTTCTTAGGGCCTGAGCATCAACCATACAAGAGGCAAAATAAGCGGGTGGAGTAATGCCAAATAAGAATCTTGTTTGGACATGTTTACCAGGAACAAATCCCCTAACGCATTGGAATTCTCCCTTTTGGCCATAATAGGCCAGCTGAGCAAAAACTGCCTGAATATCTGGATTCGCATCTAAGTATATTACACGATGTTCCAAACTGTTTGGCGGCAAGGCATCATCGTGATCTAAAAAAGCAATATATCTGCCTGAAGCTTCTTGAATGCCAACATTTCTGGCGCAAGATACACCCTGATGAGGCTGCCGCAAATATCGAATCTCCAAATCTTGACGCTGGGAATCTGCCTGAATCTTTGTAGCAATTTCCCTAGTTTTATCTTTAGAACCATCATCTATGATAAGAAGCTCTATATTTGGCTGAGATTGAGCAATAACACTATCAGCAGAGCGCTGCAGATAAAACGCTCCATTATATACCGGCATAACCACACTAACATCTGGTCTCATGACTGCACTCAAGAGTAGTACTATAAAAGCTTTTTCCTAATGAAACTAGACTGTTAAGGGGGATTTTTTTCTGTAGAAAAAGATTCATCCAGTGTCTTTGAAATACAATACATCCCTGTGCATTATACTGCACAGATAGAAAAGTCTAAGTCATGAGTGACACCAAGTGTAAGTAAAAAATCCCAATCGCAGCACATCAGAAACTGCGATTTCTGGGGTTTCCTAGCAGAAACAGCTGCGGGGTATTCAATTAGTAGGGATTTTTTAATCTTAACTGGGGAATCTAGGATCATAGCAAGCTATGGGGTATTAGACCCAGTTAAGAAATAAAAAACCTAAAGGTGTTCATCTACTCGTCAAAAAAACCGCCTAACACTGGTGGAAAACTCATATTTTAAGAATTCCATAAAAACAATTTTTGTCGTTTTTGTATAACTAAACTGTTCGGTTAACAATCTTCAGGTTGGTCTTGTGAAACAATGATTACTACTGAAGCAGGTATACTTCTTAAACAACTAAAAAACATAATTAATGATCTAGATTGTTATGTTTTTTATACTTAGTAGCGACAAATTATTAGACTGAAATTAATGTTCGCTACTAACAACAGTAAGTTCTAGTGGATTTACAATTTTTGCGCGCTCAGCAATCGCTTCTAGTGTTACACCAACGGCACAGGCATCGTAACCTACAGCGCTAACACTAAAAACACCCTTCATCCTAGGGTCCACAAAAACCACTCGGCCACTATTAGGATCGCCATACCCTCTATGATGAGAACCAAAAGTAGTCCAACCAAATTTTTGAGCGACATCAAGCACAGCGCCTGCGCGACGGGGACCGGCAAAGGCAATTGCCAAATCTTCATTCACTCGCTGAACTTCAATAGCTTGATCTCCAGATAGGTTACGGGTGGCTGCTTCAGATGTTCGTAGAACTAAATAACTAGGCATGTCCCTTGTGAACTCATTTTCTGCCGAGATATCCACAAACTCTTCATAATTCTTAAAAACATATGCAGCATCACTAGGAAGAACACCCATCTGGTGAAGCGCTCGTGCATCGTATGTACGTACCGCATCTAATATTGTATCTACTTCTTCTTGCTTTAATTGAAGAAAAGCATCCGTAGTGATCCGCTCTCCATTTCTTCCAAAAATGGCATCCTGGATACGTTGATGATTATGGACGAACAAACCGCCATTCTGGAAACTGGCTACATACAATTGTCCACCGTTGCCAAGAATTCCTTTCTCATCAAGAAGGGTATCCGTTTCCCCAAAAGTATCATACCATGTGCTCCAGACAGGTTCTTGAAGAGCATATCTGATATTTCCAAAAGCTTCTGCTGCTCTACCAGCAGCAACTCTGCCTTCACCAAGCAGGTAAGCTGGAACTTGCAGCAAATCTGCTTCTTGTACAGCCTGAATAGAATAAGCTGTACAAGTTCTTCCTAATCTGTAAAAGGGAGTTCCTCTAACTTCAACATGGTTATTATCTGCATCAAGCCCTTTAGCCAGTAAAACAGTAGCGTTTGTCATAAGTAAAAAATCCCAATCGCAGCA
>CAZNUS010000027.1:0-20439 GCA_964576385.1 uncultured Methanosarcinales archaeon | reverse complement strand
ATTAATTAATCCTGCTGGATTTTACATTCTCTTGAGGTAGCAATAACACAGGTTAGTTACAATTAAATTTAAGTTTCTATAATGAGTAAAAGGGAATTCTCTCTAAAATGGAATGGGCAAGAAAACACTAACTTCCTTTTTGTACACATAGGTGTTGATATTCTAGTTTACCAGCTACTTCTTTATGATGTTCGAATAGATGATCGATAAGCTTTCTCTCAAATCCTAATGCTTCTACTTTTCTAACAATAGCTTCATTTGGTGATTTTTCAAATATCCAACTTGGACCTCCTTCAAAGGCTCTGTAATGAATTGCTAATCTAATGGTTTCTCTAAAATCAGCAACATAATCTTCATTATCTCGATCCCTATCAAGCCATGTATTTCTACACCAATCAGTTAATCCAGCTTCATGGAGTGCCCAATAAAATTCTCCTCTCCCCCTATCTGAATATCCTTCTTGTCTTTTGATCCTATCAGCAGTCTTTTGAATCCATTTAGATTTTCTCATAAGTTCAAATGGAAAATATTTATCAAAAGTTTCAGTATCTCGTGCACAATATGGAAGTGTTAATGACGGAATAACTCTTTCACCTAAGACTCCTTCAAGGTAGTCAGTCAAATGTTCGACTTTTACTTCAGATCCCTCTGCTTGCAATACCTGCCGGATAACTGGGAAATTTACCATAGTATAAACGGATCCATTATATCTATGAAGTTCACCTGAATCTAGTCTTACTCCTTTTGAATCTGTCATCCCTACATCAAACACCTGAACATAACCTTGTGATCTCAACGCACTTACAGCCGATCCTATACTTTCAATACTCGTCTGTGCAGTAGGTAAAGTTACATTATCAACTCCAGTAGTCATTTCTTTTAAGACGTTTCCATTAGGATATTTGCTAATATCATCTATCTTCACTAACTTAACTTCCCAATCAATGTGTTGAAAGGTTCGAGGACGAACTTGAGATAATTTTTCCAAATCTCTACTTTCAAACCATTGTTTGAATTCAGCAGGATTAACTCTTGAATAATCATTCATTTCAAATTCATTTCCTCTTCGAGCATCAACATATCCTCTGAAATGTAATTCATAAAATTCTCCATCTACTTTCGCAATGATTGGTTGACTTATGGAGTCATATAGATAACTAGATTCAATGTTCGCTACATCAGAGGTCGCAGGTGTTGTGTTAGCATCAAAAACCTCAAAACGTAATACTCCATTATCAACATGAGCTTTAGCTTTTTCATTCTCACCAGCTTTTTGTCTGCTGTCTCTAATACTTTTTTCAGATATGTCTGAAACAACATAATCCATTCTTTGATAAACTTGAGTTCCATTTTTTTCATCAAGTTCTTGAATTTGAGCTAAGAAATCAGTAATTGAGTCAAGTAATCCTCCGGATCCCCATTTTTGTACTACTACCTTCCCTTCTTCTCCAAAATCGCCATTGACGATTCTTTGATATAAATTTATTGCATTAGCTCGTTGGATTAAAGGTTCATTAGGAAGTTTAATTGGTACTTGTCCTTCCCATGTAAAAGCCCTTTGACCAAGTGCTCCATAATACCTATCATTCATAGTTGAAAAGAAATCATCAGAAGTTCCTAATGGTCTAAACTCGCCTAATGTGAGAGCATCTCCTTCTTCAAATAATCTCTGTAAATCATGAGGGGTTAATGTATTTCCTTGATATGATTCTACTTTACTGATTAAACCATCCCTGATCCCAAAATAAGAATGAGGTTTTCTGTCGAACTCTCTCAATTTATCATAAACTTCATCTGGGGCTTGATATTCGTAAATACCATCAAATATCTCAAATTTTCTATGACCCTTTGCCCATACTGTTTCATCAAAGAATATTTCAACAGGGGCATTCATAGTTCTACCTACAGCACTTAACTTTTGAAGTCTATCTACTAAAGTCTCCTTATTGACAGTGTGAACTGTAGATCTTTCGCTTCCCATATGTAATAGAATAGATTCCAGCATTTATAAATCTTTCTATTTTGTTACTACTAATTAGTTAATAATTTACTTCTAGTTTTGTGTTTTCTTGCCCTTGATACTTTTCTTTTATGGCTCTTCGAGCTCGAATGGAGAGAATTCCCTAAAATATAGTCTCCCTACGGTCGGATTGATTGGAAACTTAAATTTAACTTTTCGGTCGAAATTTTCCCCCACTTTGTAGGGGAAAAGTAACTAACAGGAATTTAACGGGAAATTGGGTCGGCATAGCCTAAAACGCCAAGCGTTTTCCCCAATTTCCCCAAATGCCTCGCCATCTCTGAAAATTTTGTCAGGAGTGAAAACTTTGGGTTGCCTAAGTTTTCCTCGACAAAATTTTCGAGGGCTCGGCACTTCGTTAAATTCCGATGTTATACAAAATCTTTAATTCTCCTTTTCTCGACGTAAAAGTACCTTCACATCTTAACGGGCTTGGCGTAGTTTGCAAAGAAAAGCAACGACTTTTCTAGCGTCCCAGAATTGTTAAGCAATTCTCAGAATTTTAGTGCGTGGTGAGACGGTTTCACGCATTTTTATGATGTCCTAATATTTCACTTCACTCTTTTTAAGAAAGTATTTTCAACTATTAAGACAATAGGGATTCCGCATTCTTATAAGCGAAATTCTCTTGAACTGCTGGATCTAGGTCGGCAATAAAATCCCGGCCAAATTCTTCTAACAATAAACTAACTTGTTCATTGAAGTGCCATTTATATGATCTATCAGTTCCCCACATGAATCTATTCGGATACTTTTCTATCATTGGTTTCCATGTTCTAACTGCATCATTCATCATCAAATGATAATTTTTATTAAAATAAGCTGTAAGTTCCTCAACACTATTGGTTGTATAAATAAGCCCGCCGGGAGACCCAGTTTTCCGAATCAAAATAGCATCTATAGAATAATATACATTGTCATATTTACTCATTAGATTAGCTATTTTTGATTCTATCTCCGGTCCGTGTAATAAAAACTGAACATCAGGATTATCCCTTATTGCATTCTCTATTTGAGTTTCATCTCCGCTATCAGGATGGATCATAATGATAAAGTTATTTTTTTTAGCTATAGAATATATTTGAAGAAACCCTTGGTCATCAGGATTTCTATTTTTGAGCATGGGTAGGTAAAAAGCGATTTCTCCATATCCTTCAAATAACCCTTGATTATTTCGTTGTATATTTTCTAGAGCATCTGGTTCATAATTAAATTGCATTAAGAAAAGGTGCAGTTTATCCGACTGTTCTTTGACTAATTTTGTTTTTTCTAAAACTGGATCTAGGACATATTCCAACCCAAGAACAAATCCAATTAATCCTCTGGAGTTCTCTTTATCCAAAAGACATATTATCTCCTTTAAAGATACATCTTTATCTAAAATAGGATCCGTACTTCCGTCATGGCCGCTAACCTCGCCAAATCCAACAAAAAGTGGCATGTGAAAATGTGCATCAAACAAAGGCCCCGTATAATGTGAACCTGAAGAGAATGTTGGTGTGAATGTTCTAACACAAACAGAATTCTCAGGTGTTAGTGATTCTTCTTTAACAATAGCTTCCTTTACTGGCTCCCGTTCAGGAGCGGGCATTTCTTTATTTATTACTGCATTATCTACATTCGCATCTAAACTCTCTTTTGTATCAGAGATATTTTCCAAATTTTGTACAGGCATCTTCAAGGAATTTTGTTCAGGGGTATTCTCAGAAGAAGTACATCCGATAATAACTATCAACAGAGCTAACAACAATCCTATCTTTTTCATGATCATCAGTAAACGATAAGAGTTTAAATTACTTACTATGTTTAGAAATCAGGAAGAATTATTTAAACAGTAGTTAGAGGATTTGTATCCTGGGGTTCTTGGGTTAATTTCTTCTTTAATGTTTCTGAAACAACATCTAGCGTTCCTTTTCCGCTTAGGCCTACTTCTGGTGTTCTTCTAAGATAATCATCAGAAGTAAATCCCTGGCCAGATGCTACTAATTCAAAGAATTTTTCAAAATCTATCCAAGTAAGCCACTTTCCGTTTCTCTTAAATTGTTTCTTAGCAAGCATAACAACTCTGCTGGCAATATGTTCAGAAACGATGTCATACTCTTCTAAAAAAGGAACTAATGATTTAGTAAATTCTAATACCTCCTCATGGAGAGGCATCTGTTTTTTATCTAATCTTAACTGTGATTCTCCCACATGCATATAAGCTTTAACTTCTATAAAATCAAAATCTCCGCGTTTGATAAGTTTAGCATACTTATCTGGCAGGCAATCATTTAACCCTTTAATTACTGTTAACCTAACACAAGTTCTCTCTCTTTTCTCGGCAGCATAATCCAAGGATAAAAGCAGCCGCTCCCAATAATCAGAAAACAACGGCAGGTCTATTTTTTTAAGCAGTTCTTGGGTAGGTGCATCTAAGCTTAAGTAAAGTTGGGTAATGGGCTTTAAGTTTTTAATCTGTTCTGGGTATTGTGCATTAGTGACTAAAAAAGTAGATATTTTTTTTTGGTGAAAAAAATCAATCTGTTCATTTATTCTGGGATAAGTAATAGGCTCGCCAGTTAATGATAGTGCTACATGCCGAACTTCCTCAGATTCCTTGAACAGTTTCTTGTTGGCTTTAGGCGAACCTTTAAACCCCACCAATAATTTTTGATGTGCCTCTAATGATTCCTGCAATATCTTTTCAGGGTCATCTATTACTCCTTTCCATTCTTTAAATACTGGAGCCTTATATCCCCGCCAACAGAATACACAGCGGTTAGCACAGCTCATTGATGTAGTCATCTGCATACACTGATTGCTTTTGATGCCATAAAATTTAAACTTATAACAGCCACCCTTGCCGCGGATCATCTGCTTAGTCCAGCTGCATACTTTTACGGCAGAATGGTTCCCGACCATACGATATTGTTGCTTTTCGAAATTTTCTCGTATCTCTTTACTGATCATAAAATAATCCTTTTTAGTATTAATTTTAAACTTTACGGGAAAACTTTTTAATAGTCCGGAAAATGAGTTCATAAAATGAAAGAAGACGTTCTGCTTATCAAAGAAAGAAACCAACGTGTGGAAGCTGATAAAGCCTGGGAAACCAGTAGAGCCAGGAAGACCATTGTTGCTGTAATCACCTATTTTATTGTTTTCATTTTTCTAGAATTTATCAACGCGCCTAATCCCTGGCTTAATGCTCTTATCCCACCTGTGGGATTTATCTTATCAACCTTAACCCTTACTTTTTTCAAGAGATTATGGTTGAATAATTGGTACAGGAAATAATCTATTCAAAACCCTAAAAAAGATCCCTACAGTGTATCATCAAAAAATATATAAACAAAATAATTTTCCTTGCTGAACATGCCATTGCTATTAGAAGAAAAAGTATTAGAACAGAAATTAGCCCAACATCTCGGTAGCTTATTAACTACTGATAGGGTAAAATTGAGTGAGGTAAGGGATGCAATAAAGCCTTTGAATATTGAATGTGCTGGAATGGCTGATCGCGATGAAAGGATCTCTATAACTGTACTAAATGCTGCTAAAGATTATATTCACGAGCGAGGATATAAGCTGGTTAGAGACTTGGGTATTGATGTTTATGTCCGAGATCAAGGTAGTTATGGTCAAGATAAAGAAGTTAGTCCTCAAGTTAGCGAATAAGTAAGGTGTAAGATTTCTAAGCTTAGTAGCGAACATTAATTTCATTCTAATAATTTGTCGCTACTAAGTATAAAAAACATAACAATCTAGATCATTAATTATGTTTTTTAGTACTATACTATCTCTACTGTTCTATCTATATTAGACCATACTACTTATTCTAAACGTACGTATTTAGTTAGATGGCCAAGAGGTCAATTCTGCTAAGCTATAATGACGGCCAACTAAATACGTACTTCTAAACCAAACATTTAAATTTATTCTACTATTAGCCTATATAATGGTTAGAACACTTGAAGGGAAACACCATAGTTACTATGAAGCGATTTTGCAATTAAGAGAAGCTTCTCCCGAAATAGTTTCCTATGTACAAGAGTCCATTGCTAGAAATAATATCCCCCTTACTAAGGTAAAGGAAGTTGTTAATGGAATAGATTATTACCTTGCCGATGGGCAGTTTACTAAATCATTAGGAAGAGAATTACAGCAAAAATTTGGCGGCCAGAATCTTGTAACAGCCAGCTTAGTAGGCAGAAAGAAAGAGAAAGACCTTTACAGGTTAACTGTCCTTTTCCGCGGCATTTCCTTCAAGAAAGGGGATATTATCAACTATCGCGGTGAGAAATATGAAGTAAAATCAGTAGGGAAAGATATCATTGTTGTCGGCGTAGAGAACAAAGAAAAAAAACACTTGTGGTATAAAGAGATAAAGAATATTAAAGTGATTAATGAATAGGTTAGTAAACAAATACTAAATCTATTTGTGAACTATTAGTCGGCTATTAGTAAGCTTCATAGTTTTATAGAATACCTCTCATCCTTATACTCTTCAAGGATATCTTTAATATCTATCCGCTTCATTTTTCTGTCTAAAATATCTGGTTTAAGAAGAGCAAAATGTTCAACGTCCATAAACAGATCCTCCTTTTCTAATTGAACTGTGCTAAAATCCTTTTTAATTACCTGTGGAATTTGTTTAGTTGAAGCGATGATCACACCCATTATTTTTAACTTCTCTAATACCTGGTCAGAAAATTGTTCGGGATGTTCTACTAATAAATAGTCTTTTTCTTGAAAATTTAATAACTGTTTTTTTTCTTCAAATTCTTTTAAACTTAAAGAATATATCCTCTTTATGATCAGAGAATTGCCTGCTTGAGCTATAATTTTATTAAATTTCTCTTCTTTTTTTCTTAAGGAATCAATGAGGCTATTTAATTGTTTAATATTTTTATCGTATACTTGAATTCTTTCTTCCTTAAATTTGAATACAGCATCTATTCTCTGATTAAAGTTTAATGACCTTCTCTGAAACAAGCCTGCTTTTTTTCTTGCCGACCTTTCAGCAGCTTCTAGCTCCTTGATTCTTTTGCTTAAACATAAATTTTCCTTTTTAAGGAAGGAACATTGTTGGTATAGGTGCAAGAAATCTCGTTTAGTAATTTTTTGATCAATGATAGCCTGTTCTATTATTTTATGTTCAGGAGTAGATAAACTAACGATATCTTTGATCAAAGGAAAAGAAAGATCCTCCTTTAAAGCTATAGACCTGAATTTCTCTTTGATTAGTGTATTGCCTTCCTCGAAATAATTTTCTGAAAGATATAGATTAATCTTATCTAGTTTAGGCTTCATTTTCTTATAGGCAAATAACGCTGAAGCTAGGCTATCTTGCTGGTGGATATCTTCTAATGTTTCAGAGATTGCTGCTTCTCCGATGAGGCTCCTTTTTTGCTCTTTTTTTAAATCCTCATTCGGACAGATGACTACAGCGCCGGTTTGTCAATTGCGAGCGACCACCACCGGTGGGAACTATACACCGGTGGCATGCTCGCCTGCTGGCTCGGGTCGCTCGCCTAAGAGAAAGCAAACAACGTTTTCTGGGCAGTTGGAGCGTACTTCTGCTGATCTAGGTACTTATCGTAGAAGTCCATATCACCACTTCTTCCATCCGTAGCTGGGTTCCAGAACCCCCCTCCTCTAAAGAGCCAGCTTTTCAGCCACCAAAATTCTTTCAGAATTTTAGGTGCGGTAAAGCCTTTGAGTTTCTTCGCTATGTCTGGCTTGCTGTAAATACCCATGCAAAGATTAATATGGACGTGGTTGCTATCAAATGTTTTCTTTCTCCATTGTATTCCATAATGTTGCAGTGCTTCAGTAAGCACTGCATCTGTGTATTCACGGATGGCACGCTTATCAAAAATGTTGTGACAATATTTTACTTTGAGTGTTTGCATTATCCACACTTCACCTACTGCAGAGCTGTATCTAGTTGGATTAGTTTTCATAAGAATCACCTTTTTTGTTTTATTTTTTGAGAACTATAGCTAAAGCTATAGTAAAGTTTAATTAAAAGAAGTTAATCATAACTTTCGAATGGTTTTCTTTGACCCTCAGCTCTGTACGAACAGGGCTCTGAGGGTATTTTTTTGTTTTAGGTTAACTTCAGGGAATAGAAAAAGTATTAGAATATTAAACTACGCCACTGGTCACGCTCACTGCGGTTCGCTCAAGACCAGTGGAAAACCTATTCTAGAAAATTCTTCTACAAAAGAAGGAATTTTTGCTTTGTCCGTACCAACTAAAACTGGCCGGCATAGATCGACAATTTCCTTGATAATGATGGACAAAGGCATTTCCTTACCTGAATTACAGTTTATTATTTTTCCATCTAAGGTTAATATTGCATAAGCGGAAGTAGTTCCCGGATCGAGACCGATTATTGCTAAAGGTTTTGTAATCATTTTAAGTAAAACGCCTAGAGTGTAAGCATTGAAGCAACAAAATGATTATAAATGCCTTGTTGATTCTTAAATATTAGTGCAAGTAAATATTGGTGAAATAAATATTAATGAAAGTTAGAAAAAGTGGTGAGCTATGAAACAATTTAAACGAACAATGCTTCTGTTAATGATTACATTGCTCGTGGTATTATCACCGCAAATTCTAGCGCAAGAAGGCAAGCAATACCACCTGAAGCTGCTGGCAGTCCAAGAAAATAATGGAACATATGAAGGCAGCGATGCCGATCTTTTTTTAGAGTTAAAAGAAGGCACTGGTAGGATTTTCTTAGAAACTTTTCCTTTGACTAAACTGGACACACAAATTTCAACGAGATTCGCAAAAGATATTGCCTGCACTCATTTTAACTTAGACTGTCAGAAGTACGATTTTATATATACAATTAAGGCAAAATCTAATATCGTGGGAGGGCCATCAGCAGGAGCAGCTATTTCAGCTTTGACCACTATTGCTGTTTTAAACTTAAATTATGATGAATCCATCACCATTACTGGAACGATTAATTCTGGTGGAATTATAGGACCTGTTGGCGGAGTAAAAGAAAAACTGATTGCTGCTTCCCAGAATGGATTAAAAAAAGTATTAGTAGCTTCAGGAACTAAAGAACAGCTAGCTGCAGATAATTCCCTCAACAATAAGGAGATGGTAGGTGATAATTTAACTAATACTGCTAATAATGAAGCAACTAACAGTTCTAATCCATTAATTCAGCCTAATTCCATTGTTCTACCGACTAAATTAAATCAAAGCCTTAACGATACGGAAAGTAGCAGAAATAAGCCAAATACAATCAATAATTTAGAGATCATTGAGGTCATCAATTTAGATGAGGTTATATCTCAGTTTTCAGGAGTAGACTTAAACCATAAGGAGCTTAATATAACAGTAGATAAAGAATATTCTAAAATAATGCAGTCGCTCCAGATGCTTCTTTGCTCCAGAACAGAACAATTAGAAAAAGAGTTAAGGGAAGAAAGGATAATAGTACCATCCAACTTAACTGAAGAGATTGAGAAAAAGAAGAAAGCTGCTTTTAATGCGACAGCATCAGAAGATTACTATTCTGCTGCCAGTATGTGCTTCAGCAATAACATCAACTTAAAAGAAGAGTTCTATAAACAAAAAAAGTTATCTCCTGGAGCCTACCAACGGCTGTTTAACATCATAGAGCTAAAAATAAACGCTTTAAAGAATAGATTGAATAATGAAACGATTAATACAATCAGCGATCTGCAGGCTTCTATGATTGTCAAAGAAAGAATCAGCGATGCAGAAAAACAAATAGAACAATTTTACACTAAACCAGAAAGCAGGGATACGGTATTTAGCACGTTAGCATATGCTGAAGAGCGTTACTTTTCTGCAGTCTCTTGGATGGAATTCTTAGATATGCCTGGAAAGAAATTCATCTTTAATCCCGAGAATATTAAAGAATCTTGTATGGAAAAGATATCTGAAAGCGAAGAGCGCCACCAGTATGCAACTCTTTATTTAGGTGAAACAAACTTGCTAAGTATACGGGAAAAAATTGATTCCGCCAGAAAAGCACTAAGTGAAACTGAGCCGGCATTATGCCTTATTATGGCTTCCCAAGCTAAAGCCGAAGCCAATGCTATCCTAAGCTCTATGGGATTGGAAGAAAAAGATTTAGATAAATTCCTACAAAGCAAACAGAAAGCAGTCGAAAGGGTTATAGCTGAAAATAGCGCTGAAGGGATATTTCCTATCCTAGGCTATTCTTACTATCGTTATTCTCAAGCGCAAGAACAAAATAAGTTTCATTCCTTGCTGTACTTAGAGTATGCCTTGGAGATGAGCGATTTACAGATGTACTTTCCTGAAGAGAAAACCTTTTTAGGAAGGGTCAAGGATATTCAGCTGGAAGAGAAGTGGATATATCTTCTGATCGGAATATCGACTGGTTTGAGTTTGATGTGGCTGGTAACAAGGAAATAGGGTTAATTTTTAAAATGACTGACTGCCAAAAGCTAAACAGACTGGAAAAGTTTAAATGGTAGATAGATTTAGTATTACTATGAATAAAAAAATATTGCTCCCTATTATTTTTATAGTCTCAGTTATTATATTAAATTTTATTCCATTCATTCCAGTAGAATATCATTCAGATATTCTCAATGATAAATTTTGTACACTAAATTACCTTAGCTGTTTAAATACAATAGCGGATGATAATTTTCCTCCATTTTTTAAAAATGGTCTCTTTATCTTTTTTATTCTTCCAATTCTACTTCCAGCAATAATCACTTATTTAGTTTATAGGTTCTATCACTGGAAATAATGATTACTCAAAAGCTATGAAGACGCAGCTTTCCCGCTTAGTAAAAGAGAGTATTACCTAAAACTCTCTACTATATCAGCTAATCTTTTCGAAGCATTGCCGTCAACGGAGAATTTCTTTCTATCTTCAGCAAGTTTTCTTACAACCTTTTCATCTTGTGAAGTTACTTGCTCCAATACAGCAGGTATTCCATGCCATTCTTGCGTATATGGAATAGCGCCTACGTCCATCGGCGGGAATGAACTTACCCATTCTATTCCTAAATCTGGAATTAGTCCACCAGTATTTCTATCAAGCAATGTTGCTTCAGTTAAACAAGTGCTTCTGCCGGCAGTTACAGAATACGCCGCTAAAATTAATTGTTGGGAATTACAACTATCTGCTTCCAGGTATGTAAATCTAGATCCATAGGTATCTGTTAATTCACGAGTATAATTTTTGTGAAATTTTTCACCAGGGTGTGGTTTTACAATGACTTCCAATCCCAGATCAACAGCAGCATCAAATGTGAATCTGGTTATACCCATCTCATAATTGAACCGTTGCGCCCATTCATTAAAAGAAAGACCTTTATTGGTTATATAAGGCGCCTGAGGATGAACATTCTGAGTGAAATGGACGTGCAGGCGTCTATCAGGATTTATAGCCATTTCTCTTAAGAACTTAACTCTCATTTGTTCATTGAACCCATCTCGCATCTTTGCATAGCCATCAAATGCAGTCCAACCCACGACCCTAGTTCGCTGAGCTGCTTCTTCTCCCAACACATCTCCCATCTCTTTTTTTAACCTAAGCAAACAATCATCACTCATAACTGCTAATACGATAGGAAATTCTTCAGGATTGATGCCCAATTTTTCTACATATCCATTGTTTTGACTCCCCACCATGATAGTTGGGATTCTATGAATATTAGCTGCCTTTAGAAATAGATGATCTGGAGAATTACAACCTGACTGCCCAACAACAACCAAGTCATATCCACGTACTAAATTAGAATAATCTTCTGGAGCTGGGTGAATCTGCTGATAATCAAGGTCGCCAAAACCAGCTGCTTCAGCATCATTTCCCGTTGCATAAATGGTTACCATATGCCGTCGGCGTAATAATTCCTTAGCTGCTGGCTGAAGAGCATTTACAGAACCACGTTGACAAGCAGTAAGCAATAATTTCATCGTAAAACTTAAAAGTGATTGTAAAGCCAAAAAGTGATTATAAACCCCTGCAGATCACCGAAATGATCTGCTGGGGAAAAAGAGGTGATAGATGTTTACTACTCTAAAATAGGCACTTATATTTAAAGGTTTTGGTTAATTTAGTATCCTTAAGTAGTTACTCGGTGAAGTCCCATAAATAGATTATTAAACTGCGCTATGCCCTCCATCAACCATGCCTGATCCAGAAGAGTATATTAGCGAAAAAACAAGAGAATTAATAACTAGGCTTAAAGAATCATCCCTTTATCGTATCACTATGGATGTCTTGTTTAAAGTAAACTTTTATCTGGCTCCATTTAATCCTCTATTTTGGAAGGGGATGATAGAAAGCCCTTCATTTAGGGAATTCTGGTTAAGAAGAGAATCAAAAATTGGGCTGCTTGAAGGTTCAATAATCCAGAACCCTTTATGGATTCCAGAATCTGATGGAAATGATCTGGTACAACATATAGAAACAGGTGGGCAATGGTATGGGTATGATTTTCAGAGAGAGGCGGAATTTGGAAAAGAAGCAAGACCGGTGAAAAGAGGAAAATTAGTTTCTATAATACCTGAAGAACTGAAACCATTATCTCCCCGTGCATATACACCCACAGGATCAGTTCATCCATTAAATTATGTGCATTTTCTACAGCTTGAAATGCCTTCAATTGATTATCTTGTTCAACATGGAGTTGTAGAAGAAACAACCTATGAAAGAGCATTTGAAAGAGTAGGGATGCTAGAAAGATATGTTTGGAATCTATCACAACATCAGCTGCTTGATTTACCAGTATTCCAAGTAACCCCTAAAGGCAATGGCCTAGTATCCCTTGGCCAACCGGGAGGAAAGAAGATAACCAAAGAACTAAAAGAAGCAGATAAACAACTAGCAGCACTGCCTGAACCAGTTAAGATCTGATTCTCAAAAGTATTGTACATCTATTATGTTATAAAATAACAAAGAAAACTTAATAAATACGTGCTCAATTATATATATCCTACAATAAGCAAACTAAAAACAAATAACGATAACTACCATGAAAAAAATATCCTTAATAACCTTATGTATATTAGTCCTAGCATTGCCGTTAGTTCATGCTGAAGAATCTGTAGAACCTGATTTTTCCATTTTTATAGAGACTCTAGGGCAAGAGATGCAGGGGCAAGAGCTTCCAGAGCCATTAAATTCTTTCCTCGGCGACCAAAGAATAAATATCCATATTACTCAAACGGATGATGAGGAAATTATTGCTGGTGTGGTTATAGAGAAAAATATTTTCAAGCAAGTAGTCCTGGCGGAAGTAAAAGAGCCCACGTTAAATGTATACACTACTAAAGAAACCTTTCAGGGATTAATGGATGCAGAAGATCAGAAAGAATATTTTACGACAGCATTAAAAGAAGGAAAAATATCTTATAAAGCAGTCGGGTTAAAGAATAAGATGAAATTTGCTTTTGCTTCTTTAATTGCCCGTATTAGTAGTTCCTTCAAAAAGGAAAAGACATCAAATATAGAGATTATTCCTAAAGAAAAAATTGAGAAACAGAAAAAAACAGCAGAAAAAATTACTGCATCGATAGTGGCTGATATAAACAAAGAAAAAGATACAGAAAGCAAGAAAGAAGAAGTAGAAGAAAGTAAAGCTAGTGAAAAACAGCTTGAGGATGACTCCCTCCATATAGTTGAACTCATTGATGGCGGTTTCCAAATGAATCAGCTGACGATCAATGTTGGAGACACTGTTGAATGGAAAAACGTCCGCACCAATCAACAGTATAAGAAAGCATTAATTGTTGGATCGCAGAAATGTGGCAAAGTTAAAAGCGGGATATATTTTCCTGGTGAATCGTTTAAATGGACGTTTAATGAACCGTTAAGTTGCTTAATAGTTGATGGGATTTATACTACTCAAACTATGAAGCTAACGGTAAAGTGAACATTAGCTCAAGAAGTATAGCCTAAGAAGTATTAACTGACTCAGAAATAGTCTGATATTTTATTATATTTTATATTAGCAATCAACTGAATACGTTCCTTGTTAGATACAATTTGTTAAGTACGTATTTAGTTAGATAGCCAAGAGGTCAATTTTGCTGAGCTATTGTGACAGGCACAGATGTGAAAATCATCAAGAGAACTACTATTTCCTATTGGTGCTACTTAGGATTTTCACCTAAATTGACGGCTAACTAAATACATACTTTGTTAAAGAATTAAAAAGAGGTGCCATATGAATATAGCTTGTTTTTCCCTAGAACCATGGGAAAAAGAAGTGTTTCAACAAGCGTTCCCTAATGATAAAATTATCTTTTTTTCTGGAAAATTAACGAAAGATAGTATCAAACAAGCAAAAGATGCTGAAATCATTTCAGTATTTATTGATTCAGTAGTTTCTAAAAAAATGATCGATAAGCTGTCGAAGCTAAAATTGATTACGACTAGAAGTACTGGCTTCGATCACATCGATGTTAACACTTGCATACAAAAAGGCATTAGTGTTAGCAACGTACCTGTGTACGGTGAAAATACTGTTGCGGAACATACATTCGCCCTGATGTTAGGTTTAAGCAGGAAATTAATTGACTGCGTAGAAAGAACAAGAAAAGGAAGCTTTGAGCTGGAAGGGTTACGGGGGTTTGATTTGAGAAGTAAAACCTTAGGGATAATCGGCTGCGGAAATATAGGGCAACATGTAGCAAGGATTGCTCAAGGATTTGAGATGAACGTATTAGTTTATGATGTTAATAAAAACCAATCCTTAGCCAAAGATCTTGGTTTCAAGTATGCTACAGTAGAACAATTGCTACAGCAATCAGATATAGTTACACTGCACGTGCCTTACAATAAGCATACTCACCATCTTATGGATATATCAAAGTTTAATCTGATGAAAAAAGGAGCATACCTCATTAATACTTCACGAGGCGGTATTGTAGATACTGATGCCTTAATTGCTTCATTAAAAACACAAAAGTTAGCTGGAGCAGGATTAGATGTATTAGAAGAAGAAAATCATATGTGCGAAGAAGTAGCTTTATTATCAAAGGAAAAAATAAAAGAATGCAATTTAAAGACGATTGTAGAAAATCATCTGCTGTTGGAGATGCCCAATGTCCTTATTACACCACACAATGCCTTTAACACAAAGGAAGCGCTGATGAGAATCCTTCAAACAACAATTGAAACAATGAAAGCATTCAAGAAAGGAAAGAAAATAAATCTTGTTTCCCGTTGAAATGAGATTAATCAACTTTCCCGTAGCTGAAATACTGCCTCTTCTGATGCAGGCTGGTGCGATGACCCTAAAAAATGAGTGCTATGACGCTTTAAATGATATAGCCTATCACCTAAATTTCTTAAAAATTCGTGCTGTTCTTCTTGGCTTGCAAATCCAGTGTAGCGAGTAGAAATATCATGTCCAAGTGTATTGGCTAGGATGGCATCCCCCCACAGGCCTGCTAATCTTAATATTGTTGACCTATCCCTAAAACGATGGTATTGTCCATCTTCTATGACTGGCCTAGTATTTGTGGAAACATATTCTCTTGCTGGTAGAGCAAGAACCATTCGCCGTTGGATATTTTCAAAACTTCCTCCACCTAACCAAGCGTGAGTAAAATAAACAATATGATCTTTAGGTGCGCCATAGCGTTTGCCTCGTGCGGAACAGATATTACCTTGTTTAGATAGCTGCATGATCTTAATTAAAGTTCCACAAGTGTCTGCTCCATCATCTGCTAGTATCTCTAAATTTCCTTCCAGTTCATTTTCTGATAGATCTTCCTGAGAATAGCCCCTTGTACCTCTATCTATTTCTACTAAGACTTTGTTAGGATCATTAGGAACTTCCCTTGCTTTTAAACAGTATAATCTAACTGCATTCGGCAGCCATAACGCATCAAATAGAGCATCATTAAAACCCCATGCTCCTTTATCCATTCCCCTAAGGCATAATTTAGCTCCTCCATCTGCAAGGTATTCTGATCCTACTAAAGAGCTTTCATGAAGGAGATAGTCCGCTAAAACAGTATGAGTGGGTATTGCTTTCAAAATACGATAACCTAACTCTTCACACTGCCGTAGTACCTCTGGATCAAGCAAATTAAGATCGGTAGGAATTCTCACATCTTTCGGCATTTTTTTCCTTCCTTCTTCTGAAAGAAGATCTGGGCGGTTATGGTGAATGATCCCATATTCCAAAGCAAAAAATGCTGCTGCTCTTTTGGAGTGTGGGTGAGTAACTAAGAGACTTTCTATATTATGCGAAGCAAACAATCGGGCATGCGCTCTTACCGTAGTTGGTTCTCCAGCAAATTTTTGGTCTTCTCCCGGACCTCTATCTTGTCTTAAATGTGGTAATTCAGTTGCAAGAATTCTTACACTTTTAGCTCCTGCTTCCCAGGCTGCTTGGGCATTTATTGCAGCTCGATAAACTAATGTTTCTGGACTTTTATATGGTGTAGGGATTATAGTGATATAAACATGTTTGCCATCTAAATTTGATGAAGAAAAACGTGGGCAATACTCTCCTACAGAAAATGATCTTGGATCCATCATCTGACTAGAAATATCTAATCCCTTTACTTTAGTTGCTCTTTCAGCAATAGCCCTTGCTAATCCTAAATGCACGGATGATGTTGGTGAAACTACAATACTGTCTAATGCTTCTTGAACGATACTTTTAGTCTCAAGTTTCATATGGTTAGCTAGGTAAAAGTTATATTTGAACTATAAATGAACTTCAAATAAAGTATGATATAAACCATAACTTAACTATAACTTAACTATAACTTAACTATAACTTAACTATGATGTCTATTATACAATTACTTTAGCTTTTTATTGTTTTCTAAATACCAGTAGCTATATTTATTCTGAGGATAGTACTAAATTTTAATGTATTGTTGGAGGGATATCTTGCTTTCTCTCATTACCCATTTCATCAATAATTCTATCTAAAACTTCTCCAGATTCCAATGAATCAACAACTCCCTCAAAGAAATCACTTGCTGATCGTACCATCCTTCCAATATCAGGCACGCCCATAGAATCACTTTGGTGATCATATAAAATACCCTCATATTTTTCTGCAATGAGCATTGCTATTACTGCCATACTTGATACTCTATCTTCATCTGACCCGATAAAAGTTGCTAATTTAACAGGATATAATTCTACTCCTCCTGAAAAATAAACTAAATCAAATATCATTGAAAATTTAGGAAGAGCTTTTCGTAAATATGGGTTTCCTGATACATAAGTTAATAATTCCTTATCTGCTCTTACCACGTATGGGGGAGTAGGTATTGTTCTTGGATCCAAGTTATGCCTTCCAAAGAATTCCCTTTGCCATGCTTTACCATCTTCATCAAATTTTTTGACTAGACTCTCAGGGATATCATAACCACGTGCTCTTGCTTCTGCAATCATTTTATTGGTAGGTTCTCGTTCATATTCTCGACACATCACTGAAGGTTTTAGATGAATATTTATTTCAACTGCTTGACCTTCACCAACATTACAATTGAGAAGCCTTACAGCACCATCTCTTTCACCATAATCTATAGCAGATAGTAAATGAACTAAATCAGTAGGATTTGGCTCTCTCTTACAATATACTGTTAAATCTAGTGTCATAACTTTAAAATTTTAACTGTATTTATAAATATTTTTAGGAATTATCTCTAGTAAGTAACAACCACTACTCCTAAATCCACTTCTTCTATTAAACTTAAAATATGCTTTTTTCACTTGTGTGTTCGTCAATCGTCAACCAATTATATTTACATTTGTGGAAAAAGCATGGTTAGAAACAAGCAAGCATACTTGCGGATGGGCAAGTTACGAACGCAGTGACTAGAAATTTATGTAGAAAATAACCAGAAAACCAACAACTTTAGTCGCTGGATAAATGGTGCCATTCTTCTGGCTATTTTACATCTATGCTTTTAACCAATATTTAATAATCTACCAAAACTCTTATAAAAAAGTAGGCTTAAACGAACTCTATGACCAATAAAATAACTGAAGAAGAACTGCAGGAGAAATATCTCCAGTTTAAAACCTTGCAAGAACATATTGAGCAGATTACTGAACAGGCGGAGATGCTTAACCAGCGTAATGTGGAACTGGAAGCTACCAAGGAGTCATTAGATGAGATTGGAAAAACTAAAGTTAATACCGAGATGCTTGCTCCTTTAGCTGAAGGAATTTTTATGAAAACTCAGCTGAAAGATAATACTAACATTATCGTTAATGTTGGCGCTGATATTACAGTAGAAAAACCAGTATCTGACGTAAGAAAAATGCTTGAAGAGCAAAAAAAAGAGTTGACGATGAAGATTATCGAGGCGCAGGCGTTATTGCAGGGAATGCAGAAGGAAGCGATGGAAATATATCAATTTATCCAAGAACATGCAGAGTAGTTTTACGCTGTTTTAATTTCAGGTTAAACAATCTTTTAATGAGGAAATATGTTTGGAAAACTAAAAGAAAAACTGAAAGGAGCATTATCGATTTTTTCTAAAAAAGCTGAAGAATCAGCTGAGATAAAAAAAGTTGAGTTGCCCCCAGTTGAAGAGAAAGAAGATTTATTTGTCGAAAAAAAGAAAGAGTCTACTGTTCATAAAGCAGTAGAAAAAGCGGCGGAAACAAAAGAAACTCCTATTGAGAAGACCGAAATAAAGAAAGGAATTAAATTAGAAAAAGAAAAAACGAGCCAGATAGAAGTTCAACCAAAGATAAAGGAGAAGATAAGCCCTGTTTTAATTAAAGATGAAGTAAAACCTATTCTTGATAAAGAGAAATTAAACATTGTTAATGAAAATGGAGAAGTAATCGGAGAAGAAATTACTGCTAAGACCAAAGAACTACCAACCAGAGAACAACCAAAAAAATCGCTTCCAATAGAAATAGTGCCTGATAGTTTAATTGAAACAAAAAAGAATGAGCCAGAGCAGAAGAAATCATTTTTTGGTAAAATCAAAGAAGCTATAACGACTAAAATTATTTCTGGAGATAAGTTTGAGGAACTTTTCTGGGAATTAGAAGTTGCTTTGTTAGAAAATAATGTATCAGTAGAAGTTATTGAAAAAATAAAAGATGATCTGAGGACTGAGCTTGTTGACAAGCCATTGCCAAGGGATGTTGAAAAAAAGATACTAGAAACACTGAAGGATACATTAACTAAAATACTTACTTTTGAACCAGTAGATTTGTTGCAAAGTATCAACAGAAGAAAAGATAATAATCCCTATGTAGTTGCTTTCTTTGGAATAAATGGAGCAGGAAAAACTACATCTATAGCTAAATTAACCCATTATCTGCAAAAGAATAACCATTCAGTAGTCTTAGCCGCCTGTGATACCTTTCGCGCAGCAGCGATTCAACAGCTAGAAGAGCATGCTAAAAAATTAGGGGTAAAGATCATTAAACATGATTATGGTTCTGATGCAGCAGCTGTTGCTTATGATGCCATAAAATTTGCGGAAAAAAATAATATTGATGTTGTTTTAATTGATACTGCGGGCAGATTGCATAGCAATATCAACCTGATGGCAGAGTTAGAGAAAATTATTAGGGTTACCAAGCCAAATCTGAAACTTTTTGTTGGAGAAAGCATCACCGGTAATGATTGTATTGAACAGGCACGTAAGTTTCAGGAGGTAGTAGATTTGGATGGGATTATTTTAACAAAAGCAGATGTTGATGAGAAAGGAGGCGCTCCTTTATCCATCTCTTATACTATTAAGAAACCTATTTTATTCTTAGGGATGGGGCAAGGTTATGAGCATCTGGAAGAATTTGATAAGGAAAAGATCTTAACAAGATTAGGGCTTTAATTTTTTAGTTTATTCCTTGCAGGTTTATTCTAGTATGTACTTAGTGACATCCATTCTAATATCAACAGAAGACCCTTTTACCTTTTCAGAAGAATTAACCCATACCTGATCAGGAACAAATTTGTAGACTCTTCTTGGTAATATACCTAAAAATTCTTTAGGGCTTTTAATCTTTTTATCTTTTCTAACATAAAGTAATTTTAATGCTGCTAATATCTCAAATATATCTTTTTTAACTAATTGATGAGCTTTACCTTTCATATAAACACCAAAACCAGTACCTTCTGGAACAGTTGAATTATAGATTACAATGAATGCTTTCTCATTTTCTGCTATATTTTTTGAATGTTGATTCTCTTTCCAAGAACCCCAATAGAAATTGTAATTCTTGTCAAAAGCAGAATAAACAGGAGAATTCCAAGGCTGATTATTTTTATCAGAGGTAGCTAAAGTGATGTATAAAATATCGTTCATGACTTTTTTTGCCTTTGTAGTTAATTCTAAAACATCCATTAGCATTAGCATAAAGAAAAAGGTTTTAAATTTTTCTAAAAAGATGTATAGAGAAGTTTGAAAAATAGTAATTTTGGCAAATTAATTATTGTTTTGTGCCAAAA
>CAZNUS010000026.1:4415-20596 GCA_964576385.1 uncultured Methanosarcinales archaeon | reverse complement strand
TTTTTACGTTGTACTAGTACTGACTTTCACCATAAAAAATCCTTCTTCCCTTCTATTGATAAACCCCTTGGCAAAACGATTGATCAACATAAATATTTTCAAGAAGAAAAAGCCAGTTTTAATTTAACCAAAAAAGCTCAATCAGATACCAAAGCACAAGTTACTATATTTATCATTATTGGCATAGTTATTTTATTTACTGTTGCAGCCATACTTTACTTTACTAAAACAACTGCAATTAGCCAAATCATCACCGAAGCTGAACCTGCCATCTCTACCATTCCTTCAGAATTTCTGCCTATTCAACGTTATACTGAAAATTGTTTACAACAAATTGCACAACAAGGTTTGTTGATTCTTGGAAAGCAAGGAGGTTATCTTTATCCAGAATTAGTAGGAGAATTTTCTGCTGAAAATCCTACTGATTCTGTTGGTGTTAATCTCAATCCAACTAAAGTTCCCTTTTGGCATTATAACACTCAACCAAATGCAAATAATAAAATTTCTTACTCTTCCCTGCAGCCAAACTTATACGCTAAAGAAGATGAAGTGATGAGCATTGAATCACAGCTCAGTCGTTACGTCAAAGAGCAGTTAGATGCTTGTTTAGACAACTATCAAGCCTTTGAAGAGCAGGGTTTCACGGTAACGACTGGGACATTCAAAGAAGTTCAAGTAAAGGTTGCTGATGAAACAGTTAATTTCTTGCTGAAGATGGATGTCAATTCAGAAAAAGGCGAAGCACAGCAGGAGATGAGCCAGTTTTATGTACAAATACCTTTGAATTTAAAGCATTATTATCAGTTAGCTAATGATGTAGCTGAAGCACAGAGAACATATTATTTTCTAGAAAGTCAGATGCTTAGTTTGCTTGGTGCATTTGCTTCTGTTCCTGATGGAAATCTACCACCTATGTATACGGTTGATTTTAGGTTAGCTGGTGGTACATCATGGGATACTAATGATATGCAGACAAAACTAAAATCACTAATTAGTTCTTACGTTCCAGTATTGCAAGTGCAGTCTGCCCATAATCTTCAATATTATGATTATCCTGTTGCTGACCTTAGCGGCTTGTATCAGCAGAATTACAATAATAAAATAGTTCCTTTAACAGGAGCTGAAGATGTGGAAGTGCGTTTTGATTATTTTGGCTGGAATCCTTATTTTGATTTCAATGATGTTGATGGCATGGTGAAACCGCAAGAAACATTTATGCAGTACGCTTTCGTCATGTATGGGATCCAACGGTATTACACTACCTATGACATCAGTTATCCGGTGTTAGTTACTGTTGACGATCCCTTAGCATTTTCAGGTAGAGGGTATCAGTTTATCATCGCTTTAGAAGCAAATATTCGTAATAATGATCGTGCTGTAGGGGAGTCTATTCCGCCACCTCAAGTAATTGCGGAAAGTTTAGCTTGCGATGAATCACAAAGGGACACAGAACTTCTTCGCTCAGTAGTGGTTGATGGCTGGACCAAAGAGCCTTTGGAATTAGTCAGAGTTGGTTTTACTATCCCAAACCAAGATGAATGCAATATGGGGACTACTGATCAACAGGGTGAATTTGCCAGCACCTATCCGCCAGTTTATGGGGGGATAGTCAATTTTATCAAAGAAGATTATCTTACTAATTTTTACCCCATTGACACTTATGCAGTAAGCGAAAGCCCGAGCATTATTGGCTATGCTGCTGCTGAATTTAAAGAACCAGTCATAGAGCTATACCGATTTAAAGAGGTTAATGTTTCAGTGAAGAAAAAACTGATTGGAAAATGTTTAACACCTCTTGAGTGCAAATATACGAAAGGTGTTCTTGGTTTAGTTGCGATACCTTATAAAGATATTTCTTGTCAATCGGGGCAACAACAATGTTTTTTTAAGAAAGGAAATCTCCTTTCTCCCAGCCACCTTATTCGTTATCAAGTTAATGAATCACTAAGTAAGTATAATGATTACTATTTTGTCGATTCTGCTGGTGAAGATTTAGGAGAAAATGAAACGGCGGTGATCACTCTTACTAAAGTAGCTGATATCAATGAAAATGTTCTGAGTGATGATTACACGATGCCGATAGTTGTTGATGGTAGTATCCCGCCAAGTACTAAACGAGAGCCGGTAAAATTAGTTCCCGGCATATATAAGGTGGATGGATTGCTGAACTTAAATAGGGAAATAACCATCCCTGCTGATCATCGTAGTGTGCATTTTAACATTGCTACCTGGGAACAGGAAGCTCAGTTTGATATTGCTGAATCTACTATGAAATCATATATGAATGGAAGATTAGTTTGGGATAAAGATCAGCTATATCTAAAGATAACCCCTGATGATTTGTATACATATGATGAATTAACCTTTTATATCCCTTCACAAAATATCCAAGATATTCCTGAAACTATTGAGACTAAACAAAAAGAATGTACTAGTATTTTTGTTGGTGAAAGTATAGGGTGTTCAGAACAGAAAGTAATAGCAAATGGTCGTATTATAGAAGACCTGCAGTTGATGGCGTTTATGGGCAATATCTCTAAATTAAAGCGGAATTATCTCGAGCCGGAATGGGGTTGATGCTTTTTTATTTCCTTAATCCTAAAGAAAAAAAAGGTAGCGTAGATGAACAAAAAAGAGAAAGAACAGAAATACAAAGAACTTGTAGCCTCATTTATCATTTTATTAGTCCTATCCATGCCCTTCTATTCCGCAGAGGTCATGGCTGCCAACGTGGAAATTCTGCAAAACACTGGGCAGAAAGAAATCGACGGTTTTGTTGATGGGAAAGGTGATATCTGGAAAGTTCAAGCTAAAGTTTGGAATCTTTTGCAAGATACTTTACTTCCTGACGATTTACAAATAACATTAGGAGGGAATAAAGATAAATTTGACAGCTGCAGTATTAGCAGTAGTGTAGTAAGCAGCTCTGCAAGTAGTAGCGCTGAAACCTCTTCTGAAACTATAGATTCTACAATAGCTTCTACTGATTCCGCAACAACTCCTGCAGATTCTTCAACCCCTGCTTCCGGCACATCTGGTTCTTCTACGATCGTTAATTCTAATACGTTTATCTGTGATTATACCAGCGATTTATCCAGCGGTGCTGCTGAGGATCATTATACATTTGAAGTTAAGCACAAACCTTCTGGAGCCGGATCAGGAAAAGTTGTGACTGTTGACAGCAGCAAACCTATCATTAGCGAGATAACTGCCCAACAGAATCTTGAGGGAAAGATCGTGATGGACTTTACTGTTGCTGATAAGCCAGATTTTGGTGTTGGTATGGGCAGAGTAGATATTCTTGATGCTGATACTGGTGCCATTCTGCAGACTATTTCCATCCAAGACAAAAAGATGAGTTTTAATTTTCGTACCGATGGTGGTTCTGAAGGAATAGTTTCCGCATCAGAAACGTATTTGACTGGAGCTGGGAAAAAAAGGTTGCAGGTAAAGGCTTATGACCGTTTAGGCCATGAAGCTTCTAGCAATGTAAGGCAATTAAATGTAGATTTTAACAAGCCCAACATAGTTTCAAAATTAAATTTTACTGACTTGAATGGATTCATCGGCGCAACGTCAGAAATAACTAGTCTGGTTGTAGAGATAGAAGAAAACACTGGCTTTAAGGAGATAACTGCTTACTCTGATCAAGTAGAATTTCTAGATCATAAAGCTAGTTCAGTTGAACTTATCAGTGAAAATCTTTGGCGTGCTAGATGGGATAATGTAAAAGTCAATTCCGTTGATTCTGTTACAGTAGAGATCAAAGCAACGGATACTTATCTTAACGTTGATGAAAAAAATATTCCGTTTACTTTCGCGAGAGATGTGATTGCTCCGCAGGCCGTTTTTTTTGGTTCAGAAAAGGTCTATAACGATGTGATGTACGTCAACCCTGGAGAAAATACCATTTTATTAAAAGTAGTTGAGCAAGGTGCAGGGATAACTCCTGATATGGTCAAGGTTGATTTAAGGTCTATAACTGGACCTGAAGGGGAGATACTAACTCCGGCAGAAGAAAATTGCCAGCAGACAGAAAACAGTTTTGATTGTAATTTTACGATTAATGTAGGTGAAATATCGGGAGAACAAACCCTTAGATTAGTGCAATTAACTGATAAAGTAGGCAACGAAGGAGAACATATCTCTAAGACTGTTATCGTAGATTCAGTAGCTCCTAGCATTAATGGTCCGATAGAGATTTTTGGCTCTGATGCAGCTGGCGTACACGACTATTTCAAATCTGGAGACAAGCTGTTATTTAGGTTAAATATTTCTGAACGGGCAGGTATTTTTTTCAAAGTAGATCTGCGCAATGTGATCATGAATGCGGAAGAAGAGCTGCCGTCAGGCAAGGTTAATGAAGCGGGCTGGGAAGTTTTTACACAAGATAATTGCATCTCTTCTGGAAATTATTGGCTCTGTGAATTCTTATCCACAAAAAGTATGATGAGTGATTATATCGGTCAAGCAGAAATAACTTTAGAATTAGAAGATACTGCTGGGAATAAGGTTTCTGATAGAGGTTGGCCGGACGAGAAGAAAGACAGGGCAAGAAAGAAAACTGACGGAGTGTATAGTTTTAAAAAATTAGCAGTTGATGAAAACTTACTGCCGGACTATTGGGAAATGAAATCAAGCAGTGCAAAACCGATGGTAAAGTTTATTGATCTTGAGACTACCTCCTTAATTAACACCAGGATGGGTTTTGATGTAACGATGAATGCTCGTTCGGGAAGAGTCAGCGCCTTATCGGTACAGCTAGTGAGTTGTGACAGCGACTTTACGGGGGGAGAAGGCAGGCAGGTGTTGTGGAATAATATCTATATCACTCCGCAGAGCTCTCCGGTAAGATTTAATCTGATCTTAGAATTTCCTCCGTTTGATGGAAAGGAATATTTTAAAGACCAATTGGTCGGCAATTTTGAGAAGGCTGTCATCAAGGAAACTTGTACGTTCCAAATTTATTCTAAAGTTGATAAAAAAGCGCTGGCCACTGCTGAAACAGAAACTGTAGGGATAGAAGTGCCGTTGGGATGTACTGAGCTGGGTTCAGAAGACGAAGCGTTGCAGAAAACGGTTGAGTATGAAAAAGAAGCAGGCAGAACCGGCTGGTGGGGATTTTTAGGAACACTAGAAACCATCATCAAAATAATTAAGTATTTAGCTGCCGCCGTTAGTCTTATCCTGCAAGTGATTAGCTTGTTTGATTACGCCAAAATACCTATAGAATCTGCAACGATGTCTGTGGAAAATGGGTATCCACCTTCAAAAGCAGCCATGAGTTCGTCAAGACTAAGTTTTTGCTTAGGAGGCATCACTTCTCAAGAAACTGCATCAGAAACTACAAAAAAAACTCAGGAAATACTAGCTATATTTACTTGTTCTCGTACCAATTGTAATAATCAAAATCCCTTTGATACAAAATGGTATGATTTCTTGAGTTGCGGGGTGGTTGGATGGTATAACGGGGTCTATGATAGTTGGTGGAGTGGTGGAGAAGAATACGGGCTATCTAGCAAAGAAGTTCTTGGACCTCAAGCAGTTTCCGCTTACGACAACTTATATCTCTCTGCATTTTCTTTATGTATCCCGGGGATCATTCATAACATTGCCAAATATCGTCAGATCCAATGTAGGTATATTGATTGCCTGCAGAGGGACGTTGCGCAGGGATATACAACCATCCAAGGATGCAGTGAACTGAAAGATGTACTTGAATGTAAATATGTTTTAGGCCCATTATTCCAATTGATTCCCGGCGTAGGATATGTCAATAAACTATTGGGGGCAATTGAGAGTTTATTAAGTGATCCGGTAGCATGGGTAACAACAGCTATTATAGCTGGTTGTGCTATTGACTGCTTAACTTCAGCTAGTGGCGTACCTACTATGTCTTCAATGTGTGTAGTTGCTCATTTTGTAATAGATGCTTTAAAGATTGTTGAATATGCGTGGGGAAATATCAAAAGCATTGAGCAAGAATTTGAAGGCGGAGCAGATTACTGCCAGATGGTTCTAAAAGAAGATGAAGAGCCTTCCACCGATGTGCAGGAAGGCGTAACAGAAGAAACTGCTCCGGCGGCTGCAACTATAGGTTAATAATGGTGAACGATAGAATGAAAAAACGTAAATCCCGCCTTGCCTTAATGGTGATGGTAATGGTAATGGTAGTTGGCGCTACAGAGAGTAAGCTGAAAGTGCCTACTATCATTCGGGAAGGATTATATATGTCTACTCTGTTTAATTAATATACCTAAAAAATAGTACTAAACAAATGAACAAAACCCTACCAATGCATTTACCTCGAAACATACTTCGTAAAAAGAAGAGATTGGTTCAGGAACTAAAAAGACATGGTGTACTCCAAGCAGGAATATTTGGAAGTTATGCTCGAGGCGAACAGAAAAAAGGAAGTGATATTGATATTTTAGTGAAAACTAGGATGGGTACTAGCCTGATAGACTTCATAGGGATTAAGCATAGTGCAGAGAAAATATTAGGAATTACTGTTGATTTAGTAGAATATTCGGCAATTAAACCAAGAATTAAAGAGCAAATTTTTCATGATGAGGTGCGTATTCTATGACGCGTGATCCATTATTATATCTGGAGGATATTAGAGAAGCAATTAATCTGATTGAAAAATCAATGAAAACAAAAACTAAAGATACTTTTTTTAAAAATCGTGACCTGCAAGACGCAATCATTAGGCGTTTGGAAATAATTGGTGAAGCGGTTAAGCATCTTCCTCTAGGGTTAAAAGTATCTAAAGCGATACCCTGGTCGGATGTAGCTGGTATGCGTGACATTCTCTCTCATGCATATTTTAACGTTACATTAGAACACATATGGCTTGTTATTACTAAAGATTTGCCTATTTTAAAGGTAGAAATACAAAAAATTATTACTCATTTAACAAAAGAATTAAAACAACAAGAAAAATGAAAAATAATTTTTCTTGGGTTTAAAAGTATTTGATACTTTATAAACAATGAAAAAACGTAAATCCCGCCTTGCCTTAATGGTAATGGTAATGGTAATGGTAATGGTAGTTGGAGGTACGAAGTTTTCTGGTTTTTGTTATAAAAATAATGCTGATAGTTCTACTTCTTGGACTAGATGTCAATTAGATGATGCTGGTACCTGGAATGATTTAGATGATCCTTCTAACGATCTTACCCTGGGATATTCTCCATATAATACTGCTCCAAATCATCTGTATGTTGCTCCTGCGAGTAGAGCTGCTGGATATACTGGACCATTACAAACCCCTACAGAAGCAGGTTCACCAGGTTATCAAGGTGATTTTGAAAGTGTAGGATTAACTTTTGCTACAGGGCCAACACTAGCTATAGCAGATACAGTTGCTGAAACAGCTGTCACTCAAATAGGTACGTGTTCTACTTGTGGTACTTTAACTAATATTTTTGATCCAAGTAATGAGTATATCCAAGCATTAGAACAATCTACTTCTCTAGAAAACCAAATTACTTCATTCAATGCCTATCAAGGTAAAACGATGACTCAAGATCAACTTGTTGCTGCTGGTATTATTGATAGTTCTCCTCCTGGTAGATTTACCGCTGCAGTTGATTTAACTGATGGTGCTGATGCTGGAGAAATGGCCATCATTGGAAGATCTCTTCAGGTAGAAAAAGAAGAATCAGATCTGCTATTGGAATTAAGACGAGAAGAATATGCTAAGACTTTAAGTACGGATTCTAAAAGTACTAGAGATACACTTTCTAATGAACAAAGACAAGCTAGGGTAGATCAAATGGATGTATGGCAAGAGAGATTAAAGAATATAGATCCTGAAATCACTTCCGCAACTGATAATTATCAGAAGTACACTCGTACAATAACCTCTTTACCACCAACTGTTGAAGATTCTAACTATCAGAAAATAAAAGCACAGATGCTTCAGGAGATAAAAGATGGAGGCTTTACTACTACTACTACTATTGACGATAAATCTAATAAACTCGCTGTTGAAGCCCAATTTGCAGCTTTCAAAGCGCATTTAACTAACAAACAAAAAGAAGCAAAAGAAAAAGCCGATAAATTAAGAACTGAAAAAGCGGCTACTAAACTAGCGTTAGACAATACGTACATTGAAACTGTTGGAACAGTCAGCCTTGGTGAATCCTTCGGCTACACTCTTAAATTCATTACCGAAACTCCCCGCTTTCCCACTATCAGCAACGCTCTGTTTAAAGGATGGGAAGGACTGCAGGATTTCAGAAGGGATGCAGAACAGAAGTTTTTTCATTATCTTAAAGTTGATCAACAAATCGAAGCAGCAGCCTGTGAAGCTTACTTTGACGTAACTCCGCAGAACGGAGGAACGGCGATGATCGAAGTTTCTCCCGGACAATACCAGTTCGTCGGCTCGATCCAGGCAGAAAAATCAGCTGAAGCTGACTATTTCCTTAGCTGTTCTGAAGGAGATGACGAAAATCCGCCACAACCATGTAAGAAACTAAATAGTGTACAGCTGCAATGCCGTGATGGTTTATGCTACCAAAATGAAGATGATGAAACTCCCGAGAAAGGCTTTCTGCATAAGATAACCTGGGCGGTTACCGCTCCAACCGATATCTCTTTTACCATCAACACTGATGAAAATAGAAGAGAGATAGATTTTAATTTATGCGTAGGATCAGATGAGAATGATTGTGCCAATCATTTCCTGTTCAGTTATCCAAACGTGGGAAGAGGAGACGCTAATACCTTGCATTTGGGCGCAGGAAATAATTCTAGGATGTTAGATATACCTTCATTAATACTAGACATCATCCCTACAGAACAAACAACTACCTGCATAAAATTCGGCTCCAATAAGCCGGCGGGATTAAGAGACTGGGGTTCGGGCGGCGGCATCCCTGATGCAGTAGAAGAAATCTGTACTAATTTCAAAACCATAACCAAAGGCAAAGTAGATTTCGAGAATGGCATCACTTCCTCAGGGGCGCCAGCTGGCGTGAGCCGTTCCGGAGAATTCTGCGGGATGGAAGGGTGTTGAGGATGGAAAAAGGGTTGATTGTTTTTCAGGGTAAAGAAGTTAGAAGAATATGGTTTAATGATGAATGGTGGTTTGTAGCAGTTGATTTAATTTCTGTTTTAACTGATAGCAGTGACCCTACGGGATACTTAAAAGATATGAGAAGACGTGATGAGGGTTTTGCGCAAGGGTGGGGGCAAATTGCCACCCTCCTTCCCATAATGACTGGTGGAGGAACGCAACGCCTTAATTGTGTTTCTATTAAGGGTGCTTTTAGGCTTATTCAATCTATACCTTCACCTAAAGTAGAACAATTTAAGCAATGGTTAGCCCAAGTAGGCTATGAAAGAATCAAAGAAATTGAAAATCCAGAACTTGCTCAAGATAGAGTAAAAGAATACTATGAGCTCAAAGGTTATCCTAAAGATTGGATTGATAAAAGATTAAGGGGTATTGCTATAAGGCAGGACTTGACGGACGAGTGGAGAAACAGAGGAATAAAAGAAGAACGAGATTTTGCTATCTTAACTAACGAAATCAGCAAGGCAACATTTGGGAAAACAGTTGGTGAATACAAGCAGTTTAAAGGATTGAAGAAACCAAACCAAAACCTCAGAGATCATATGACTGATTGGGAATTAATTTTAAATATGGTCGGAGAGAAAGCAACAACTGATATTACTGTAGCTAAAGATGCAAAAGGATTTCCAAGGCTAAAAGAAACAGCTCAGGAAGGCGGAAATATCGCTAAAAATACCAGAAAAGAACTTGAGCAAAAAATTGGTAAATCTGTTGTTTCAAACGAAAATTACCTGCATTTGAATGAAAACAGAAAGAAAACCGTTCTAAAAGAGAAAAACAAGGAAATATAAAAATGAAAGCCAAAGAAATCTGCACTAATTTCAAAACCATAACCAAAGGCAAAGTAGATTTCGAGAATGGCATCACTTCCTCAGGGGCGCCAGCTGGCGTGAGCCGTTCCGGAGAATTCTGCGGGATGGAAGGGTGTTAAATCATAACTAAATCTTTATATATCCTAGTACTACCCACTAGCGCATGAACAATCACCTTAGACAATACTTTGATTCATTGAAGTTAAATAACAATTTCTTTTACACCGTTACTTTAGATTTACTGCTAGTAGCGATATTATTCATATCCTGGAGTAGCTTCAGTAATTATGCTCAGGGTCAAGCTGAATTACTGGGTGCTACTAGTAAGGAAGAGATCCAGCAGATGATCACCTCGTTGAATGAGCAACAGCTGGAAGTATTTATCCCTAAGGTCTATTCTTTTTTAACTGTGTTTCTCGTTGGATTACTTCTCCTTACCGTAGGAACACTTTGTTTATATTCATTAAATCAGGCTTTGATCTGGAATAAATTAACCAATCAACAACTGACTAGGAATAGATATTGGCGCTGGAATTCTCTTAATCTGTTTCTTATCGTTCTAATTCTAATTTATGTTATTTTTGCTGTTATTTTGAAATTAATATTGCTTTATCTGTTCACAAGAATGACTAGGAATCCACTGGCCTTTGACGTTGTTAATAACTTTTTATTTTTAATATTCACTCTTTTGTTGATTCTATTTGTATACTGGACTTACTTTCATTTCACTAATAAATATCGTATCTTTGAAAGTATCGGTGCATCATTTCAGAGCCTTAAGCACCATCACTATGCTTTTTACAAGCTATTTCTCATTGGATTCTTTACTGCTGTAATCCCTTTTCTGCTTAGTCTTCCATTTAGTGAATATCTTGTACTGCATTCTGGTATAGTAACATTTATCTCTGTGATGTACAGTATATTATTCCTAAATTGGTTGAGGATTTATCTTGTGACTATTATCCACCAAAATAAACTATGATCGATCTCACTTCTTATATGAAAAAGAGTTTAATCCCGATTAAAGTAATCCCAAATTCTACAGAAAATAAGATTATACCTGAGCAGCAGAACTTGCGATTATATCTTAAAGCTGCTCCAGAAAAAGATAAAGCCAACAAAGCGGTGATCAAATTCTTTAAGGATAACTTTAACTTGCGGGTAAGAATAAAACAGGGAGAAAAAGATAGACATAAAATATTAGAAATTATTGAATAATTAGTGGAGTATTAAAAATTAAAGAAGTATTAGATAATTAGTAAATTATTAGGTAATTAGAGAGGTATTGAATAACTAATTGATATGCATTACCTTTAACACACTTAGCAGTGATTTATACCTACATTTATTAGGCTCACTTTAAAACTCTTAACTTTACTCTGCCTGCTGAAATAATTTCATGCCTACTTCATCAGGATACTCTACTTTTGCCACTACTTCTGTGATACCGGCATTAATTATCATCTTAGCGCAGGTGGTGCAAGGTGTAAACGTAGTATACATTATCGCATCTTTAGTGGACACACCATTGTAAGCTGCTTGGACTATGGCATTCTCCTCAGAATGGCAGCAGATACATGGCTCGGAATAAACTCCTGATTTTATTTTTCCTAAATGCCGTGATGTGCATCTTTTGCATCCGCCTAGAGTACAATGCTCAATACCCTTAGGAGTTCCATTATATCCGGTAGAAATGATCATCTTTTCCTTAACAACAACTGCCCCTTTTTTAGCTGACATACAGGTGCATCTTAGTTTTACTTGTTCAGCAATATCCATAAAATAATGATCCCAATCCGGCCGTGAATCTTGATATTTGTAGAGGTGATCCTGTACCATTTTCTCTACTTTCTTTTGCAATACTTCTACAGTGGAATCATTATTGATAGTTGCATTAATTCCTTTAAGCTTAAGCAGTTCATCATTATACGCTTCTGATATCTCTTTAGTACCTGATGGTATATCCTTAGAACTAGTGTATGTATCTTTATTTCCAGGAATTCTTTTTAGTCTTATTTTTTCGGGAGAAATAATTTTGACTAGCATAAAATCTTCCCTTGATTTAAGAAATTGTATCTCTTGAGGAGAACTGAAACCTGTAACTACATAATTTTCCCCATCTTTAACTTTAGCTAAGGCTAGTTGGGCTAAATTTTGTTTAGGTTTATCATCTCTAGATACGGGTAAAATCTTAGTAGTAAGATCATTCGACTCTGAGAGAACTATTGGATAAAAATTCATTCCTTGCAGTATTTTTGCTATAGTACTCTTTCCAACTCCATCTTTTCCAATAAGCCCTATGATCATATATTTTTTAATGATAATATGGCATTTAAAATGATTATGAGAGTTGAAATAGTATGTTGGAAGAATGATGCTGGGATATATATTTTACCTAAAATTTTATAAAAATAGCCCTTTTTAGACCTCATATGCCTACACCTGAACCATCGGAAGAAAGTATATTTGACCTACATCCTACGTTTTTGCTTATCTCTGATAGAAAGCACTGGGTTGATAGAGTTTTAAGAGCAAGGGAAGCAAGTTCTCTGGATGCTTTTTTAGATGATCTAGGTTGCAGCAAGCGCAAAACTACTCCTGGAGTAACTGTACAAGTTATCACTGAAGAAGACCGCAATTATTTTACTGTTGGGGATATAACCATAGGCAATGATAGTGCTGGAAAAACAACCATCCGGGCTTTTTCCTTTAGAGCTTATGGGGACAAGCCTTACATCACTTTTTTTTACAGTTCACCAGGAGTTATACCCAAATAGAGTTATACCCAAATAATTATAATTTTATCTATTCAGCCAGTCCAGCATCACTTTAATTTCAGCTTTCAATTCTTCTACACCTTTTGTATTTAGAATATAATAATCCGCCATGGCTATTGGGCCTCCTTTTTCAATATTTTCTATCTCTGAAAAATCCCTAGCCTGCGCTTTTTCCGATGATAATGGCCTATTCTTCCCGCTAGGATCGAATGAGCGATGTTCTAAGCGTTGATAACGTAGTGAGGGTGGAGCTAAGACAGCTAGTACCACCATTCGCTCCGTAAAATGGTTCTTTAAAATTTTATATTCTGTCCAAGAATACAGGCCATCCGCAACCACATTTCCTTTCTTTAATAGCTCCTCAATTTTTGGCAAGTTTAGAAGAGCATATGCCCCCATCCCATGCTCTTTTCTTAGAGCTTCGCGGACAGCCCTTTCATTATCCTCATTGATCGGTAATCTTCGTTCCTTCATGATTTCATGAGTGATTTGTCCAAAACGAACATAATGATAGCCACCCTTTACTAGTTCATCAGAAACGACAGATTTTCCTGAGCCGCACATCCCTACTAAACACACTATTTTATTTGCCATTGTAGATGCTCAACAGCACTGGATTTATATGCTTTTTTCTTTTTAACAGCATAGTTTTTTAAAATAATTCAATAATTGCTTAACTGATGACTCTGGAAATTACTCAAGAACAAAGGATTGCTTTAAAAACATCTGGTGATTTGATCTTTGGTAATCCTAAGAGTAATATCGGTGTAATTACTCTCTTTACTTTAAAAGAAAAAGTGCTGGCCAGCCTTTCCCAACATAACTTTGCTTTACTTGGATCATTATATAATCCTAGTAAAGGTATTAGTCTGTTACTGAGGACGTGTTTAGCTCATAAGAATATTCGCTATCTCTTAATTTGCGGTAATGATCTTAGCGGAAGCGGAGAATCTTTATTGAATCTGGGCAGGCAAGGTGTAGAAGAATACAGGATGGATGGTCAGCTGGCAGGCTATCAAATTAAAGGCCTTACAGATATTCGCTTAATTGAAAAAGAAATTTCCTTAAATTCAATAAATCTCTTTAGAGAAAATGTTCAGCTTATCGACTGCAGAAAGGAAAAGGATTTTTCTAAATTAAATGAGATCATTAAAGATTTAAAGGAACTGCCTCCTTATGGTGATGCTGAATTTTTTCCGGAAGCAGTAGTGCATGCTGATAAATATCCTTCTGAACGCAGCCTTTACTCTATTCGAGAAAGATTTGTTGGCGAGGCTTGGCTTAGGATTATTGATAGTATCATGCGGTTTGGCATGGTTAAAGATTCTGAATATGCTGAGAAACAAAGAGAATTGATCAATATTTGTGTAACGATAACTGATGAGGATCCTGAGAACATCCGCTGGGAAAATTATTTCCAATTTTCTAAAAAGCATCTGGAAGATTATCTGCCATTAATGCTCTCTGACAAGGATATTGATGGTGTTAGTTATACCTATGGCCAAAGATTGCTGGCTTGGCGTGGAATTAATCAACTGAATTCTCTTATTGAAAAGTTAAAAAAGTCCCTTAATACTAGAAGAGCAGTAGCGGTTACTTGGGATGTGGAAAAGGATCATCAGCATGATGACGCTCCTTGCTTAGATGTAGTGCAGTGTTTAGTGCAGGATAATACTCTTTATTTAACTGGTTTTTTTCGTAGTAATGACATGTTTGAGGCTTGGCCGGAAAATGCTTTGGCTTTAAGGACTATGCAGCAGGCTATTGCTAAAGAATTAAACCTGAAGTTGGGGTATCTAACTACTATCTCTGGTAGTGCTCATATCTATGAGCGAAATTGGGTTAAAGCTAATGAGCTGTTAAAAACGTACCCTTTAAAGATAGACCAACTCAATGATCCTCGGGGTAATATCGTCATCTACATTAAAGATAATCTGATTACTGTTGAACACCAGTCTCCGGAAGGAATTGTTTTAGAAATAATTACTGGAAAAACGTATCAGGAGATTGCTATACAATTAGTTAAAAAACAAAAGATTTCCAGTGTCTACCATGCTCTTTATTTAGGAAAAGAATTGATTAAAGCGGAAATGGCTTTAAAAAGGAGTCTTACATACCACCAAGAATCAGACCTGCCAGAAAAATAATGAGAAATCAATATCCTTCAATGAATAAATCATCAGATTATATAGTTACCTTTAATTAATAAATCCTCAAATCATCTAGTGATCTTATAACTGATCTTATAACTCCTCTGAATAATTTAATAAATGGATTAAAATTTAATAAATACACTATGGTTCAATCTCCTGGTTTTTTTGTTGTATTAGATGGTACTGATGGCTCTGGTAAGACTTTGCAGACTAAGCTTCTGTCTGAGCGTATGGAAAAAGAAGGCCATAGGATTAAGGTTATCGATTTTCCCCAATATAATCAGTGGTCGGCGCAATTCGTGGAAAGATATCTTCGGGGAGAATTTGGTTCAGTAAATCAAGTTTCTGCAAAACAAGCGTCCTTATTTTATGCCCTTGATCGTTATGCAGCGAGCTTTAATATTCGGCAATGGCTGGAGAACGGGTTTATAGTAATTTCTAACCGTTATGTTTCTTCTAACAAAGGGCATCAGCTTGGTAAAATCGCTGAAAATAAGGAGATGAAACAATTCCTAGATTGGATTAATGAATTAGAATATGATATTCTTAGCATTCCTAAACCACATCTTACTTTATTTTTGCACATGAAGCCGGAGATCGGGCAAGGACTAGTAGATAAAAAATCTGCTAGAGAATATCTTCAAGGGAAGAAAAGGGATATTCATGAAGCAGATATAGATCATCTTCGCAATGCTGAGCGTGCTTTTGTGTTCTGCTTGAATAATGATCATGTAGAGAATTGGAAAATAGTCACTTGTTTTCAGGATGATAATCCTAGATCCGTGCAGGAAATTCATCAAGAGATACATAGGATAATTACAGAAAACTTTGCCAAATTTTTATCTTAAGAGAATTCATATTATACGAAAGGAAATTAATATTTGAATATCTTATGAGTAATTTCCTCTGGATATAGCGCCGGATAAACTACGCTTATTTACTTCCGCCGCCATAATATACATTCTTTAACTATAGATTCATCTTTTCATTAAAATGTTTATTTCTCTTTTTCTTCTGCTTTATTATCATCACTCTGTTTTTCGGTAAAGAAACCATCTAACTTTTTACATTTCTGCTGTGCTTTGTACGAGATCTTGCTGTCCATAAAGAAACTTCACCTCTTTTTTTGTGTGAAAGAGATGTACAGAGCTCGAGCACCTGCACAAACATCTATCAATATAAACAAGAGACATACCTAGTATATAAATACTTGTAATTTCTAAAATATAGCAACGGACATTAATATTTAGAATTGTCATTTGCTGTTGCTATATTTAAAATCCTGTTGATTTTATTATATAGCAACGGACATTAATATTTAGAATTGTCATTTGCTGTTGCTATATTTAAA
>CAZNUS010000026.1:0-4315 GCA_964576385.1 uncultured Methanosarcinales archaeon | reverse complement strand
ATCCTGTTGATTTTATTATATAGCAACGGACATTAATATTTAGAATTGTAGTGGCGGATATTAATAGTCTAATCATTTCATTTTGACATTACCTATAAAAGACCATATTAAAAGTTAAATACATTGCGCCATTTAGTGTATCATATGCCGTTGATATATAATGATGGGAATAAATATCCGAACAAATCTTACCCAAGCTATATCCAGAGGCAATAACAATTCAGTTCGATAATTTATTCCTCGCTGGTTTAATACCCCGTTGCTTGCAACGGTTTAGCCAGGAATGACCAGAAATCCATGTTTAAAAAATTGCCGAATACCGACAGCTTGCTGTAAAGTGAGCGAAGCGAACGGTGGGTAGGCAATTTTTAGGATTTCTGTGTTTATTGCCTTTAATGTATTTAAACTAATATAATTTAACTCATTTAATAACTGAAATTTAATAACTATATTAAAACCTAAGCTTGCGAAGAACAACGTTCAAGAAACTTTTTTCTGCATCAGCTCAACAGATTGATGCTCAACTACTTCACCGCTGACCGCATTAATCTTTAAATTTGCAAATTTAAAGGATTTAGTGATTAAAGTGAAATTCCACACTACTCTCCTTTTCCAACATTGCAGTATCAGAAAACCATCACCAAACTGCTCTTGAGGGAAATATTTCATCAGTTCTTCTTTAAATTTATATACTGCATTAGTATACTCTATGCCAACAGAATCGAGTTTTAGCTCTTCTACATTCCCCGCTTCTTCAGTAAAAATATCCTCGGCAGGCTTTACTTCAAAACCATTCTCATTGTTCACAAACACTGTTATCTTCTTGCTAGTAGGCTCAAAAAATCCAACTTCCCATGGCGAAGTTATGTTGGCATGGGTATCGATAGAAGAGAAAAAATGAGTTAAGTAAGCTGTGTCATGCCTACTTTTCCATTGTATAAATATCTCATCCCTCAGGAGCTGTTGGTAAATTTCACGGCAGGAACTCATGAATACTCTCTCCAAGTGTAATTGCATTTGGTGCATTTAAAGAATCTTGTTTCCGGCTCGTCAGCGCCCCTTGTCTGCATAGTCCAATAATATGCCACTTTATTAGCGCATTTTTCACAGCTAACTTTTACTTTAGGATGCGTTTCTACAGCTTCAATGACTTCTATTTTTTTTCCTTTTCCTAAATTTTCTTTGAGCTCTGTAGATGATTCTTGATCTAAATTCTTGGTAAAACCACAATTACAAAATAATACTCTTTTTCCACCTTTATCTTTAGGCCTTAATATTGAGCCACATTCCGGACAAAACATATTTATCACCATCCCCCGTAAGATTATATTAAAATTAAGGCAATAAACCACTTCTCATTTAAAAAGTTTATCTTAAACAATCCTTCTGCCTCATAACTCCACTGAATAATAACTCCCGAATATCATCTTTCTATTGTTAATCCTAATGGCTTCACTGCATCAACCAGTAAAATTTTCAGCCACCCTAAATATGGTATCCTTAATATGCCCTGCCCATACACTCGTTCTTCACTGATTTTAACTTCCCTTATCGGTTCAAAACTATCTTGATTATGATCTCCTTTTGTCTGATAGAAATGTATTCCGTCTTCCTGCCACTCCTTTACGATGCGATGGATGATGGGCTGTGGCTTATTTCCTTGAAACACTAAAATGTCTCCTACATCTAAATTATCCTTATTTGCCCGCCATAGTATGATGACATCACCTTTATTAAACCCGTTCTTAAATGAAAATGCTGCAAATTGCTCCTTAGATATGCCATTATTCTCATACCATCTTCCGCATGCTTCCCAATAATTCTCAAAGGAATCTTTAAACTCCGGATATTGTTTTCCACATAGATATCCTTCATGCAATCCATGCTCCATACTCTCGCTTACGACTGCAACTATGGGAAAACTAGTCCCTAGCAACAGCCCCAGTAAGGGATAAACAATAAACTTGATAACTAAGAATGCTACGATGATATTCGCTAGCCAGCTCCAAGCAGAATCATCGTCCCAGAAAAATGCCCAAGTCTTCTTTCCGTAATGTTTAATTTTTTCCTTCATTTTAGTTATCTTTCATTTTAGTAATAGTGTGATCAGTATACGACTAAAATTTAAGCTAATACTTTTCTTACCCTTTAAAAAAGTTTTTATAGTTTAGCTGCGTTCTAAGTATTATGGATACAACAGATAACACCTCAACATATGACCTTTCTGAATTCATTTTCAGCAAGAAGAACTTATCTTTATTAGTTAAAACCATCTTAAAAAAGAAGGAATTAAGCAGTCTTAACCCTGCTTTTGTTGAGGAAAGACTGATCATTTTTCTAAAGAACAACAAAAAATTATCTGCTCGATTACAACAGAATTTTCACCAGAAGTCTGCTGCTTTCCATAACATTGTAAAGAATATGCGTCATCTTCTAAGAAGATCTTACGGATTGTATCATCGCAAAGATATGCAGCCTGATTGGACCAGCTTATTTCAGAAATCAACCTCTGAAAAAGATAAACAAGGAATAATTAAGCAAATTCTTTCCACTCACTCTTCCACTAAAGAGCGACTGCCTTATTATATTAAGCTTTATCAGGATATATTTACGTTAACGGGGATGCCTAAAACCATCATTGATCTCGGTAGCGGTATAAATCCTTTATCTTTAGATCTTTTGGATAAACCGATAATGCAATCATTAAGATATTATGCCTATGACATCAGCGAAGCAGAAATAGATGCCTTAAATTATTATTTCTATCAAAAGCATCTTGCAAACAAATTTTTCACGGGGAAAGCGTCTATCTTAGATATTATCTCATTCGCTCAAATTTCCCAGCTTCCTAAAGCGGATATCTGCTTCTTGTTTAAAATTACAGATATTCTAGATCAAGGAAAAGGTCATAAGAATAGTGAAATAGTAATAACTAGAATTCCGGCAGATTATATTATTGTTTCTTTTCCAACCCTAACAATGAGCGGTAAATTGATGAATTTTCCTAGAAGAAAATGGATAGAGTTGATGTGCAATCGCTTAGGTTTTTCTTTTAAGATCATCACTTCCCCTAATGAGCTATTTTATGTCATTAAAAAGATAAACTAGGACTAATCTCAGAAAATGAAGAACAAAGATAATCCTAGAAAAGTAAGAGAAAAAATAATTTCAGAAAAATAAGAAAAAAAAATAATTAGAATTAATATCCCATCAAAACTTCTACATCTCTTCCAAAGATGTTTTTCAAATCTTCAAAGATTGCTTCCTTAATGAATACCTTCGGAGGGAATTTCATCTTGGCTAATTCCTTCTCCAACTCTTCCAGATTTGACTTCTCTAAAGTACCTAGACTTCCATCAGCATTTATCTCTGCTTTTTCTATGTTCTGATCTTTAGCATCTATATCCCTGATGACAAAGGCAATCTTATCTAAGAGGATAATCTCTCCATATTTCTTTTCCCCATGTTTTACTCTTATTTTAGCCCGTTCTAATTCTTTTCCACGCTTTCGCTGCAAGTGTTCTACTAAGAACTTAATTAAAGAGCTGCTGCCTTTCCTGGCTTTTTCTAAATCTGCTTTATCTAACTTTTTGGCATCATGCTTGCGTTTTGCCTCTACTATTTCATTTAAGTCTCGAAGGTATCTTGCCGGTACTTTGCCGGTAGATATCAGCTCATCTTCAAACAGCTTAATGATTTCCTCATCTTGAACTTTCTCTCTGCCTTCTTCTTTGAGCACATCTCTAATAATAGTCACAATCTCATCATAGAGGGCAACTATATTTTTTTCATCATGCATACGCTCTATCTCTTTGAAGAGCTCATTGATTCTTTTCAAGAACCTTTCTGCGCTTTCTATATACTTATCAAGCTCTGTTCCAGTTAATTCCTTTTTTGTGCCATGTTCCAGCTCTTTACGCAGATCCACGTTTGCTTTTAGGATCTTCACATATTCAGGCTCTAATATTTTCTCCTTCTTGACAAAAATCTCTTCCATCACTTCCGGTGTTTCTCTTGGAGTGGGTGGAGGCAACCCGTAAAGCATTAAAGCTGCTTGGGAAGGTGTTAAAATAGCATAATAGGTATCTTCCATACCCATGGCCTTCAACGTTCCTTTCACTCGCTTAATGCTTTGATCTCCAGTACTCATGAACAGATCAATGGCTTCCCTGCTCGGCTTTATTCTTCCCATCCTTAACAGCTGCTTCCAAGGCATAAAAATTCCTCGATCATAGAATGGTACACCATCCCTCAGCAAAGTAAATATAATGGGATTAGCCTCCTTTAATGATTCCCAGAAATCAGTCAGGATATA
>CAZNUS010000025.1:18392-21640 GCA_964576385.1 uncultured Methanosarcinales archaeon | reverse complement strand
TTATTTTTGATATTCAAAATGGATACTTTGTTGCAGCAATATTTCTTTTAATTCCAGTGCAAATCCATCTTCTTTTTTTAACAGTAATAGGTTGGAGAGGGTTTAAGCATAGAGAGGATTTAACTGTTAAGAAGAAGATGAATAAATATACTCTCAATAGTCCTAAATTCCTACTTATGCAACTGATGTTTACGTCATTTACACATATGATGATATTGGTTATATCTTTTGGCTACATGATTGCAGGAATAATTAACATAATATTACTTATTCCAGTTACCTTATTTCTTTTAAAGATGCCACTATCTAAGATTAAATCCTACGAAAAGGGAATGAGATTTTACCCTACTATCACTCTTGAGAATCATCTACTAAATATTCTTTTTCTGAATAATATCATTGCAGAATTAATAATTTTAATTGCTGTTATAGCCTTAATGTACCTATCCCTATTATTTTAAAGCAGAGAATTTTTCTAATTTCTCAAGAATTATAAGCCTCTCGACCGCCTACACTAATTTACCTACAAAAATATTATGCTTATCACGGATTATCCGTACTTTAACATTCTTTCCCTTTTGATAAGCGCAGGCAGGTATGGATATGGTTCTTCCTTTAGCGACTGCTAACGAGCTGTTGGCAAATCGATCGGGGCATTTTACTATTCCTGAAACAACCTCTCCGACAACAAATGGCTTGGGCAATTCCTTAGTCTTATGGATGCCAAAATCATCTTCGCTAAGACGCAGCTTTAATTGGCATTTTTTTTCTAATTCATCAATAAACGCAAAGAATTTTTCCCAAGTCCATGGTTTGACAGGATGTCTTCCGGTCTTATAGCTAAGATAGTTCTGGATCCCTATCTTTGGCATTTTCCGTAATGTTTTTGCATAGGAAATTATTTTTTCCATCTCCTGTTCGTTATATCCTGGGACTAACACCGGCGCTAATAAGAGATTAACTTTTCCTGAAGCATAGGTAATCATATCTAACAAGTGCCTCTGATTAAAATTTTTCATTCCCACTACTTTTTTTGCTACATGCTCATCAATAGCGTCTAAAGAAATATTCAGCTGTAATTTGTCATTGCCAGTTAATTTATCTATTAATTCCTTACTGAGCAATATGCCATTGGTATCCATAGAAATCGTATGGATATTTTTTTTCTGTTGAAGATCACTGATCAATTCTGGCATCGGAGCATACAAGAATGGCTCCCCTTGCACTCCAATATGAACTTCTACGCTTTCACCAACAAAATCAATAACTTTATCCAATTCTGCCAGCAGGTAATCCTTCTCAACGACAAAATCATTCTTTTTTGATTCAATCCCTTCTGAAATAGAGCAATAGACACAGTTAAGATTACAAAATGTCTGAGGCTTTATTTCTATAAGGCTGCTATTTCGATAGACTATGCCAAAAGCAACATTCCCCATTAAAGGAATACCTGAATTCTGATGGATATAATAGGCTTTATTTCCTGTAAGCTTTGTCGTTAAGGTATCTAGATACTTTTCCAATAAAAAAGAGAATTTTACTTCTGCTTTTTCTTGCTCCCCTTTGAATAATAAGGTATGATGATCTTTAACTCCCTGAAAACCTATTTTTTCCAGCTCTTCTTTGGGAATTTTTAAAGAGAAATGTCGAAGCAAACCTACTTCTATTTCCTGATCTAATTCATGAAACGACAAGGTTTCAAATGTTAGCTGTGCCATAATCAATTGTTGAATAACCAAAATACATCTTTTTTTTTCATCCCTCTTGCCTTAAAAGTAATTATTCACCGATAATTTATAAATCTATAGTTTATGTAATTAAAAAGTGGTGAACAAGACGTTTTTTCTAGAGATTTGATTTCTACAGCAATAAACTTTAAAAGAATCAGCTATTCTGGATTTGTTAGGGGGGAAGTCTTATAGGCTCATCAGACTAACTAAGACACTGTTATGGGCGAAATAAAAATAACATTAGAATCATTGTACGATATTCTACGGAATGAGAAAAAACGTGAAGATCTACAGAAACTAGAGGAAACATTTTTTCTAGATGTGGTTTATTATTTAAAAGAGAAACAGGTGCTCTTGGAGTCAAAAAAAGAGGATTCGAATATTTTTGCTGCTGGGGAGAAAGATAAATTCGACTATGAATTGCGAAGCATTAAGCGGATTCTTAAACAAATTTACGAGCTTAGAGAGAAAAAGATCATTGATATTGCTTTAAACAGAAGCAGAACCGGTTCAGATATTATTGACACCAGCTCTATGCTTAAGACAGAAGTTCAGTTTTACCAGGAGACCTTAGGCATCTTAGATCATTTTAGAAAAGGAATATTGATGCAGATATTTAAAGGAGAATTGCCTGAATTCATCAAGGAAAAAATAAGCACAAGAATAGATAACTCTGAAGAGAGAAATATCCCTGCATCAACAACTATTCCTCTTAAGAATCCAAGTGTTTCTACTTCAAATACGATTACTACTATTTCCAATACAATTACTCCACCACCACCAAATACGATTACAACTACACCAACACATTCACCAGTTGATACAGCTATTGTTCTAGAGAAAACAAAAGTTAAGTTTCTCAATCCTGTGCCTAGATTTATTTGGAAAGATATGAAGGAATATGGGCCATTTAACATGGGTGAACATACAGAGATATTTCCAGAAGTTGCTGATTTATTAGTCAGAAAAGGAAGAGCAGTTAAGGTTTGATTTCTTAACTGGGTCTAATACTCAGTTGCTCTGCTGTGATTAGTTTTTTTTATTGATAATACAAAGAAAAGGGACGGAAATTAAAGTTATTTTTTATAAGTCATTCTAATAATTTCAAAAGGCCTTAAACTTTCGCAATATTTAATAATATAAATAGTTACAAGGTTATTCATGTATGAAAAAACGGTATTGATCAGTGGCGGAACAGAAGGAATAGGTAGAGCTTCTATCTTTAAGCTTCTTGCCGATGGGTTTAATATCATTACTTTTTCTAGAAATGATGAAAAGTGTAAACGATTACATCAGGAATTAATAAAAAGATGTAATCCAAAGCATTTCCTAGTGTTTTCAGCAGATGTTACCAAAGATGGCGAGTTAGCAAATGTTGTTCAACAAGGTATTCAGAAATTTAAGAAAATTGACATTTTAATCAACAATGCTGGTTTTGGGTACTTTGTAGAATGTGATAAAGTAGATTTAAAAAAATTTCAAGATATGCTTCAAACAAATATATTGGGTGTAGCATCA
>CAZNUS010000025.1:0-18382 GCA_964576385.1 uncultured Methanosarcinales archaeon | reverse complement strand
ACAAAATTAGTCGTTCCTTCCATGAAAAAAGAGAATAGCGGTCTTATTATTAATATTGTATCTACTTCAGGAAAAACCGTATTTCCAGAAGGGGAATTTTATGCTGCTACAAAATTTGCCGTGATGGGATATTCCCAAGGGATAAGAAAAGAGTTAAAAGAGTATGGGATAAAAGTTTCAACGTTATGCCCTGGAATGGTAGATACTCATTTCTTTAATAAGGAAGAATTAGATAGGCGCAAGAAAGCCAACAACGGAAAATTGCCGCAGATGTTATCTGTAGATGATGTTACAAACGTAATTCGTTTAATTTGTCAGCAATCTATTCATTGTGATATCCAGGACGTAACTCTTTGTCCATTCTAATCAGCAGAATATTATTAAGACAAACCATCTACAATCACTTTTGCTCTCTCCTGATCTATTTTTCTTAGTAATGCTAAGTTCTTTTCCCCAAGACTAATACTTTCAGAACATCCAGGACTGCAGGGAAAATGGGAGATCAAGACCAGATCTTTCTCTCGTTGGGAAATATTGGTATATATATTTTTAGATACTTGCACAGGATTAGGGTTATTTTCATTAAAATGCTCTAAAAAATACGTTACGCAGCACTTTGGATACCCCAAAATGAGGCCTAATTCCTTATCACTCTGTACCAATTCATAATATTCAGCTAAGTATGCTTTCTTTTCATCTTTAGAGATGTAGACAAAAAACATTCCCTGCCCAGAATCATCTTCTTTTACCCTAATCCCCTTATTAGAATAAGCCCCTTCATCTGCTAAAATAACCTTAAATTTTGATTTCAAGGAAACCAAGCCATATTTTTTACAGAATTTCTCTACTACCGGTAATTCATGATCATAAAATCCCTGCCGTACAACTGGTTTTAGGTCATGCAGCAGATAAAGTATTTCTTCTGCTTTTATCTTTGATCCAAATAGGCGAGATAGTTGTTTAATATTCATCTTTCCTTAATTTATTTTTTTGAGATTCATCCTTCTTTATTCAATTGTTTGATGCTCATCATCCCTTGTTTTTAAATGGGAGACTTACTATTTACCTTATATCTATATCCCTATCAACTATATATTATTTCTCCCAAAGATTTTTATAATATCATAAAATAAGTAATACACCAACCATTTATAGCGGCGGAAGTAAATAAGTGTAGTTTATCCGGCGCTATATCCAGAGGAAATTACTCATTGGCTATCCGAATATTAATTTCCTCTCACATAATTACGAATTTTAGATATATAAAATGCCTTTATTTGTTAGGAGTCTATGGTATTTTAGTATCAAAAAATTCCCTATAAAATAAAAGAGGTAATCATGAAAGAAGTTTATATTCTAGAACGAGCAAATTGGGATGAAGTCGAAGATAAATTAAGCGAAAGAGGAGAAGAAGAATGTTTTAATTTAAGACAGCGTATCCCTTTATTTCAGATAGTTGTTTCTTCCCCAGCACATCAAAATATTGCTACTGGTAAAGCAATAACTGGAAAAAAACCCATCATTGACGAAAGAGCAGGATATAGAAAAACAGTAACTTGGCTTGGAGAAAAAACGAATGAGACGGGTGCAGCCATGCAAGGACTATTTCGAGGAGTAACCCAGACACCATTCTATCGGATGCCGAATAAGGAAGCAGGTACTAATCTTATTAATCTGATCAAAGAAGTCCTTAAGAAATTACCAAAAGATGGCAAAGCTATTATCATTTCACATAATCGTAATATGATTGCTGCAGAAGCTATGCTCAACAAGAAAATTATGGTAAGAACGGACCATAAGTTTCATGAGTTGCGAGGATTCATGGTGAATGAGAAAATGAAGGTAGAAGAAATCTCTTTTTGATACTCTTTAAGATGATTATATCTACATATCCCTACTTAATAACACGTTCATCAACTTCTTTCCTTAAATCTATAATAAATGTATCAACGTCAACATTGAATTTAACATCACCATTGCGCGTCCTTACTGCCAAATTTTTTGCTTCGCATTCCTTATCACCAATGGTAACGATATAATTCACCTTTTCCATCTGCGCTTCTCTAACTTTTTTACCGATGGTCTCAGATCGATCATCGACAACTACTCTCAATCCCTTAGAATACATCTTTTCAGCTACTTCTTGAGCAAAATCATTATTCCTATCGGTAACAGTGATTATCTTTACTTGGACTGGGTTGATCCACAAAGGAAATTTTCCAGCAAAATGCTCGATTAAGATGCTCATAAACCGTTCTAAACTTCCAGATATAGCCCTATGAATAACAACTGGTCTTTCTTTCTCACCTTTTTCGTTCATAAAGGTCAGATTAAACCTTTCTGGCAAGTTAAAATCACATTGTATGGTAGCAAGCTGCCATTCCCTGCCTAAAGCATCCTTGAACAGAAAATCTAGTTTTGGTCCGTAAAAAGCAGCTTCCCCTTCCTTTCGTACGTAAGGCAGCTTCAATTCTTTTGCTGCGTTTTCTAACGCAGATTCGGCAAACTTCCATCCTTCATCAGAGCCTAAATATTTAGTCTTATCTTCACCTCTTACCGAAAGACTTACCCAATAATCTTTGTCCATCTGCAAAGTATGATAAAATTTATGAATGATCTCTACGATAGTTTTCACTTCTGCAGTAATCTGGCTGATCCTGCAAAAGAGGTGCCCATCATCTTGGGTAATTGCTCTAACCCTGCTTAAACCTACCAATTGACCTGATTTTTCATCACGATAGACGGTTGCCGGCTCAAAAAAACGCACCGGCATATCTCTGTAACTAAAAGAAAAATTATTGAATATCTGCATATGGTGCGGACAGTTCATTGGCTTTAACACAAACTCATCAACTTTTCCTTTTACCTTGAATAATTCATCGCCAAATTTTTCCCAGTGCCCGCTGGTTTTGTAAAGATCATTTTTGGCGATATGTGGCGTCCAAACCTGCTGGTAGCCTTTTCCATGATGCAGTTCCCATAAGAAATTTATGATCTCATTGCGGATGATCATTCCCTTAGGCGCTAATAATGGCAATCCTGGACCTACTAAATCTGATATGACAAACAAACCCTGTTCTTTCCCTAGTTTTAGGTGCGAACGATTTTCTGCATCTTCTATTTTTTTGACGTAATTATCTAAACCTTGCTGAGAATTAAACCCTACCACATATATTCTCGTTAACTGGGGATTATTTGCATTATTTTTCCAATAGACGCTGGAGCTATTAAGAATCTTTAAAGCGACAACTTTGTTAGTTATAAAGACAAAGGGATGTTTAAATTGTGGAACTAATAGCAGATCATCTAAAGAATAAAATAAGGCTTTTGCTCCTAAATCTTTAGCAATATCTTCTTGTAACTTAGTTATACTCTGCACAGTTTCCCGGCTTTTTAATTCTATCTTTAAACCTGCTTCAGAAATCTTCTTGGCTTGTTTCTCAATTTTAGCTATTTCTTCTTGTTTTAACTTAATATTGGCAATGTCTACAAATGCTTGTTCATTATAAAAATTACAACTTCCTAATTCAGCCTGTGGGTAAAGTTCATTTACCGCTTTGGCAACAATAAACGCTGCAGATAATTTTAATTTTTGTTCATCTGTTAATTCAACATCATTAAATATAAATGGTTCATCTTTACTCTCTCGTTTTAAATCTGTTTTTGGAACTTCCGAATAATCGGCGATATTTTCAAGACGTGGTTTGGTTAATCTTTTATAATCCTCGCTTTTTATTATAATAGAACGGTCTAAACGAGCTGCATTAAAATATAATTCCTCATTTTCCAAAAGCAATGGATCAACTAGTAATTCCATTTTGGGGTTAAATGAGAGGGGTAGAACAGTTCCAGAAACACTTCCTGCTAATTCTTCAGCTATTGATTTAGCAGCAAAAGTTACCTTATCTCCTTGATATAATTCCTTAATTTTATCTAATTTAATTCGTGCATCACCTGGCACAACTCCTAAAACATATTTTTTTTTATTTTCTCTAAGATTAACTTCAACAATAATACATTTTGCTGCTTGAGATAGTTTATTGCCACGTAGTTTGCTAACAACTTCTGTTCTTCCCTCAGGTGAGTGATCTATTAACCTATATTTTACATTATTTTTCTCTAGCAGATCTATTAGATGATTATAAGTAGGATTAGAACTCACCGCAGGGCTTCCAGGCTCAATTTTTTGTACTGTTTCTTCAGTACTTATATCTTTACGATTATCAATACTAAATTCTCGGCTTAATTCCGAGAGAGGATGCCCTTTACACTTCATCTCAAATGACTTGTACCAGCCAAAAGGCGCGCGAGTTACTTTGTATTTTGTTGAGAGCAGCTGTTCAGCATCTTTAAGAAAGTTTTCTGCTATCTTTGGGGCTGATAAGGCAGAACTTAAATGTGCATAAGGGTAAAGCACAATGTTTTGAGCATTTACTTGTAAAGCGATATTTTTAATTTCTTGAATATATCTCTCTAAAACAACAGGAATATTCTCTTCATCTCTCTTTTCTACTGCTGTAAATATAATTAAACATTCATCTACTCTTTTATTATCTCCTACATTAATCTTTTCTTCAGCATCCTTTAAAGCCTTCTTTTTAGCTTCAAACTGGATATAATCTGCATGGATGGTTAATATTTTCATATAACTGCCTCAAAACTTCACATTTTTAGTTAATATTTATTATTTTTTATGAATATTTAGGATGTAATTGTTATTCTTTAAATTTATTACGGTTTAAATCACAGTACGCTTGTTGTTAGATCAGGGTATGTACCCGATAAATAACATAAGCCAGTGCTAAAAATTCAATTCTTCATATATTCCTTTTTAGAAAAAAAAAGAGAATTTACCTTTTAAATGTGTAAACCCTTTCTGCGAGAATAGGTTGTAATCTATCTGCCGATGCGGAATATTTTGTGGTTTCAGCAATTAATTGAGCAACAGGCACTGATAAATCATTGTGTGAAATTACTGAAATTTTTCCCGTTTCTGGTTTCCATCCATCACCGGAAAAGTCTTCCATTGTAAATGCTGCATAAGGGGTATCAACCCTAAATAATGCAAAATCCCCCCATTTTGGATGTTGTAATAATCTAGATTGATCACCGACAAGATATTCTAATGGTAATGGTTTTTCTGTTGCTTCATCTATTATGATTCCTAAGGGAAGCCCACGTGCCCCCCTATCTTTAAAACCACCTGTTTTAAGCGCTTCATAGAAAGTTACTAATATCCCCAGATAATCTTCTTTACTTTTACTTGGATCAACTTCCCAGAATACAGATGAATAACCTTCCGTATCATATCTTGTTCCAGCAAAAACTAACTTCTCATCAAGTTTAACACTAATATCTTCACCACCGGCCTGTTCATCTATCTTAGTTTGGACACTAAGTCTATCAGTTATCATTTTTAGTAGAGAGGTAGATAGTTCCTTATAAAGTTTGTTAAATAAATTAAGATAATAGAACCAGTCCAAGCAGCGCCATAAGACTATATTGTTTTCTTAAATAAGAAAACTATCTTTAAGTAAATGACAAATGATAGATACCAACATATAGTTTAGAAAGATGAAAAATATATAAACAATTTTATTTTAACATAAATAGAGGTTACACATGGATCATAAACCACTGAGTTATTACTCATTTAAGATGGATATCACTACTGCCTGTATTACTCCAGAGAACCCAGATACTGGTTTAAACAAATTAGAACTGGCCTTATTTGCATCAAGGGCAGATTGGGTGGAGATTGATTATTTTGAAGATGGTTGTCCATTAAGATATGAAAAAAGAAGGGATGTTGCCAAAATAAGGGATGGAAGTGCGGTAATAATCCTTGAATATGCCTGTATTGCATATGAAGATATGATGAGGGGCAGGGAAAGAAAGGAGTTGTAATTTCATAACAAAATTCTGGCCTATACTTGCTGAAGCAATTTCTTAGCACTTTTTGACTCCATTTTCCTTTGATTTCTTTTTCATAACATTTAAAAATATTCTATATCCTGAATATTTTTACTTTTTTAAAGGTACATTCAAAGGATAAAGCCTTGGTTCCAAGAGGCATATAATGGGTAAGTTATCTCCTATAAAAAAATATTGTTAAAATTAAACCATAATAGAATAACGGAGGTATAAACCATGAAAATTCAACCAATCGGCGAACGTGTGTTATTGGAATTGTCTAAAAAAGAAGAAAAGACTGCCAGCGGAATTTACATTCCAGAAGCTGCGCAAAAAGAAAAAAAGGAAGGGGTAGTACTAGCTGTTGGCACTTTTAAAGATGGAAAAGAGCTTCCCTTAAAGAAAGGTGATAAAATAGTCTATGGCGGGTACAGCAGTGAAGAGCTTGAAGTTGATGGTAAGAAATACATCTTGATTGAGTTTAAGGATGTTGTTGCTAAGTATGAATGAAGTATAAATGATAACTATCATAACCATGTAGAATAATAGTGGCAATAGAAGTAAACATTTTAGAAAATGAAATGGTTTAGAAAATAGATATAATTCAATAAAAAATAATTTAGGTGAGAACTATGAGCGCAAAACAAATTGTATTTGATGAGCATGCACGGCAGGCTTTGCTAAGAGGGATTGATAAAGTAGCTAACACTGTTAAAGTTACTCTTGGCCCTAAAGGAAGAAATGTTATTTTAGATCGATCTACTTCTCCAGTTGTAACTAATGATGGAGTTACTATTGCTAAAGAAATAGAATTAAAAGATAAATTTGAAAACATTGGTGCTAAACTATTGAAAGAGGTAGCATCTAAAACTCAGGATACTGCTGGAGATGGAACAACTACTGCTACTTTATTAGCTCAAGCCATGGTTACAGAAGGATTGAAGAATATCACTGCCGGAAGTAATCCTATGGATGTAAAACGCGGCATTGAAAAAGCAACTGAAGAGGTAGTTAAATTCCTAAAAGAAAAAAGCGTGCCAGTAAGAGATAAAGAAAAGATAATCCAGGTAGCTACGATTTCTGCCAACAATGATGAAGTAATCGGAACATTGATCGCTGATGCTATGGAAAAAGTAGGCAATGAAGGAGTTATTACTGTAGAAGATGGTAAAAGCATTGAAACAAGCTTAGAAGTAGTAGAAGGGATGCAGTTTGATCAAGGTTTTATCTCTCCGTATATGGCAACTGATCATGAAAAAATGGTCTGTGAATTAGAAGAGCCATTTATTTTACTAGTAGAGAAAAAAGTGAATACGATGAAACAAATCATCCCCGCATTAGAGACAGTAGCTAGGCAAGGCCGTCCTTTATTTATAATCGCTGAAGGCGTCGAAGATGAAGCTCAGACAGGAATCATTCTTAATTTAATTAGGGGATCATTAAAAGTATGTGCTATAAAATCACCTGGTTTTGGTGATGATCAAAAAGAGATGCTAGAAGATTTAGCAATTTTAACTGGTGGTAAAGTTGTTAGTGAAGAAAAAGGCATGAAATTAGAAAATTTCTCTGCAGATTGGCTTGGAAGCGCCAGACGGGTTAAGGTAAGTACTGACAAAACGATTATCGTTGAAGGAAAAGGTGATAAGAAAGATATAGAAAAACGTAAAAAATTGATAGATTCACAGATAGCTATCGCGGATTCAAGTTATAAGAAAAATGACTTAAAGAAAAGGCTTGCTAAGTTGGGTGGTGGTGTGGCAGTCATTAAAGTTGGCGCAGCAACGGAGACCGAGATGAAAGAAAAGAAGATGCGCATCGATGATGCTTTAAATGCTACTAAAGCAGCTGTTGAAGAAGGAGTTGTTGCCGGAGGCGGTTTAACTTTGCTTCATGCAGCTACTATAATTAAAGACCAAGGGATTGATGGCGACCAAAAAGTAGGAGTAAACATCATTAAACGAGCAATAGAAGAGCCTGTTCGTCAGATTGCTAAAAATGCTGGAAAAGAGGGTGCAGAAGTAGTTTCTAAACTAAAAGCTAGCAAGGATACTAATATAGGGTATAACGCCAAAAAGGATCTTTATGAGGATCTTTTTAAGGCAGGAGTATTGGATCCGGCAAAAGTAGTACGTTGTGCTCTACAGAATGCTGCTTCTATTGCTGCCATGGTGCTGACAACTGAATCCTTAGTTGCTGATTTTGATGATGAGAAGGATGAAAAAAGTCCGATGATCGTAATGTAGAATTTTTAATCTTATTTTTTAATATTTTGTGTTAATTTTTTTTAATCTTTTTTGAATTTCATTTTATCTTCGATATAGTTATCAATGCTGAAACTATTATTATTCAAACTATTCTATCTTAAACCTTTATCTTAATCAATGGAATTTCCATTTCTTGCTTGCTTATTCCCCCATGGTTGCCAATATCAAAGTCCTTCTTCCTGCCTTCAAGGACATCTTTTATAATATAATTCTCTTTAGCAATTAACACATAATCCCCTACTCGTTCTCTAAATTTAGGGTGTTCTTTTCCCTGTCCAAAAAATCCTTGTTTAATGAGCGTTCCTAGAGAATGTAACTCTACGCAATGCCCTAGATTTTTCCGTACATAATCCTCAAATTGTTTTACTTTAGTTGGTCGCACATAACAATAAACGGAACGTACCTCACCGCTGATAGGAATAGTTAAACATTCATTTAATTGTGGATGATCATTTAAGAAGATTACTTTTTTCTCCTCAGTCTCCATCTGTCCATGGTCAGCAGTGATTAGCATTAATGTATTTGTTCCTTTAATTTTTTTTAGAAATGTAGATAATTCTTTCTCTATGTTCTTAAGATGCCTCATACTTTTTTTGCTGTTTTTTCCATAATCATGGCAACAGGTGTCAAATTCTCCCCAATAAGAATAGATATATTTTTTTCCTTTCTCCTTTTTGACTATATTGCGTAAATGGCTAAACATGCTGTGAAGTGTTTGATAACCTACAAATTTCGTATTTTTAGCTTTATAGATATGATTGTAGGGAGAAGATAATAATCCTTTTCTTAGTACTGTATATTTTTTTCTGCTGACTGAATCTAATAAGCTTCTTTCAGCAGCAATTTTTTTTAAATTTTTCTTAAAGACTAGATGTTCTCCGTGTTTTGTCCTATAGGGTAGCAGCGCTACAATGCTTCCATACTCTTTCATATTCATATACCAAGCAGTTACTCCATGTTCTTTTGGTGTTAAACCAGTAAGGATAGTAGTAATGGCTGCTGCTGTAGTTGGCGGGAACACTGAATTTAACGTCATAATATGGTTATGCCTTAGGATGCTTTTCTCAGAAAGCTTTTGTAAAACATCTGCCCCAAGGGCATCAATGACCAACAAAACAACATTTTTCGCCTGAGAAATTTCTTCTGCCAACTTCTTGTCTAAAATAGGATATGTGTTTTTACCGCCGCATCCCTTAACAACAGTATTAACTAGATTGACTAAATTATTTTTCTGATAGGATAAAAACATCTAATTTAGTAAAATTCCTTTTGATTTAAGCTTTTCTGTAAATGGGTTGCAGTTCATCAATTTAGTTTAGTTAACTATTTATACCTACAGAAAATAACAACACCAATAATAATAAATAAGCCCATAATTATCACAATTACAAAATGACCTTAAGAGATTATTTTCAATGGAACAGAACAAAAGGTATTTTTCTACTGATATTAATCCTACTTATTTTACTTCTTGGATTGGGTGTACTCAAAGCAGGTTTTAGAAGTTGTGATTTTGGAAAATGTTCTTATAGTATATTTGAAACAATATCATCGTGGTTCATAGTTATAATGGGCTGGCCATTTATTCTTATGCTAAACATTGAACAGCTGATCTTTCAAAGAGTAGATTGGATACATCTGAAAGATATCCCATTTCTATTAGCCGCATTGCTCCTAACTATATTCTGGATCTATTTTTTAGCATGCTCATTATCATTATTATATAAAAAATGAAGCATTAATCTCAGAGATTTATGAAAACAGCATTTATATTCCATGGAACTGAAGGGTATCCTGAAGAAAATTGGTTCCCTTGGCTAAAAAAAGAATTAAAAAAGTATGGTTATAAAGTCATCGTGCCACAGTTTCCTTCTCCTCCACGAATACCAGCAAAAATATCAGAATGGTTTGACGTTCTTGAGCAATACAAAAGATATATTGATAAAGATACTATCCTCATCGGCCACAGCTTAGGTGGAGTTTTTGCTCTTCGATTATTAGAAAAATTAAACCATTCAGTTAAGGCAGCTATTTTTGTAGGAACGCCTATAGGGATTCGCCCTATCTTAAATTATGATAGAGACAATAGTTTCAGCGGATTTTCCTTTGATTGGAAATCTATTACTCAAAAGACAGATTATTTTATAATATTCCAATCCAATAATGATCCATATGTATCCCTTGGGAATGGAGAACAGCTTGCTAAGAATCTTAAAGTGCCTTTAACTTTTGTATCTGATGCCGGACATTTTAATACAACATCTGGTTATAGAAAATTCCCCCTACTTTTAGAAAAGCTTAAACCAATCTTGTAATTTTTTTTAGTTAGGTAAAATTTTGGCGGTAGCTAGAACTAAATTATACTTATTGGATTCTTTTTAAGCTAAATTTAAATTTAAATTTTTTCCTTACTCTTTCTGCTAATTTTTTACAATCGGGTTTTTCCCACACCATATCTTTATCAGATGAGGGTGAAGATTCCCGTGCAAAGTGTAAAGTTTTGAATGGTCCTTGCTTTTGTAAAAAATCAGCAACTTCTATGATAACTTCTTTTTTATACCTCTCAGGTATCCCATCTAATAATTGAACATAACTTTTCCTAAATCTCTCGAATTCTTGTTCATTCCCATTGAATTGATAAAATAGAAGATGGGTTCTGCTTGCTAAGTCCGTTCCATGAATAACATTGATAATATCCCCTTCAAACATTACCCTATAACCATTCTCTGACAACTCTTGTTTTCTACTACTTACGCATGTAGTTAAATCTTGTTCTGAGGGAATAGGTAGACATTTTGGATGGCTGTGTAGTTGAAAAACTGGAACATAAATATCTCCCCTTCTTTCATCTTTCCTATGTCTTTCATCAAACTTAGGAGTGTATACTCTCCTCTCATCCCCGAAGTTAGGACAAACAGTATTGCAATAATTTCTTGGATCAATTAAATTTTCGACAGATGAATAGAGATCTAGAGCAATCTCTCTCTCAGTTAAGTCCGTAAATCTTCTTGCAACATTTATTGCATTGAGGAGCCCTTGGTTATGCGCAAACCTACTAGAGATCCCCCTCCCTGTTGATTCATAAGTTTGAGTTACACCTATTTCTAAATCAGAATATTTCACCATGGAAAAGAAGTATTTACAATTATTTATAAACTTTTCTAGAGATTACTACTCATCGGTGATACCAACCTACCTGCTAAACGGACACCTTTAAAAAGTAATGGTCACTTATTATTACTAACTATTTAACAAAATACATCCTTAAAATCTCAAACCTAGGTTTCTACGATAATCCTAATGGATCCTGAGAAATCAATATAATTACCTCCATAACGAAAACTTCTTAGTTATTTTAGAAATCTGATCCCAACCACCAAATAGGCAAATTCCAAAATATTCTAAATCCTCCTCCTTAGTTTTTTGTGTATTTTGGTGCTGTTCAACATATGTTTCGCCAATCATCGTATTGGTAAAGTCGGTAAAAGCAAAACCTTGTTCAATAGCCATTTTCCGAAGATTTCTTATTTGGCCAGAGCCACCTTTAAGGATGATAAATGGTATATCGGATATGTTGGGATGTTTCCCTCCATCTGCATCAGTATAATCCTGAAGCCTTAAATTTTCTTTATGTTCAATACTCGCACCTAAACCTAACGCCATATGAGCTAAAGCATTCATTGCTCTGCCTATTTCAATTTTCTGATGTAATACTGCTACAAGTTTATATCCATATTCTTTAAATTCCATAAAAAACAATTTATGATAGCGCCTATATTAAATTTCTATAGGCTATGGTCTATTCTTATTGTGATAAGAAATATAACATAATTTTATGTTCAGCTTTGCGAAGATGGGATAAAAAAACAGTCTTAGGTATGTTGATCATTTTACAAATATCAGTGACGGATTTTTTTCTTGGCCATTCATAATAGCCAAAGTGCTTGGCATAATTAAGAGCTTCCCGCTGTTTTTTAGTGAGTGTGTTTTGTATTTTTTCTTCTTTAAGATAATTTATCTTTATATCATGCTTATTCTTTATTAAATTGTAAACTTCCGTGATATTCTTTTTCTCAGCTGCTCCTAATGTCCATACCTCATACTTTCCTTCAAATCTCGTGGGAACAACTGGAAAGCAGTCATGCTCAAAAAATAAGTCAGAAAATTGGGTACTGTGCTTATCTTTTTTTGTTAAAACCCGAATATATATACTTTGATCATCTTCGCTAAGAATTTCAAATTTTACTACATCTTTTCTCTTTCTTAGGTATTCAATAATATCTTTAAAGTTATGATAATCTCCTCGTACCAGTAAAATATGGACAACATTATTCTTTATCCATCTACAATCAACTGAAGAAAATTGATGATTTGGAAACTTAATGTTTATTTCTGAACCCCAACAAGTCCTATGGTTGATACTTAATTCTACCTTGTACATACTTTAATGATAGTATTTCAAGATATAAAAATGTTATTTTTTAATCGACATGGATTACCCTAATTAAACATAGTGAATTAACCACTAAAAAGAGATAAATTATTCAAAAAATTTATAAATAAAATACTATCCTAACATATCATAATCTTTATATAGTAAGGTAAAGGGAACAGTTTATCTTATAAGGAGAACAATGACTAAAGAAGTAAAATTAAAGGTAATGGAAGCAGTACAGGACGATGTCAATAAATGTATTGTTAAAGTAGATTCTAATTTCATGAAGGAGATCAACGTTAGTCCTGGGGATATTATTGAAATTAAAGGAGAACGTACTACAGCAGCCATCGTTGACCGAGCTTACCCCGGGGATATCGGATTAAATATTATCCGTATGGATGGGAATACGAGAAGAAACGCTCGCACGTCTATAGGGGAGATGGTTACTATTAAGAAAGCGGAAGTTAAACCAGCTAAGAAAGTTTCTATCGCGCCAGCCCATCATGGGGTTATGATCCGTGCTTCACCGCAATTATTTAAACAAGGACTTCTAGGAAAAGCAGTGCTTAAAGGAGATTTAGTCTCTTTAGGTCGAGCCAGAAAAAGAGCATTTCAGCGTGATGTTGATGATATTTTTTCAATGATGGAAAGCCAACTACCGGGATTTGGGTTTGGCGACTTAAAATTCATTGTAACTGATACGCTTCCTAAAAAAGAAATTTTAGTAGTAACTAATGAAACTGAAGTAGAATTTATCCCCGAAGCGGTGGAAATTAAAGAAGATGAAGGTATTAGCCTAGGCATAAACTATGAAGATATCGGTGGTTTAGGTGATGAAATTAAAAAAGTGCGGGAGATGGTTGAATTACCATTAAAACATCCTGAAATATTTGAAAAATTAGGGATAGAGCCTCCAAAAGGAGTTTTATTACATGGTCCCCCAGGAACTGGTAAGACGCTTCTGGCTAAAGCAGTTGCATCAGAAACAAACTCTAATTTCCTTTTGATCAACGGCCCGGAAGTCATTTCTAAATTTTACGGTGAATCTGAAGCAAACCTTAGGAAAAAATTTGAAGAAGCAGAAAAAAATGCTCCTTCCATCATCTTTTTTGATGAGATAGATGCCATTGCTACAAAGAGGGAAGAAACTAGGGGGGAAGTAGAAAAACGTGTCGTTGCACAGTTATTAAGCTTGATGGATGGCTTGAAGAGCCGAGGTAAAGTTATTGTCATCGCTGCCACGAATATGCCTAATTCTTTGGATCCAGCTTTGCGCCGTCCGGGAAGATTTGATCGAGAGATAGAGATAGGTGTTCCTGATAAAAAAGGCCGGGAAGAAATTTTAAAGATCCATACTAGGAATATGCCTTTAGCTAAAAATGTTAATTTGAAGGATATCGCTAGAATAACCCATGGTTTTGTCGGCGCAGACTTAAATGCTTTAGCCAAAGAATCAGCTATGATAGTTTTACGTCGAATATTACCTGATCTAAAAGTAGAAGGTATTGCTGACGGAGAGCAGATCCCTCAGGAAATATTAGAAAAGATATTAGTGACTCAAAAGGATTTTCAAGAAGCGCTAAAAGTTGTCCGTCCATCCGCTATGCGGGAGGTTTTAGTAGAAACTCCTGATGTTGCTTGGGAAGATATAGGCGGCTTAAAAGATGTTAAGGATAAACTCAAGGAAGCAGTTGAATGGCCTTTAAAAAATCCTGAAGTGTTTAAACGCATGGGAGTAAGACCGCCACGAGGAATCTTATTATACGGTCCTCCTGGTACTGGTAAAACTCTTTTAGCTAAAGCGGTCGCTAAAGAAAGCGAAGCAAATTTTATTTTGATTAACGGACCAAGTCTATTAAGCAAATGGGTTGGTGAATCAGAAAAAGCTGTGCGGGAAATTTTTAGAAAAGCGCGTCAGACTGCTCCTACTATACTCTTCTTCGATGAAATAGATTCCTTAGCTCCTAAACGACGTTCTGGAGAAGGAGAAGCTCATGTTACTGAACGTTTAGTTAATCAGATGCTTACCGAAATGGATGGTCTTGAAGGATTGCAGGATGTTGTCGTTATCGCCGCAACCAATCGTCCAGAATTAGTTGATCCTGCTTTACTGCGTCAAGGAAGATTTGACCGGATAATCTTAACACCAGTTCCTGAAGAAGAGGCTAGAAGGCAGATTTTTGATATTTATCTGAAAAAGATGCCCTTAGCTAAAGATGTCGATGTATCCAAATTAGCAAAAGAAACGAAAGGATATGTTGGTGCGGATATCGAAGGTATTTGCAGGGAAGCAGCTATGGTAGCATTGCGTGAAGACATTAAGTCAAAAGAAGTGAATATGGAGCATTTTGAAAAAGCCATGGAAACAGTCAGGCCATCGATTAATAAAGAAGTAGAAGAAGCTTATCAGCAGTTGGAAGAATATTTTAGCACTGCTAGGTCTAAGCGAATTGTAGAAGAAAAAGCAGGGTATGTCGGGTAGTTCTGTAGTTAAAGTGAGACCATTAGATTAGATTTTGAATTACACACCACTTAACTAAAAATATGATTCACTGAATAGAGATAGTCTAAACAATTACCTTTTTCTTATTCTTTCTAACAAAACAGCTATTCCCGCTCCAATCAAGAAATATATGCCTAATAGGATTAAACCAAGCATTAAAACACTTAATGTTTCTATTGCTCTAGTACATTTCTCATTTGGTTCATAAGATAAGTCTAGACAGCATCCAGATTCACTCGTTTCTGATTCAGTCCAAGGAACACACCATTGTAGTTCTTCAGCTGTCTCAGGTCTGGCGCTAATCCAACTATGACAAGTCAATTCTGTTGCCGGACAAAAAGAATCTACATTCCAACCTTCTAAAATAAAATGAGATAAAAAAAGAAAACCATGCCCAGTATAAATAGTAACCTGCCAAGTCCAATCTGGCACACTACCCGAAGTATTGATCTGTTCAGCATACATTTTTTCTGTTAAAGGAAAATAAGCCAGGATATAAAAAAAGAATAGAATAATACAAACAATAACACCAATAATGCCTCCTTTTAACCAAGCAGGTATGGATTTAAACCAATGTTTAGACCATTTGTTCATGTTCATTAGGAGAAAAGAAAAAAATCTTTATAAACTTAATGAAAATAGTAATAATAAATAAAGAGGAATGATGGTTAAAAAGAGAATAAAACTTAAAATTTATCTATTCCGACATGGGCAGAGTTATTTTAATCGCGACCACAAATTTACCGGCTGGCTCGATTCTAAATTAACTAAAAAAGGCATTGCCGATGCTAAAACAATTGCTCAAAAGCTGAAGAAAAAAAAAATAGACGTTGCATTTCAAACCCATCTAAGCCGTTCTAAAGACACGTTAAAAGAAATACTAAAATATCATCCTGAATGCCAGAAAATAATTACCGACGATCGCCTGATTGAGCGTTCTTATGGAAAATTGCAAGGGATGACCCATGAACAGTTTGTCAAGTCGTCGGGGATAAAAGATTATAACACCATGCTCCACTGGCATAAGATTGACCATCTTCAAGGGAAGGAGAAAAAAAACTTTATCAAAATGTATGGTGAGGCCGATCTGCAGATTATCCGTCGCAGTTACAATACTTGTCCACATGGTGGGGAAAGCATTAAGATGGTAGAAAAAAGAGTTAATTCATTTATAAGATATCTAATCAAAAGAATTAAGAAAGAAAAAATAAATGTAGCTATTTCTGCGCATGGGAACAGTATGCGCCCTTTTCGGCGTTATTTTGAAAACTTAACTATCCAAGAAATGATGAAGCTGGAAAACCCTTGGGATGATTATTTTGAATATGAAGTAGTTGTTTGAAATTTGTTTACTGATTTTTCAATGGAACTAATTTTTAAGTATTTGTTTAGCTTTCGGCGGTCGTGGATTTTGTCGGTTTATTTACGTCAATTCATCCAAAACTAAACTGTTTTACCAATCAAACCGAACGATAAGCCTCATAAACGATAATGAGTCAAAATCCACCATTTGACCGCGCCGAGCTAAACAAATACATTTTTAATGAAACTAAAAGACAATAATAATTATAAATAAATAATCTATTTTTCTTTAAATGGGAGAAGTTCCGCTAGAAAGATTGGTAACAATCGCAAGATTAAGAGAACAACAAACTAGTGAACAAGTGATTCAAGAAAGAACAGATCCTTTAGAAGAAGTAGCCGAGATGGCAGAAGTTCCGCGAGAAAGAATAGATGAAGTAGCTACAGACATTAGGGAAGGAAGATTATCACCTTTTGAGCGTAGAATAGCTTATGGAAGATGGGGATATGCAGTAAATACCCTTAGCAGTACCTTAAGTGAAATAGGTACCGGAATAGCTTCATTCGCTCGTAATCACACATTAGCATTATCCCTATTTACGATAGGTGTGGTTGGAATTAGTGCGGTCGGATATTTTGCATCATCTTCTTATCCCAGTTACGTAAAAGAAGCAACTCAAATAAGGCAAATGGTAACTGCGCATTTATCGACTGAAGGATACGCTAAACAGAGAGAAAGATTACTATTGATACGAGTTTTTGATGATGTTTATGACGGGAAGATGAGTGCTTCTGGCATTATGGATGAGGCGACCTTTTACCATCAAGCTTTACAGGGCTCAGGATATACTGTAGCAGAGGGAATAGAATTACTGGAATTTTTTGATAGTCTTTGTGCGGATAGTGCTAATGATTTTGATAGTTCAAATAATTTTACAAAATTTGTTGAAGATTCAGAACGATACCAACACTTTCGAGCTTATACTTTTGCAAAAGCTGGAGAAACATACCTCTCTCGTTTAGCAGCTCACAAAAAAACTCTTCGAGAAGGTCTAGAACTATTGAGGAATATCTATGAAGCACGAGGTGAACCTAGACTAATTGACCCAATGCCTATTGTTGGAGAAGCAATGCACTTATTAGAATAGCTAATCCAATGAGAGAAATGACATTATTATGATGATGATTATCAGATTAAAAAGTTTATTCTAAGGTTGTCTGCAATTTGCGTTTAGGTTTTTCTATCCCATGAAATTGTTTTGCGATATGGTTAAACAGGCTTATTTCTTTTCTTATATTCTGCAACTGTTTTAAACCTAAATCAGTAAACCTGACCATTTTATTTTCATAAGCTATAAGCTTCTTCTTTTCTAGAATCTCTAAGTTCTTATAGACGGCTCTTTCATGCTTAGGCAACACGTTTGTTTTTAATAATAACTCGATAAACGTTATTTTAGAAGTTTGTAAACGTAAGTTATTCTCTATCAAGGGTTGATTGAGAACTTCATAATACTCTCCTAAAGAGAACAACATTAACTGTTCAACTAAAGTTAGCTTCATAGAATAGTTTATGGCAAAGAACTATAAAAACATTATTCTTATACTATCTATATCTTACATAAAGATAGTGCTATACCACTTATGATCTCTAAAAATTATTTACGTTTTCGGTTCCGTAGAAAATGTCATCATGGCCGTTAAATCTGGAGAAAATAAGCTCCACAAATTGAAGATTTTTACATATGTTCCTGCCTAACAAGCAACTTATGCGCTGTTAAATCCTTTTCTCCTATGTTGTAGGGGAAAATTGCGTCCGCAAAGTCATGAAAGTGCGGGAAATCTTCTCACCTCGGCTTAAAAGCCGAGGCTTGAACTGAGACGATTTCTTAACCCCGCACTTTGTGACACCGGAAAAGCAGGCATAGAAAGAGCATTCATAACCGGACTAAAGTCCGGCTCTTT
>CAZNUS010000024.1:0-22293 GCA_964576385.1 uncultured Methanosarcinales archaeon | reverse complement strand
GCGAAAGACGAGATTTACTTTCGGTCGCTAAAGTCCCCCAGACTTAACATCGTTAAAATTAATTTTTACCGCTCTGATGAGTAAACAGAGAATTCTAAAAACGAGAGGGACATTTTTTAATAACATTTACTATTCCATTATCGGCATCAACTTCTACCTCATCGCCATCAGCAAGAATTTTTGTTGCATTACCGGTTCCAACAATACATGGGATGCCAAACTCTCTACTGACAATTGCCGCATGAGAAAGAAGCCCGCCCATATCAGTTACAATTGCGCTTGCTTTTTGACATGCTATCATTAGTTCTGGAGCTGTTGTTTTTGCAACTAAAATATCACCTTTTCGCATTTTGTTAATTTCTTTATTCATAGTTTCAATATTACTATAATCGACTGGAATAACTTTAACCACCCCAGAAACTTTCCCTTTGCTTGCCATTTTCCCTACAATTTTATTTGTATCTACCGTTTCTTCTTCAAATTTATGTGCAATCTCTCTGGCAAGTGTTCCTTCATACGGCTTGATTCTATCATATGTGGAGATAAATATTTCTTGCCTCTTCTGAACAGCTTCTACATTAGGTCTTTTTCCATCGAACAGATCAAGTAATTCCTTTTGAGTAAGATTTTCCAAAATAGAACTATCAATTGAAAACTGATTACTTAAAATCTTAAACACCTGTAAAGAATATCCATCATTTTCAAAAAGAACAGTATTCATATAAGCACGAATATCATCTTTTAATCTTGAAATTTTAGTTAAGTTTCTTTCAATCGTCTTGTTTTGTTCTTTCAATGTAAATGCTTTATCGGTGTGTTCAATATTCATCATTGTATATTCTTTGCATAGTTTGATGGCGTAATCAAAGAACTTTTTCAGCATTTCTTTAGAAATTTTATCTTTCCCTTTTATCTCTGTTTCAAAGAAATTTTTAAATTGTGTACAATGATCCTTCACTTCTTTTTCAAAAGAATCAAATTTATCTTTACTACTATAAAATTCAACCCCCTTTTCTAAGGCGCGTTCAAAAGCATTTCTGGTAAAGTACTGCTTAAACATTCCATTCTCAATTATGAATAAAACTTCTAAGTCAATATAAACATCCCTATGAATGTCCGTAACAAAAATATTAACTCCTTCAACAGCAAAGCTAAGTATGTAATCCTCTTTATTGAATCTTTTAGCTTCTTCTAATGTTGAACCCATACATAAGCCATAAATGTCTTGCTTAATAAGATTTATGTGAAAAATGTCCCCCTTTTCTTAAAAACTAAATAGAATTCTCAGCGGTAAAAAACTTCTCGCTACGCTCGACCTGAGGATAAACCTCAGGAAGCTTAACATCGATTATATTCAATTGAGAAAAAGGCAAAAAAGTTAATGGGGTAAAAAACAAAAATCACTCCATCTCTTCTTCAACAAACCGACCTAATTTATTTAAATGAATAATCGTTTTTTCAAAACCATGTGCTGCACGTATTGCTTCATCAATCTTACTTTTAACACTACCTTTATCGGGTTTTCTTTTGTTTACTATTGTAATACGCATCTGAGATAAAACTTCATCATATTTTTGTATATCAAGAGAAATCTGTGCTAGATCATGTTCTACTGCTGGTTTGTTTCCTTCGATGTGACCTTTATGTTCTAAGTATATTCGTTTAACTTCATCCCAATCATCAGCTTCAACAGCAGCCTTCATATCTTGTAAAGTTTTCTTAAACCATGCCATAATTATCAATAATCATTAACGAATATATAATGTTTTTTGTTTTTTTTCCCTTGATTATTTTACTTGATTGAACTTCGTTCTTGACTTCATTTTGCTATAAACTAATCTCCCAGATAAACCTCCCTCTTTACTATATTCCTTCAACTTTTCTATGCTAACACTATTTTCTATTAACTTAAGATTGGCACCTACGCTACTGAACATAAAAACGATAGAATTATGGAAGGGGGAGGACGTAATTTATATTAAATTAAGATACATTTAAATCTAAAGACTCTTCTCTAAAAAGAAATGATTTCAAGAATAAAAATTATTGGCTATTCGGGAGGAAAAGTTCTTTTCGCGTACCTCCATGAAACTAATACGTGGATCCAGTAGGGAGGAAAAACAAAGATTTTTACTGTAAGTGTAAATAAATTCCTCAAATGGATAAAAGACAGAGAAATTGAAGCTGATTACTTATCTGCTAGAGAATTAACTGGAGATATTCCGGGTATACGCTTCACAAAGCCTCCTTGGGTATTGCCAGAAAGGAGAACATAAGTAAGTTAATAATTTCATTGTCCACAAATAAAATCTCTTACTAAGAAAAGTGGACAACACTACAACCTAAACTGTTCCACCACTACCTCAAACATCTTCCCACAATATCCCTTCACATTTTTCACATTATAGAGATCAAAAGCTTCGTAATATTTTGGTCTCAGTTTTACTGGCACGAAGACTTTTGGATAGCCAGCCTGCATTAAAACCCAGTTCATTAACGCTCTTCCAGTTCTGCCATTCCCATCCTCAAATGGATGAATCTCCTCAAATTTAGCATGAATTAAGCAAGCTAAAACAAATGGGTGAATCTTTCGCTTATTTTCATAGTAAAATTTAATCATTTTTTTTAATAATAGCCTCACTTCTTCCGGCTCTGGAGGAGTATGCTCTGCCCCTTCTATTTTAACAGGAAAGAAACGTACTCTTCCTGGATAAACAACTCCTGTATTTTGTGTTAATATTCCATTTAATTTTTCCAGAAATTCCGTTGTAAGCTTCCTTTTGTACTTTTTAATAAACTCAAACGCCTCTCTTCCATTAATGGCTTCGTTATAATCCTTGGGTGGAGCACCGGATGGAATTTGTTTTTCCTTAATAATCAGATAAGTATCCCGCAAAGTTAATCTATTTCCCTCAATAGCATTGGAATTATAGGTAAATCTAATTAAAAAATCTGCCTCTTCTTTTTCAGCGACAGTTTTGGGTATTGTTTTGCGATGATTATTGAAAACCTCTTTAAAATCATCAATTATCTCCAGTTTGTCAGCATCCAAGTAATCTTGGTTATAAACTTTATATTCCTGAAGCCGAAGCTCTTTTAGTCTCTTACCAACCTCCTCTCTTGTCGGTTCTTTTTCTCCCAACTTAATCCGAATCTTTTTCCATTTATTTTCGCCTAGGCGTATAGTCTTTCCAAGATAATAAAACATCTTTTTACCGGATTTTATCTTATCAACATAGACCATAACATTATTATTGTCCACATTATATATAAATCTTTCTAATTTGTGGACAACATTTACGCTCCTCCATCCTACTTCTAAAAAACAACTTAACCAATGCTACGGTGCCAATCTCTTCACGTACGGTGGCAAAAAACTTGCTCCGCTACACTCCGCACCTCCGCATAAAGCGGAGGGAAGTTAACATTGTTATAGTTAATATTACTCGTCCCGCTCCGATAATTTTTAATAGGAGTGATGTTTCCTCTTGTATATGAAAACCGCATATGTATTTGGACCGATTCATTTGTTTGGACAGGATTATCTTCCCATCTATAAGCACCTAATGAAACTTTGTGAGAAGTATTTTGATAAAGTTATAGGTACTTATCCTAACTTTTGGGATTCTAAAGAAACACCAAGAGAATTTTATGATAGAACCTATAAAACAATAACAAAATGCACTCTTTTCATTGGTGAAGTTACAAGTCCTTCTATGGGAGTTGGTATGGAATTCCAGATGGCACAAGAGCACAATATACCATGTATTGCTCTTTGTAAAAAAAATAAAAAAACATCAATGATGATTGAGGGAATTCCTGTTACCAAAAAGATAATCTACTATGAGAATCTTAAAGACCTGTCCAAACAATTAGAGGAAACATTACAAAAGATGATCTAACCTTCGCGGGACTGCGTCATAACTTCAACCTTCGCTATGCTCAGGTTGACTTCGGGATAAACCCCCTGAAACATAACATTCATTAGACAAAATCAAGAAAAAAATACTGAATTAGTTTATTTCCTTGGGGATGATTCACTAGAATATTGGTGAAGAAGTTTTCCTCCCTTAACATCATAAATTTCCAAATCAGAGATAGTTCTTGTGTCCCATTCTCTTGGATCAGTAGCAATACCTCTTACATAATTTCCATTTACTATTGGAAGTGTAACTCTTTCTGTAAAGAATAGTGCATCTGAATTACCCTCAAGAAAGAATGATGTTGATCCATCTCTATGAGTAAGACATCGCATTACAGTCCCTTCTAAATTTGGTTCTGTTATAGCTAAATTATAATCTTTCTTAAGGAATGGAGGTATTGGTTTATCTCCCATGAAGGTTGTTATTTACAAGTAGTATATAAACCTTATGTAGGTGCACTTTTTTCTCGACTATCGACACTTTGTGTCGAGCCCGCTCCGTCGGGAGATATAACATCGTTAAATCCAATCGAGAATGAGTCCTAAAAAAGAAGGGGCTTTGGCTTTTATCGAGTTCTATCTGGTTAATATCTTATCCCACAACCAAAATATCTCGGAAAAATATAAACGGAACCGTCCTTAACATCTGGTGCTATATCTCTCCAGAATACTCTCCCAGGTTCTTTTGATTTGATTGGAATATGAACAACATTTGCAATACCTATTCCTCTAAGTGCCCCTTCAATCCATCTTCCTGGCCATATACGTACAGAAAAACGAAATCATTATTAACTTCAATTATCTTCGAAGCTTAAGAGGCATTTATATACCAATACTGCTCTTTGAAAGAGGTGAGATAGATGAGAAAACTAATTTTTATTTTAAGTGGATTGTTGATAATCTCAAGCATAATTTTAGGAGGTTGCTCAGGAACAGTTGATAATGTTGACAACAATATTCCACCTCCACCAAGTTTACCAGACGATGGATCAACTACACAAAACCAAGCAGGTGATACAGCACCACAACCACCAGCTTTACCGGAGGAATAAAAATGAAAAAATTAATTGCAATTTTATTAAGTATATTAATAATGGCTTCATCTGTTCTTGCTATTATCAATGGTATGACCCCCATACGTTCTAATGAAATGGATACAAGCTACGAAATAGGTGTTAAAGTAGAACAGGGATGGAATTTACTTCTTGGAGTTGGCATTGTTACCGATCTGAGTAGCGGAGCAATCAGAGGGGGAGATATCCAGATAGGTGATATTAATGCGATATGGGCATTTATCCCAAGCACCCAAGAATACGCAAGAGTTTATCCAGATCCTGAAACAAGCAAACTCCAATCAATAGATGATGACGAACTCTTATCACCTGCTTCTTGGCTCCATTCTGATAAAGCTGGATATCTACGTTTCCAGTCTGAACCAGTTCTTAACATCAACCAAAGAGATCTATATGCTGGATGGAACTTTATAGGCATTTCTCCTGAATTTAGAGGTAGAAATTTTGCAGATATTTTTACTGGTTGCAACGTAGAAAAATCGTATCTATACAACAACCGAATCTACACTGGGCATACTAGTCCAAGCTGGGAAAGGATACGAGATGAAACAACTTTCACTGAAGACACGGAGGGTATAGGATTTGTTGTTAAGATATCTAGCTCTTGTAAAATGACTTCGTCAGAGACAAGTATTGAAGCACCACCAACTCTTCCAAAGTAAAATGAAATTTTTTCTTTTTCTCCTTTTTCTTTTCCTTCTTATTCTTGTAAGTCCGATTACCCTTGCTACCGAACAACTTAGTTCAGAAGCATATCATTTAGCGTTAATGGAAAGTAATGCCTTCGCACAATGTTATACTGAACAGGGTGGTGATGCCTTGTTTATTTTCTCTTCATCAGGAAAAATACCAGATAAAACAAAAATGGCACAGTTATTCTGCGACCGAAAGTATTACCCAAACAACTATCCTACTGAATGTATTAAAGCTACAACTACGAAAATAATAATCTTATCATCAAAAGAAACTCCTTGTGTCTATGCTCCAGACACCCAGAAATGCAATACTTGCGCTACAATCATCGGACTTCAGCAAAATGTAGTTCATTATAGTTTATTTGGATTGTTTGCAATTTTATCACTAATCTCCCTCACTTATATTTTAGTAGTTGGTGGATTTTATCTCTTAAAGAAGAGATTATTAGGTCCAAAATGGCTATTAATTATTACTTCTTTAATATTCATTTTAAGCATTTCATTATTTCTTTATTTTTGAGCATACACTCAACTTTTTTCTTCCCGCCTTTCCTTAACTATTAAAATCTAATATCATAAAAATAAGATGGGTAACACGGTTTTTCAACGCACAAATGCCATTTTACTCTCCTTTAACTTAATTATCACTTGCCACCGATAATAAATAGTGTCTAAAATGAATAGTGAAAATGATTGGTGTTATCATAATTCGCGATCAAATATCATATTTATTGCAAGTTTGATGATATAAAAGCTTATAAATATAAAGATAATAACAACATCTGACAGTATAATAGAAAATCTCATTAATGATTAAACATCTGTGAGATTTACTAAATAGTAAATTGCATATAAAAAGCCCCATTACCTTTGCAATTTACTATAAAAAGTAATTTACTTTAAAAGAGGGTTGATGTCGTATGAATAAGAGCGTGATAATACTTGGAATAATTATAGTTTTATCATTGGTGATAGTTAGCGCTGAGGTAAATACCAACGCCCATGATGTTACCGTTACAGTCCTAAGTACCAGCCCTTCTATTATTTACGAATATAATACCGCAGATATAAAAATAGAAGTAGATAATAGTGCCGGTTCAGCAAACAGCATCATAAACGTGACCGTAGTAGCCGATACGTCAAATTTAACCGTTACCAATGCCAGAAACCCTAGCGGTGGATGGATAAATACAGTTAGTTCTAATGTGATTAAATGGAGTAATGGTTCAATAGATAATGATTTTACCGGCAGATTTAATTTTACCGTTCTAGTTAATGACCTAGCATCTACATCTGCACAAAGCGTCACTGTTTTAACGACTGATGATGCTGGCGCAACAAAAACAAGTACAATTACCTTAAATCTAAATAATGATAATCTTGCACCTCGTTATAATCTAAATGAACCATCTAATTATTCTATCAAAAAACCACAAACAACATTATTCAATATTTCTATAACTGAACAGGAATCCGGATTAAAAACATATCAGTTAAGGTATGACTGGTCCAATACTCTTAGCACAACAGTAGCTACTTTGCTAGGCAATTTAACACAAAATAATGGGTATTATACAGCGTCCGTGGATATAGGCGCAGAATCTGAAGATTTTTTTGCGTATTTCTTTAACTTAACCGATAATGCTGATAATAATATCATTCCGCAAAAATGGCATTACTTATTTATTGACCGCCAAGCTCCCACAGTGACCCTATCCACACCACTAAATAATACTATCATCAGCCAGTATACTTACAATTATGGATTTAGCCAAGGCGATAATTCTTTTGCCATAGATAATAATTTCAGCCCGCAGAGCAATTGTAAGTTATATATTAATAATAGTTTAAAAAATAGTGTAACTCGTTCATCAAACTCTACTGAAAGTTTAAGCGCATCCTTAACTGGCTTAAGCGATGGTACGCATGAATGGTACATCTCTTGTACCGATTCAGCCGGATGGAGCACTGAAAGCAGCCATGCAACATTTATTCTTGATACAACTGGCCCAGTTATTAGCTTAGTTAGTCCAGAGAATACGATAATTGCTAATGGCACAGATATAACCTTTACTGTCTCTGACTCTCCTAGCAATGTTAGCTCTGTCTGGTATAGCTTAAATAACGGTGCAACAAATGGTAGTGTAACAGCATATAATAATGCCAGTACAACGTACACTATCAATTCCAGTGAACAATTTACAGCTGATACAAACAATCTCATTATTTACGCCAATGATACTAAAAGCAACCCTTCACAAAAGAATGTTACTTTTTATGTAGATGTAGATCCGCCAAGTATAGAATTGGTCTCCCCAGTAAATGATACCTTTAATTCGGGAAGCTTCCGCATCAACGCAACGGATAATTACGCTTCTTCCATAACCTGCCAGATTTTAATCGATGGCCAAGTAAACGCTACATCCAGTACCAGCAGCAAAGCATTCCTTAATTTTAACCTTAATCTTTCTGAAGGAAGCCATACCTGGAAAATAACTTGTACGGACCTAATAGGGAATTTACAGACTAGCGCAACAAGAATAGTTAAAATCGACACTACGCAGCCAAGTATTGATCCTTTATATCCTTTAACTGTAGATACCTTTAACTCTTTAAATGGCGCTGCCGACATCAATTATAGACTAACTGAAACTAATCCTGAAAAATGCATTCTTTATGTTGATAATACTGAAAAAAGTACCGTAACTGCGGGAACGAATTTTACAAATATTACCTTTGCTGCATCTTCCCAAAATAGCCCTTTCAACTGGAAAGTTTGGTGCAATGATTCTGCAGGAAATAATAACACCAGCACTACTAATAGTATCTATTACGATATTATCAATCCGGTCATCAGCAACATCGCCAACACTTCTTTATCGGAAGATTCGGTAACTATCTCCTGGAGTATTGATGAAACCAGCAATAATAGTTTATTTTATGGTGCGAATAATGCCTTATTAGCACAGAAGAAAGTAGATACACTAGGTACATCTCCAACTACGAGCATAACTGGATTATCGGCCAGCACACTTTATTATTTTAGAGTGCAATCATGTGACCAGTTTTCACATTGTATCAATTCCAGTGAGTATAATGTTACTACCTCAGCTGCTCCAAGCACCCCTAGTTCAGGAGGTGGAGGTGGCGGAGGAAGCAGTCTTAATACGTGTGGAGTAGGCTACGAAAAAGTGAATGGAAAGTGTATCCTAAAAGAAGATAAGCCAGAAAAAGATACAGAATGTACTCCTCATTGGGAATGCTCAGAATGGAGTAGCTGCAGTGATGGCCAGCAGATAAGAATGTGCCAAGATTCCAGCCTGTGTGGAAAAGATGACAAGCCTGATGAAAAGCAATCCTGTACAGAAAAAGCGCCAACTGAAGAAGTAGTAGCTATTGATGAAGATCTTCCTGCTGAATCTGATACTGCTATGGATAAAATACCCCTCGGTGTTAGCGCAGCAACCGGTATTTTTAGACAGATGAAAACAAATTGGAAACCTATTACTGGCATAGTTTCCGCAATAGGCATATTAACCATACTTGGATCAGCATTATTTCAAAGAGGACCTTTAGCCTACACTGTTAAGACTGTTAAAGAATGGAAAGAAGCTAAGATGCAGAAAGAAGAAGAGGAAATTCGAGAAAAGTTAAGAAACCAAGGATTAATAAAGTAGTTGGTAATCATACCAAGAGTAGAATTAAGAGATTCATGTAGTCATCATAGAAATCACAATTAAAAAGAGGTTGTATGGTTTTAGAGCAAATTATTAGTATCAGTGGATTAGAAAAAAAACCGCTAACTGCAATATTGCTAGGTATAGGTTATACGTTTATAGGTGCTCTCACCGGTTATCTCTTTTTTGAAGAACGGTTTTCTATATCCCTCCTTTTTTTGATAACTTTACTGCTCATTCCTAGCCTGATGAACCTGCTGAGCATAGAAGAAGAAAAAGAAAAAAGGGAAGGATTTAATAGATTTTTTCAGAACCATAAGGGTGTTTTTGAGATTTATTTGTTTTTATCGGTAGGAGTATTTTTAGGATATATCATCCTTATCTCTCTCTCCAACTATTTCGGCGCAGATTTTTCTATCACTGTAGGAGAACAGATGAAAATTCTTGGAAAAAGTGTAACAAAAAGCGATATCAGCTCATTTGAAGTAAACAGTTTCACTCACGCATTAGGATTATTCAGCAAAAATATAGGAGTTGCGATCATTTTCTTTGTACTGTCGTTCTTTTATGGCGCTGGAGCAATTTTTTTGATGGTTTGGAACGCCAGTACCTTTTCTACATTTGTATCTCTTACGATAAATAATATCAGCAAAGGAGTAAACCATAGTTTAGCATTGTTAGGCATATTTTCCATTTATATTGTCCCTGAGATAGGCGGCTTTCTTCTTGCTGCCATCGCTGGTGGTGTTATATCAAAAGCAGTTATCGTAGAACAATTCCTCAGCCCTTCATTTAAAAACGTAGTAAAAGATGCCCTTATATTATTATTGCTCTCATTTGTCTTACTTTTAATTTCAGCATTCTTAGAAGCAGTGGTTGGCGTTAGTTTAATTAAAGCATTGGTTTAAAGAACGTATTTAGTTGGTTAGCCAAATATCAATGTTTACTAGCTCATTAAAACTCTACTTGTGTTATTAAATGATGGATTCCTTCCCTTTTCAGAACCGTTCTTTTCCATAATTCATACAAAGGATAACCACTATCTGCTTGCAAAGATTCTTCTGTATGCGGCTTCCCTGCTTCCACTATCTGTTTAAACTCAAACGGTTTAGGCAGATAATCCGGAAAATGATCAAAAAATTTAGCCATGTCTGGATATTTCCTAGGAAATTCATTTAATCTACGGATGTATTCTCCTTCACCAGATTCAATCATTGCTCCTGCTGGACGCAAGAAGCAAGCATTCCCAGCCCACACTTCGTGCCATGCTTCCCCTGCTGCGTCTAATTTATCAAAGAAAGAAACAAATTGTGCTTCTAAACAATCTTTTATCTTAGCAGCAATAAGTAGTCTTTGATAGTCATGGCCATTGACGACGGGGTTGTACATCCCTACTATCTTTGCAATTGCTTCCTGTTCTGTTTTTGCTAAAGTTTCCAATTGCTCAGGAGTCATGCGCTCTTTATCATAGGTGCTTGGATCACCAGTGATAATCTCGGGGTCATCATGGACTAACGCTAAAGTTCTAGCAAATTCTACATCAAAATAATCATAAGTAGATACTATATTATCAATTCCTTCTTCCAGATGGAAAAGGACTCTCCTAGAATGGATTAGATCATTCGTTCGGTAAAACATGACTGGAGTACCTGAATGATGATATCTCTTTATTTTTGCTAAGGCATGTTCCCTCCCTTCAAAACCTTCAAAAACAATCGGTAAAAAATTCATAAAAAAAGCCACAAAGTGTTCATTTAAATCTATTTATATCTTAGAGAATATATGACATTACAATCCTTCAACCATATACTTAATAGAGAATAAGAAGAATCGCCTAAACTAAATATATCCCTTCTAAACTTCTTTCGACAATTCCCTTGCAGTTATTCATCTTGTTAATAAGCCGATAGTCAGTAGTAGCTTTTTTATTTGCCGAAAGGGATATCGATTGACGATCGTAACAAATACTGATTTTTACCGATTAGTAATCGGAACATTTATAAACAAATGTATATTTAACTACCGTTATGGAACTAGAAACAATATTTTATATGTTTAATCCTTGGTGGGAAGAACAGTTTATTGCACCAGGAATAATTAGAAATAATTACCTCTCATTATTAAAAGAAGACGCAGAAAAAAAAGAGATTACTTTTTTGACTGGACTACGTCGAGTTGGGAAAACCACTTTAATAAAACAGACGATTCAGTCACTATTAGAGAAAAATGTTCCATCAAAAAACATATTTTTTCTATCGTTAGATCATAGCGCTCTAGCTAAGCTTAGTATTTTAGAATTGATTGAAAAATATCGCTCGCTTCACGGCATATCCTTAAAAGAGAAGATATTTCTATTCCTTGACGAAGTCCAATATCATGATTCTTTTGAGCAGGATTTAAAGGTTTTGCATGATCATGAAAATGTTAAAATATTTGCTTCAGGCTCAAATTCTTTGATATTAAAAGATAAAAGAGCTTTTTTAACTGGTAGAAACAGAAATGTAGTCATAAATCCACTATCATTTGAAGAATATTTGTTGTTTAAAAAAATAGAACTGAAAAACGCCGATCATTCTCTAAAACAAAAATATTTTGAGTCCTATTTAGAAGACGGTGGTCTGCCTGAATATGTTTTAACAAAAGATCCAGAAAAAATAATTAATTTAGTAAATAACATCCTCTATAAAGACATTATTGCAAAATATGGCCTAAAAAATGGAGTTAAGATAGAAGAACTGTTTTTGCTGCTTTGTGAAAGAGTTGGAAAAAGAGTGACGTATAATAAATTAGCAAACATATTAGCTTTGGATGTTGAAACTATAAGTGCGTATATCTCTTATTTTGAAGAAACATTTTTGATTCATCAAGTTAATCGTTATGCTAAATCTCTTAATGAAGTTATTCGCTCTCCAAAAAAGATTTATATTGCTGATAATGGCATAAGAAGTGTCTTAGTGGGATTTAAAGATAAAGGAGCGTTGTGGGAGAATATAATTTATTTGAAATTAAAAAAACATAAAGTAAATTACTTCTTCGAAAATGAACATGAAATTGATTTTATTGTACAAACCTCAGTTAAGAGAAAGGTTATAGCAATAGAAGCAAAATATAAAGAAATTTTAGATGAAAAAGAATTAAGATTTTTTAATGAATCAAAATTCTCAGAAAAAATGATTATTAACACTATTAAAGATTTAGAAAGAATTGAGATTCTAGAATAAATAAAAACAAAGGTAGAAGATATAAGAGAAAAAGAATCGCCTAAACTAAATATATCCCTTCTAAACTTCTTTCGACAATTCCCTTGCAGTTATTCATCTTGTTAATAAGCCGGTAGTCAGTAGTAGCTTTTTTGATTTGCCCTACCCTATCTAAAATCTGAGAAAAAAACCTGATCAGATCGCCTTCAAGTAAGTTAGTGCTTGACAACAATTCAAAAAAACTTTTCCCATTATACACCTGATAAATAATAGCGGTCATGTCCTGCATATTACGAAATTTCTGTTCTTTCCAGAGATATTGATCCTGATGCAGCAGATTTATCAGGTTTTTCAACTGCTCATTTTTAACTTTATTCTTAAAAATATTTCTCTCTTTTGACTCATAAACCAAGCAAGCCAATATCAATAGGATCTGATATTCATCCAATTCTTCAGCTAATTCTGTAGCAAAAATTTCCCCCATGGTAATTTCATCCGCAAATACCTTTGACGAAAATATTCCCTTTTGAGTAAGCTCACCTTGTACTACATACCCCAACTTCATTAATTTCTTCACGATATTATCGTATCTAGCTAATAAAAGCTTAGTAGGTACCTTCCAGTAATTCTTCCCAAATTTTTGATAAGAAAAAAAACTCAACCGAAGAATATGTTCTATCTCCTGGGGTGTATGTAAATTAATCAGGTTCAATACAGTATTGACAGAAAGCTTAAATTGCGATTTAATGGGATCAACATCAGCAGTAGTTATCGCTTTAATTTCCTGATAACGAAATCCTGGCCGATAGATCATGCTTACCACATAACCTATCTCATCGATCCCCCGCCTTCCTGCTCTGCCAGCGATCTGGAAATACTCTTTAGTATTTAAATTGCGAAAATTAAACCCGTCATATTTCCTTAAACTATTGAAACAGACAGTCTTTGCAGGCATATTTATGCCAACAGCAAATGTTTCGGTAGTATACAATACTTTTATTAGACCTTTGGCGAACAAAGCTTCTATTGCTTCTTTAACAATCGGAAGCAGGCCAGCATGATGGAACGCAATACCTTGGGATATAGTTTCTTTAAGGATACGGGTAGATTCCAGCTTACTGACATCAGAAGGAGCATCTTTAATGCTTTGGTTGAATTGCTCGATAATTCTACTATCCCTTTTGAAAAAACTACGCCGGGCTAATTCCCTAGCCTTGTTCTGGCAATCCTTTCGAGAAAAACTAAAAAAAAAGCAAGGCATCTTTTCTTGGCCAAGTTCTCTAATCAGTTCTATATGGTTGGGCTCAGGAAATTTCCCTTGGAATCTCCGCTTGCTTCGAGAAAAATTTTTCTCTTCAATGATCTCATCCCTGATAACTTCTAGCTCAGTGATGCCTAATTCATAATCATAAAATAAATGTTTTAATGGAACATTCCTTTTAGTAGCTATTACAGTTTTAACCGTATGCTTCTTAATAGAAGAAATCCAGTCACTAAATTCTTGAGCATTAGGAATTGTTGCAGAAAGGCAGAGAAAGCGCGATTTTTCAGTACTATAGATGATTGATTCTTCCCAAACATATCCTCGTTCAACATCATTGATATAATGTACTTCATCAAAGATAACATAGGCAACATTTTGTAAATCAGGATCATTGCTTACCGCCATATTTCTATATATCTCCGTGGTCATGATGATGATCTTTCCTTGCGGGTTTATGACAATATCACCGGTCATCAGCCCAACTTTTTCCTCCCCATATTCTTTAGAGAAATCATGATATTTTTGGTTAGAAAGTGCCTTTATCGGAGCAGTATATATTATCCTTTTCTGGTCATTCTTGTGTTTATCGATGATAAAATCAGCGATTAACGTCTTCCCGCTTCCAGTTGGCGCAGAAACGACTACAGAAAAATTACTTTCTATTGCTTTTATCGCTTCTTCCTGAAAGGGATCTAAAGTAAAATTCTTGAATTGCATAGTCATAAACATCCCCCTAGCTATTTAAATGTTCTTTGAATAAATTAATCTCTCTCGGGTAGTTACATGAGAAAGGTTTATAAATTAGAAGAATAAACACCACTTGAGACTAAATGACTAAGGTATTAATTGCTGACGACCAACTTCCTTTACTAGAGACTTGGGCCGAAATTCTTAGAATGCATAATATTAACGTAGATACTGCTGAAAATGGAGCTGATGCATTTGGATTGTATCAAAGAGATCCTTTTGCTTATGGAGTAGTATTTACAGATAATCATATGCCTTTGATGGACGGGTTGGAATTAGCTGAAAGAATTAGGGAAACAGAAGGATCGATAGAAGGCACTAAACCTAGAACTTATATCCTTATGGCAAGCTTTTGTAGTGAAAAAGATGAAACCGCAATTAAACAACGAGGGTTGGTAGATGAATTTTTACCAAAGCCCGTTGAAATTGCTACATTAATAAGTATAGTTCAAAGAGAATTACCGCGTTATGAAACTCAATAGAAAACATAGGATATAACCATGGCCAGAATATTATGTGTAGATAATAGTATTGATGCAAGAAGAATACTTCGACGAGGTTTACGTGATTTAATAACTGAAGGAGCAGTTAATGGTGTTGATATTGTTTCAAGTAGGGAAGAAGCTACAGCATTGATAGAAAAAGGAGGAGTAGAATATGCCGTCGTTACTACAAATCTACATAATTACGACGTATTTCCAACATTTCCACAAGGTACACAGCCTAGTTATGTTCTCATTTCAGGAGATGTTACCGGAAAAGCTGAAAAGAAGGCTAGCGAAGATGGAATACCATTATTAAGAAAACCATTTACTGCACCAGAATTAGTAGAAGTAATTAAAAGTGGATTAACGGAATACGCGCTCAGACAAAGAGGATTTGATATCATGTAGTTTACCGTTTGTTTATCTTCTTGCTTTTCCGTGCGTAAAAGTCTGTTTCTCAAAAAATAATTTTAAGAGTAGTATAGATTACTAGAAATATTAACTATCAGAAATATTAACTATCACAAATCCTACACTGGCAGCTTAAATCTTCCCACGTAATGCGTTGTTTCCGAAATCCAGAATCGTTGTTCATTCTCCCAGAATTCTCGGTTGTTACCAGTACTGCTTAAAGTATCAATCGAATTATCAGAAAGATAAACAACAACTTCTTTCCCACCGATAACTCTGGAAAAAACAATATTTGGCAATTGATAATGCCAAGGCCTAACACAGTCACCACTCCAAGCACCGCTTGTAGGTTGATGATCTTCTATATAGTCCCGATTAGTTCCTGAATCATGAGCTGCACCTAAATCTGTTAATACCTCATCACTAAAGGAATGAAAATGAAACTCAGCAAAAGAATAAAGATTTAATTTTACCGACCCGTTTATTGAATCCAATGATTCCGCTAAGGAAGAATACCGCGTACTCAACCCCATACCAGGAAAATCTTCATCAGTTTCACCTTTATTAAAACCTTGTACAAACTGATCATGAGGGTTTTCATCATTTCCAAAAACATACCCATACCTATCTAAAAAAGCTCTCACTGCAGCTTTATTCTCCGGTGATTGTTCCTTAAGATAAGGAAAAAAAACATCTGCAGCAAGTCGAAAAATATTATCTACTTCCACAATTTCTAACTTACCATTACGATATGTCAAATGCCCCCCAGTTTCTCCTGTCTTTACACAGTCTTCTTCCAACATTACTTGCAATCGTGAAGCAAACTCCCTATCCTTCATTTGTTCTCTTAGAAAAGCTATCCTTAATGGAGTTAATAAACGTACATCAGGAATATAACGAGGGTTTCGTTCATTAAAAAGCCTGTCTTGCATTTCCGGGTGATCAAGAACCATGTCCAAAACCATTGTATCGTTAGGATTAAAACTATAATTATTCCAGCATCCGATGAAGCCTTCACGCGAACTTAATCTAGCACCCAAAGATATTATTTCTTCTCGGCGAGGATGCTCAATTAAAGCTGCTAGAGATTCAATATGAGCAAGTGCAGAACAGCGATAATCAGCAGTTTCAATTAGTTTTTCTATAGTAACTTTGCCTTCAGGTGAAAAAATAACATCGGCAAATTGGATTGAATGATCAATTAGTTCTTGGTATCGTTCAGGGTCCCTTGAATCAAAAGAAGTTTTTTCTTGAAAACCATATGATCTCCGCAATGCATCAAGAAATTTTTCTTCCTCAGGACTAAAAACAACAGGATCACTATACCTCATTTCATAAGCACACCCGCTGGCTAAAGCTAATGCACTTATAGAAGTTACAAACCTTCTTTTGTTTAAATCAACCATTAAAACAAGGATTAGGATTTAGATTTATAAACTTTTTGTTTTAATCACTAAGGGGTAGTATAATATCTGTTTTTCTAGAAGTTAGAAATGTGGTAAAATAAGTAAAGATGACCACCAAAAAACGAAATATTTATAAAGAAACAACAATAACTTTAAAATATGACTAAAAAACATATACCCCATATATTATATATAGATGATGAAGCGACTGGATTAACTCTCCTTGGGATATATTTGGCACCTTTATTTCCAGATGCTCAGCTTCATCTGGCCAGAGGTGCGCAAGAAGCATTTCACATATTAAGAAAAACAAATGGAGATACTGCTGCGATATTCTCTGACTACCATATGCCCAGGATGAACGGTTTAGACGTTCTGGCTTCTTCAGCAATATATGCCCCTAATGCCCATAGAACATTAATTACCGGGTCTGACGATCGAAGAATTGAAAGAGATGCAGCAGAGAGCGGTGTTCACTTCAGAAGAAGAACTACTGCAAAAGCAGATGCTCAAGCGTTACGTACTGCTTATGATTTATACAATAAATTAAGAGATTATTAGATTTTAATATCTTTATCTCTTCTTGTTAAAAAGGGTGTGGTTATTTTCTCTTAAACTTTTTCTCTAATTCTTCAAAATCTACTTTTATCAAGACTGAACGACCATGGGGACAGGTATATGGAAGCTTAGTCTGAGTCAATTCTTGTAATAGGGTTTGAATTTCAGATATAGTCACCTCATCTCCTGCTTTAATAGAAGCGCGGCAGGCCATCCTAGTGATGATTTCTTCCTGAATATCTTCCATCTTATTTTTTCCTTCTAACAAATAGCTTAACACGTCATATAATAATACCTTATGCTGAGTCCTTCCCAATACTGTAGGAATTGTTTTCAACAAAAAAGAATTACCTCCAAATTCTTCAAGGCAAAATCCCAATCCTTCCAGTAGATTTTTATTCTCTAGCAGAGCAACTCTTTCTATAGAAGTAAATTCCATTATTTCACTTTGCAGAAGAGTTTGCAGAGCTACCTGCTTATTCAGATATTGCTCCATGAAACGCTCATAAAGTACTCTTTCCTGAACTACATGCTGGTCAATGAATAAAACACCGCCGTCTATTTCTGCAATAAAGAAAGTCTTATGCAACTGTCCAAGTATTTTCATTGGAGGCAATTTACTGTAAATATCAGATTGAGGAATTGCTAGAGGTGGCGCACGAGTAGTAAATCCAGTTGAGACACTATTTGAGTAGGAGTCAGAAGCTTGCTTTTGGGAAAACAAATGGTCATTAGCAAGAGGGGAGTGTGTTGAAACAGCATTATTATACTCCATTTCTTTTTCTGGTATTACACCTGCCGATAAATGGCTCTGAATACTTTTTTCTAAAGGATATTTCCCTTTTTTCACTTCCATCAAAGGTGTCCCAAAAGCTAACTGCTGTTCAGTTTCCATATCTAACGTAGGGATAAGATTATTTTTCTGTAGTGTTTCTTTAATAGCAGTAAACAAAGCCTTGCTAATAAGATCCTTCTGCTCAATTTTAATTTCAGTTTTATGAGGATGTACATTAACATCAATCTTCTCCGGATTAATTCGAAGATCAAGCACCGCCACGGGATGCTTATTTACAAACAATAGAGAATGAAATGCATTGTATATCGCTGTAGTTAAATCTTCATTTTTTATCCATCTGCCATTAACATATATGGACTGTTGGCTACGATCGTTGCGGCACTGATGAGGTTTAGCGATAAAACCAGTAATAGTTACATCTTCAGTAGAATAATGTACATCCAGCATATCTTTAGCTAAATTTGTTCCATAAATAAAAGAGATTTTGCTTTGTAGGTTATCTACTGATGGTGCATTAATTAAGATGTACCCTTCATGACGCAGCCTAAAGTAAACATGAGGATTAATCAAAGAATACCTTGTGATGATATCAATAATGTGCCGTAGTTCAACAGTATCAGTTTTTAAAAATTTCTTTCGGGCAGGGGTGTTAAAAAACAAGTTACGCACTTCAATAGTAGTTCCGGTTTCTGCCGCCATAATTCCTGAACTAACGATATTCCCAGCTTCTACAACCAGATTAAACCCTTCTAATGTGCTTTCTGGTTTGGTGATGATGGATAACTGAGATACTGCTGAAATACTGGCTAACGCTTCCCCTCTAAAACCAAGAGTATTGATTGCAAACAGATCTTCCTCTTTTGTTATTTTACTAGTTGCATGCCTTAAGATAGAATTTTTGGCATCTTCTTCATCCATACCATTTCCATTATCACTTACTTTGATCAGTTTCTTGCCAGAATCTAGAATATCAATAAATATTTTTGTTGCTTTGGCATCTAAACTATTCTCAATCAGTTCTTTGACTACTGAAGCAGGTCGTTCAATGACTTCCCCAGCAGCAATTTTATTGATCAGTTCTTCAGAAAGAAGATTTATCTTAGGCATAATCAGCAAATAATAGATTTTTTTTTAATGATTATGGTAATGAAGTATACAAAATAATTTTAGTTTATTTCCCACCAACATCTTTATAAATATAATTAAAGACATTATGCTAAATTGCAAAAATAATGGAACTTTTTATATGCAATTTACTATTTAGCAAATCTCACAAATGTTCAATAATTAATGAGATTTGCTATTATCCTAAAAAAGGTGAATGATGAAGCATATTCTGTTTACTCTGGTAGGAGTAATAACATTAATACTGATATCAGGTTCATTGCTGGTCAGTGGAGCTATTGATTACACCAGCCCAAAATTAACTGTTACGTTAATCTCCCAATCTCCTGATCCAGTTGAGCCAGGGGAAATTGTAACTGTAAAATTTAAGATAGAGAATGAAGGAGCGCAATCAGCAGAAGATGCTATCGTAAAGATCATCCCAAAACAGCCTTTCAGCTTATATGGTGATGTAGCTGAAAAAAATATTGGAAAATTACGTGCTACTTCAACTGGTGCAGATGCTGAAATAGTAGAATATAAACTAAAAGTAGCTGATGATGCTGTTGAAGCTGAAACAGAGATAGAATTGTTTGTTTATATTGGAAAAACAGGGTATAGCTATGGAGATGATCAATTTAATATAGATATAGAGACTAGGGATGCCATCCTTGATATCTCATCTATAAAGATTGAGCCTCAACAAATACCTCCAGGACAGGAAGGAAGTATCAAAATAACCCTGAAGAACTTAGCTGACTCCATTATTAAGGATATTACATTAGACTTAGATTTCTCCAGCGTTTCTTTGCCGATAGCTCCATACCAGTCACTATCAAAGAAACAAATTGCCAGTTTAGAGCCAAGCCATCAATTACCTTTAACTTTTAGAGTTATGGCCACTCCCGATGCCGCTCCGGGGTTATACAAAATACCATTTAACCTTACGTATTTTGACGAACAGGGGAATGATTACCTGATTAAAGAAATTTTAGGTATTTCTATAGGAGAAGCCCCTAAGTTAAATATATACCTTAAGAAAAGTACAGTACAGCAGAACAAAAAAAGCGGATTAGTAACATTAGAGGTCGCTAATGCAGGAGCATCAAAAATTAAATTTTTAGGAATAACTCTTCTTCCTTCAGATGATTATAAATTAATTAATCCCAGCAATTATTTTTATCTCGGAGATGTAGATTCAGATGACACGGAAAGTGAAGAGATAAATATTTATGTTAAAAGTAAAGAGGAGAAGGTAGAAATCCCCGTAAAATTAGACTATTATGATTCTAATAACAACATCTATAAAGAGAAAGTTGACTTAAGTTTGCAGTTATACAGCACCAGCGAGATGAAAAGATTTGGCTTGATCTCTAGTAACAACACTTTTGTGTATATCTTAATGATAATACTTACTATTGCAGGAGTTTTTATCTACAAAAAGAAGCCAAAATACCTTCCAGAGTTCTTAAGAAAAAGAATTGGTGTGGTAAAGTAATCATGCTTAAAGATTACCTTTATTTAGCATATCGTAATGCTCGTAAAAGAAAGCTTCGTTCTTGGTTAACGATGCTGGGTATTTTTATCGGTATTGCCTCCGTAATAAGCTTAATTTCTCTTAGTGAAGGGATGCAGCAAGCCATCCAAGAACAATTTCTAAAGTTAGGCACTGATAAAATAATCATCCAGGCTGCTGGCTCTGGTTTTGGCCCTCCAGGAACAGCGGTATCTGTACCTCTAACTACAGCAGAACACGATGCTGTTGAAAAGGTAGATGGAGTAAAGATGGCGGTAGGAAGATTAATTCGTATAGCTAAATTAGAGTTTAAGGAAGAGGTAAAATATTCTTATATGGCTTCTATCCCCGATGATAACACTGAACGAAATCTCGTAGAAGAAGCAAATAACTATCAAATTGGCACTGGCAGGCTTTTACAAACAGGAGATAAATTTAAAGTAATGCTCGGAGGTGATTTTGCGGATGATTTTTTTGCCGTTCCGCTAAAATTACGAGACAAAATAAAAATACAAGACCAGTCTTTTTCGGTAGTAGGAATTTTAAAGAAATCAGGAAACCCTCAACAGGATTCTGCATTAGTTGTACCAGAAGCAGCATTGAGAGAAGTTCTAGGGATTACTGATGATTATGATATAATCGTTGTGCAGACCACACTTGCAGAATCAGTTCCTTTAGTTGTGGAATATATCGCTAAGGAACTACGCAAGGTTCGTGATGTGGATGAAGGCAAAGAAAATTTCACTATCCAGACTCCTGAAAATCTATTAGCTACGCTAAGTACTATTTTATCTATAATCCAAGGAGTACTGGTTGGAATAGCAGCTATTTCTCTGGTAGTAGGGGGAATAGGCATCATGAATACCATGTATACTGCGGTATTAGAAAGAACTAAAGAGATAGGTATCATGAAAGCTACTGGAGCAAGAAACTCTCAGATGATGTGGTTATTTTTAGTTGAGTCAGGATTCCTAGGATTATTTGGAGGGATTATTGGTGTCATACTTGGTTATGGCATCAGTAAATTAGTAGAGATTATCGCTTATCAAATATATGGATCTTTTTTAATTAAAACTAATTTTAATATATGGTTGGTTTTAGGAATGTTAGCGTTTGCTTTCCTGTTAGGAGCTGCTTCCGGAGTTTTCCCTGCAAGACAAGCAGCTAAATTAAAGCCGGTAGAAGCTTTTAGAAAATAACAAGCTTTTAGAAAATACTATTCAAGAATTTAAAGAAAAATATAAAAATTCAATACATCTACTTTCCACTATCAAATAAGAAGCCTACTGCAACTAACCCTAGAGCAATTGTATCATCAAGATTCCGTCTTCCAGCTTCCCTTCTTACATCATCATAAAAACGTTGTATTTGAGGATCAGAGCTATTCTGAACAGAATCTATGAACCCTTCGATATATCTAACCATACCAGAACCCCCTC
>CAZNUS010000023.1:0-23568 GCA_964576385.1 uncultured Methanosarcinales archaeon | reverse complement strand
ATCTACACCTTCGCAAACACTCTTTCCCTACACGACGCTCTTCCGATCTAAGTAGCCATATCAGCCTGCCCTTCTGCTATTGGCTGCACTAATCGTGGAATGTCTACGGGATTGAATTGCCCGTCAGCATCAATATTGACGATGATGTCTGCTCCCATCTTTAACGCTGTGTCTATACCATCCTTAAATGTTCTTCCTAAGCCTAAATTAGTCTTATGGGAAATTACGACATCGGCACCGGCATTTTTTGAAGTTATGATGGTATTATCTTTAGATCCATCGTCAATCACGAGGACCTCTACAGTTTTAGCAAGATTACGGGGAATTTGCAGGATTACCTTTCCGATAGTCTCTTCTTCATTGTAAGCGGGAATCATCACTACTACTTTTTTTATTTCTGTCTGCTGAAAAGATATTGTTTTGTTATGGTTCATGGTATAATATTCCATTTTTTTTAATTTCATTTTTTCAACTGTATTTTAATGGTTATCTCCTTTTGTTTTCAATAAATGGATCTAATACCGTTTAAATAAGAAATGCGGCTAGGACGAAAATAATCTGTATCCCATAGATTAGGTAAACTACTTTTATTTCGGTCGCTGGAATCTTTAATGTATTTAATATTTTTACCATCAAATTTTCTAAGCCATAGGTCTTGTAATATCTTGGAAGAAGGCAGCCATTATCCTTATCTACCTGTGCAAAGCTCTCTTTTTGGAAACCCCCTCTCAGCTTAAGGAAAAACTGGATGATATAAGGGATGAAGATAATTAAGAATTTTTTTTCAAGATTGGCAAAGATAGGGATGATAGCGATTAATGCTCCTACCGTATACGTTAAGGTGTCCCCAGGGAACACTTTTGCAGGGTAATGATTATACATTAGGAATCCCAGCAAAGCAAAGACCATACATAAAGAAATTACACTAAGCCAAGCCGAACCACTGATGTAAGTTAAATACGTCCAAGCTGAAAGTATAATTATTCCCTGTCCTGCTTCTAATCCGTTAAATCCAGCAAGCATATTGAAGCCGTTAGTTCCTACTAATATAATGGCAGGGATCACTATAAGGGGAAAAAGTATTCCAAGATCTATATTCCCTAGGAAAGGGATGGACATTATTTTTGTGCCGGCATTTACTGCCATAATAGGGGCGGCTACCAATAAAGTAAGCAATGGTTTCTGCCATTGTCTTAAACCAATCTTCCAGCCTAAAATATCATCGATTATTCCGATTACTGCAGCAATGAGGATTGCCGTGAGGATGGCTAAAATGTAAATGGTTTGGGAGGTAGTATTCAGGACAAAAATCCTCGTAGCAATGTAGAGCATTACACCGATGATGAATCCTAGAAGCACGGTAATCCCGCCCATCTCTGAAACTTTTGTTTCTGTTAACTTGTGCATATCCCTTCCTTGCAGACCGGCATTCTTGGCTCTTTTAATCCAGGAATGAGTAGCAATAAATACTACTAGAAATACAATTACTAAAATTAAAATAAAATGGGTTAAGTAGGAGATAACCATAATCCATCATTTTTTAATCGGCGTTTTATATACTTTTTGAAGCAATAATCGTTATATTGGAGAAGAGGTGGCTTCATTTATGTGATTCTACAACTCACTATTCTACAATCATTATTTCATAACTATTAAAAAGTTAAATATTTGTAAAGTTGGATTATGACAGATTTAGCCGCTTCATTAGAACCATATCAATTACCTTTTCAAGCAGAACTAGATGGTCAGGATTTACTAGATGTATTGGATTCTAGAACTAATTTATTTTTTGCTGGAGATTTAACAGGATTGGCGGCCCATACTGCTACCTATGATAAAGATAGAGGTTATCTTGATTCAGGTCGTCAAGAGGTTCCTGTAGGATTGTTAGGCTTTAATATTGAGGCTGCTACTCCCGTTTTAAGAAGTTTAGGTGTTCTTCAAGGAGATGAATTCCCCGGAACTTTAATAAGTGGAGGTTCTTATATTGGAGCATTGCCACCTGATCCATTATTTTACGGTGCAATTTCTCCTAGGTCTTCAAGAAAAGATCATGCTAAGGGTGTGTTTGAAACTAAGGTTGATGCTTATTATCATGATTTAAGCAAAACACCTCCTGATGGTAAAAAAATAATAGGGCCAAAAATGGTGGGAGCTAGGATGCCTCATGAAGGAGTAAATTTCTTAGGGGTTTCTTTCTATTATGTTTTTGCTGCAAGTAGAAGCCATGAGCATATTGATCCAGTTCTCAATGATGTATTATTTATGTTATATGGTGATAATCATCCAAGAGCAACCACTGTGTTTAATCGCATACGCCTGAATAAAGAGGCAATAAGGGATCGAGAATGGATTCTGGATCATTTTGAAGAAGAATTTGCAAGGATGGTCGAATTTGATGGATTTAAACAAGCAGCTGAGCACTATCAACGATTAGCAATGATTCACTTTGATCGCAACACTGCGAGATTTAATCCCAGCAGGACAGTTCGAGGAATTCCTCAAGTAGAAGGGGTTCATTATGCTGCTGAATTAGATGACCTCGCTATTAAATACTATAAATCGCACTTGGTCAGAGTGGTAGCTAGTTCTACAACAAATGTTGAAATGTTAGAAAAATTATAGGATTAGAGATTGGCTTTTAAGCTATATATTCTGTGACATTTTAAAACGAATCCTTGCAGTAAGAGAAATTATTATTTATCCAATCCATAAACATTTCAGATACAAATACTGTTCTTCGATTGCGAGTCATAAGAGCTAATCTATCAAACGCCTGTCGTTCAGATTTTTCTAGCATACGACTATCTGGATTATCCTTGTGTCCTGCAAGTTTACATAACCCTGATTTTACTTCCGCAGGAAATGCTGCCCATCGTGTAGCATTATAAGCATTACTTTCCGAGGTAACTTGTTGATGCCCTCTTACAGCTTCATCAATTGTTACTAATGTACTTTCGGGATTATGAGCTTGGAACGTATAGTGGCAGAGCATTTGTAAATCCCTTGGCAAATACGTAGGATTGACTTGATAAAGATCTGAACTTCCCAGGTATCTTAATATCGTTGGTCTAGATTTTCCTAATATAAACTCGAGTGATCCATCGTCAAATTTCAGGTCTAGTGGTTTTACTGGTTCGGTAACCATGAGCTCAGCATCTTCTCTTTCCAAGCCTTCCATGATTATTGTGTGGAGGATGTTAAATAAGGGACTCGTATAATCCATCTGGACATTATCTGTCGTAAATAAGCCCGCCATTATCCCTGAGACTCTTCTAGCAGGACTGCTCAGAAAACTGCGCAGAACATTTTGTTCCTGAGGACTAGTCCAAAAGATCTTATCGGCAGAGTCAATAAGATAAAGAAAAGTACGGTCGTCATGTTCTTGATAGGGCCATCAATTTCGGTGTTCAGGTTTACATAAACTGGGACAGAATCACCTTGTTGCTCATGCTGGTGTGCCACTGCTTGAAGTGTTGCAGTTTTACCCGCACCACGATAGCCATACAGCCTAACGCTATTAGCTCCTTTCTGAACTAATCGAGCGACTAAGCTGGTAGAAACTGGTTTAAAATCTCTCATCTCTGCAGAAACATAACAGTAAGGGTTATTGCTCATTTTTCTAAGAACATCTAAATCTCAAACTAACTACACAATTACTTCTTCTTGCTCTTTTCTACCATCTTCGTTAACTTTAATCTCTTAATCAATTCTTTATATCTATTTCTGATGGTAACCTCAGTCACTCCAGCTACATCGGCAACTTCCCGTTGAGTTCTTTTTTCACCGTGAAGCAGACTGGAAACATATAATGCAGCAGCCGCAATACCAGTAGGACCTCTTCCCGATGTCAACTCGATATCCCGGGCCATTTCCAGAATTTCTACAGATTTAGACTGAGTTTCTGGACTTAATTTTAAAGCGGAAGCAAATCTAGGGATATAATCGGCAGGATTACTTGGCTTGATACTGATACCTAATTCTCTGGTTACAAAGCGATAAGTTCTGCCAATTTCTTTTTTTTCGATTCCAGAAGCTTCACCCATTTCATCCAACGTCCTGGGAACTTCATGTCTTCTGCAGGCAGCATATAGGGCTCCAGCAACGACGGATTCCATTGATCTTCCTCGTACTAATCCCTTTTGTACCGCCGAACGATATACCCCAGCAGCTTCTTCTTCTACTGATTTTGGCAATTTTAAGAAGGAACTAACTCTCTTTAATTCCGCCAAAGCTACCTTTAAGTTTCTTTCGATAGCAGTACTAATCCGAATATTCCATTTCCTTAAACGAAAGAATTTATCTCTCTCTTTATCTGAGCCTAATTTATAAAAATCGGAGGTAGTCCCTACTTCTGTACCCAATCCCTGATCAAAAGAAGTTTGTGTAGCTGGTGCTCCTGTTCTGCGTTTACTGCCTCCAGAATCGTCTTCAAAATCACGCCAATCCTGACTAAAATCGACCATGCGGTCTTCGATAACCAAGCCACATTCACGGCAGATGGTCTCTCCTTTCTCAGAATCACGATAGATATTCTTGCTAGCGCATTCCGGACATTCCTTTAATTGCTTGCGAATCATTTTTTAGAACTCCATCACCGTTAAGTTTATATAGTGTTTTTAACAATTATTTATAAACTTTTCTGTGAAAAAATATATCCAGTAGACAGAAAGGTTTATATAGGATGGAAAAATTGTCGAGATATGCAAAAAAGAGGGCAACTAGGAATTATAGAATTTAAGTATTTTATGATTGGTTTTATTGCTGGGGTTATCGCAGCAACTGTATTAGTCTTTTTAGGGAATAACAAAACATTGCCATTTCAAATACCAGCAGTTTGCGGTTTTTTTAGAAGTAAAAAAGCTCAGCTGGGAATGATTGAATTTCATTATTTTTTAGGTGGATTAGTCGTTGGGTTAATAGCCGGTTTAGTTTTAATCTATTTGGGAAATACAGGAGTTATCCCATTTAAGCTGCCTTTAGGCTGTCCAACTCTTGGCCTGAAAAAGTAAGGTGGCGAATATAATAGTTTGGCCAATATAATAGTTATAAAAGCGAAAAGGTTATAATCTCATCTTTTTTGGTAATCTCTCATGGATGTTGAATTAATTCAAAAAGTTAACAAGCTGGCTTTAGATTTATTGAATCAAGGTTTAGCAAGGGATAGGGAAGAAGCTACCCTGCAAGCGGAAAGAATTCTCCAGCGAAGTAAAGGCACCGAAGAATATACTCAGATTAGAGAACGAATGGAGCAAGTTAACAATTATAAGGAAAAGGTTGACGATCTTTCCCAAGATAAGATTAAGGAAATTCTAGAGAAGAATACTACTTTTATTGTTACTAAATTTAAAGAGTTTCAAGGCAAATTTGAATCTTTAGAGCAGGAAATAGCTACCTTAAAGCAGCAGTTGAGAAATCAGGCCTTAAATGTACCTTCCGCTAGTGTTGTAGGTTCTAATTCTACTGTAAGTTCTAATAATGGTTCTTCTGCTCAAGTAAAGCCAGGTGAGATTTTTACCAAACCTGCTGAAACTAAATCCCATCCACGTTCCGGGAGTTATACTGATCAGGATGTTTCTATCGAAAAGTACTTTTACATGGGACATAAGTAATAATTCTTTAAGATTATTCTTTAATTCTTTATGGTTAGGCATCCACATAGCAAATGAGTAGATACCTTACTCATAGGTCGTTTCAACATTTTTTTTCCAAAACATTTATATAGCTCTTTCTATAAAACTTAAAAAAGTTAACTACTTTAAAATAAAAACACGGAGGCGGTTAAAATTAAAGCAATATTATTCCTTTTACTCTTATTGGTCTTAGCGGGCAGTGCTTCTGCAGCAATCGACATCGTTGAAAGCGATGCTACGATCACTGTCAATTATGCAGATTTTGCTGATGACAAACAGAAAACATTAACTGTTTCTACCAGCGGCTTTACTGTTAGAAATACTGATACAACTAATCAAGTTACTGTTACGATAACTGCAAGCTTGCCTACTGGCTACAGCGCTGACAGCAGGACAATCACTATTGCCGCGGGCCAAACCTCTAGTGTTATTAACTTACCAATCACTTTGCCACATTCTCGAGATAGCGGTAATGAGAGCATCGGTACAATAACTGTTTCTGGGACTGCTGGTACAGAAAGTATTCCTCTGAAACAAGTTACTAAACCTATGATCAGTCTTGAAGAAATTGAAGTAGATTATACTGATAAGGATGGGGATATCCAAACGGATTCCTTTGATGCTAATGATGAAGATCTGGAACTAGAAAACGAAGTGTCTATCGGTACAGAAATGACGTTCACTATTACCATTGAGAATATTTTTGATAAGGATTATGATGATGGAGCTTTAGAGAACATCGACTTGAGCATTGATGCTGATAGTGACTTATTTAAAGAATTTGAAGAGAATTATGATTTTGAGGATCTTGATTCTGATGATAGTGAACATATCACCTTCACTACGGTTATTGATAATGAAGCTGATGAAGACTCTTACACTTTGGAATTTACAGTTGAAGGAGAAGATCAGAATGGAGCGATGCATACAGTAACTAAGACACTCACTTTTGACATTACCCGTAAGCGTGATGATATCAGGATAACCTCAGCTAAAATATTACCTAGCAAAGTAACTGCCTGTGATAATTTATTCTATATTGATGTGGAATTAGAAAATTTTGGGACTAAAGACCAGAAATTCGTTTCCTTTGTAGCTTATAATGAACAATTGGACATCAATAAAAATGTTGCCAGTATTGAACTAGGAGATTACACTGAAAGGGATAATACTTGGAAAGAACAGTTTACTTTTCCACTGAACGATGTAGTTGGTGGCACGTATTATTTAGAATTAATGGCTTATGCTGATTTAGATAAAGAGACGGATAAGCAGAGGATTCCTTTGGTCATTGAAGCTTGCGGAGAAACAGGTACGCCTAATAATGATGAAGACCCTGTTGTTGAAGAAGATGCTATTGAAGCAAATGTTGAGCAAGAAGTAGTAGATGTTGTTGCTGAACCTGAAACAGATACTACTATCCCAGAAACGGAGAAGACTACTACCAATACTGTTGTTCAATCAGTAGAAGCAAGTTATAGCATGAATGACTTATTAGTTGGCGGAATCATTGTCGTAGTAGTGTTGTTGGTAGCATTGATTGCCTTGTTCATCGCGATATTAGTTAAACATTAATTTTTCGTTTTTATAAATTTTTAGGGGTGTGGCTGTTTTCGGAGGGGGTTTAAAATGAATACTAAAAGAAGTGTTTTAATATTATTAGTGTTAGTTCTATTGACTCAGATGGTTTTTGCTGATGTCGTTATTAATGAGGTTATGTATGATTTTACTGGAGCAGACTCTGGTCACGAATGGGTAGAAATTTATAATAATGGTGCAGCCAGCGTAGATCTAACCGACTGGAAATTTTATGAAGCAAGCACAAACCATGGATTAACACTCCAGCAAGGCAGTTTTGATCTTGGAGCTGGTGCTTATGCTATCATTGCTGATGATGCTAGTACTTTTTTGACTGACAATCTAGGTTTTAGTGGTAATATTTATGACAGCACTACCTTCTCTTTATCTACTAGTGAGACTATAGGGTTAAGAGATAATTTAGGAGCTACTGTTGATACAGATTTAACTTATTCAAGTACTTGGAACTTAAACGGTGAAGGATATACTATAGGAAAAATTGATCCGTCCGGAGATAATTCTGCATCTAACTGGGAGACTGGTAGTTTAGGAGGTACTCCGGGAGTTTTTAATAATGCTGCTCCAGTCTTTACATCTTCTGATTCCCATGAAACTGATGAAGATGAATCAATTGTATTTACTATTATCGCTACTGATGAGAACGGTGATGATTTAACTTACTCTGCTGAAAGTAGACCTTCTTGGTTAGCTTTAAATCCTTCTACAGGAGTTTTAAGTGGGACACCTACAAATGATGACGTAGGTGAATATGACCTCGTTTTATCTGTTACCGATGGGATTAATGAACCTGTAGAACAGGACTTTACTCTTACTGTGTTAAATGTTAATGATGCACCGGTAATTACCAGAATAACTTCACGCCAGAGTAGGATAGTAGAAGGTGTTGAAGCTGTTTTTGATGTTGTTGCTACTGACGTTGATAGTTCATTATCTGCTCTGAGCATAGATGAAGATGCTTCTACTATAAATGGTGAAACCTTTACATCTTTAGGTATAGATGTTCCTGAGTTAAGTTTCTCAATACTTCCTATTGAATTTACCAAGGTAGAATCTTTAGAGATAATGATTGTTATTAATGATGGTGTAGATAATAATGATCCAGCTAACTCTGATGAAACTATTTTTGAAGGAACCGTCCTTCCTGCATTGCAAATAAGTAACATTAGAATAAATGGTGCAGTTTATGATGGTAGTATACCTGTTAATGTTTCCTTAGGACAAACGGTAACTGTACAATATGATTATACTAATAATTTCAACCAAGAAATAGGGCATATTAGTAGAAGGGCTGTAAATATGCCTTCTTTTATTAATCATGATAAATCCTGTGAAGGAATTTCTTGTCTATTAGGTACATGGGATCTTCTTTCAGGTGAAACTAGAAATGAACAATTCAGTTTTACAGTACCTGAAAATTATAACTCTGATTTTTTTTATTTCAATTTGGAAGCAACTAGTGATGCTCAGTGGTCTTCTGATGGATTTTTATTTGAATCGGGATCTATTGATTTTCAGATAGTTAGAGAGGAACATGATTTAACTATTTTAAGCACTAGCGCTTCTAATGGAGGAGAATTATCATGTAATAGGCAAGGAACAATAACTTTAACTTTGTATAATAGTGGAGAAAACTCTATTGTTCCTGAAATATTAGTCTATGACGGAGCTGCCAGCAATTTTAATCGTTTTAATGGGAGATTTGATTCTGGAACATTGTTAGGTGCTTTTACGACCTTAGAGCCGATAGAATCTAATGGTTATCTTGAAGACCCTGATGATAAACTCTCTCTAAATTTAAACAGTCTATCTAATGGTCAGCATACCCTTAACATTTACATTGTCAGCCCTTACTTCCCGAGTAACCAGTTTTATTTAGGGGATACAGCACAAGTTGCAGTAAATATTCAGAACTGTCTACTTTCTTGGACACCTGTAGAAAGTAGTTTAGCTACATTAGTCAACTCACCAAAAGATTTTACTCTTACCTTAGATGAAGCTGGTGCAAATGTAGAATGGTCGGTTAAAAAAGATAATGAAGCATTTGCAGTTGAAAAAACTATAACTGTTACTGGAACAACTGATACCTTTACGTTTAATAAAGCAATTGCTGGAACTTATCAAGTTAAAGCAGCAATAAATGGAATAGAAACACATCTTTGGACTGTAACAGTAACTACTGGACCTGTTTTTAATAACCAAGTTGTTGATATTGCTAGTAAAACTATTCAGAATAATAATGGTAAAATTGTTTACGACAACGCTATTAATTTTGGAACATTAGCAAATCTTGACAACTTAATAATTATTACTGACAGTTTGATATCTGTTGACTCAGATTCGACTACAGGAGTATTGCAAGGACCAGCTACCATTACTTTAAACAAAGCGTTTGCTAATGCAAGAATATTGTGTTCTAGCACTTTCAATGATTTAACTTTAGATGCTACTGATATTTGTACTGGTATTACTGGTACTAACATTAATGGGAAATTTACTTTTTACGTCAACTCTTTCTCTACCTACAAAGTGGTTGAAGAAGTTGCTCCGACTTTTGAAGTTTCCGACATTGCTTTTACTAATGTAGGTAAAGGGCAGGATGCTACGGTTTCTTTCACGGTAAAGAATCTGGGAACGTTAAGCTCAATAAATGGAATTATCATTACGTCAACAGTAGATGCAAAATATAATCCACGGATGGTAAACGCACCTACAACACTAAGCCCATTACAAACTGCAACTGTTCAGTTAACTGTTGCTGTACCTGCTGATGAAACTTCTAGCATCCATACTATCGGCAATTTGACAGTAAGTGGTTCTAGTGTAACTACTGTGCAAAAAACAATTTCCCTTGATCCAAAGAGCTTCTTGACCATTGATAGTGTAGAAGTTAACGGTAAATCTTCTGGAAAATTAACTATTGATGAAATAAACGATGTCGAAGTTAAGGTAAGCAATGATTACAGCAAGGATATGGAAGATATCACTGTTACTGTGAAGCTGCTTGACGTCAATGGCGATGATATCGAAGAAGAATCTGACTCTTTTGACTTAAAGGACGGAGATGATGATACAGTAACCATCCAGCTGGATCTTTCCAAAGAAGAAATTGATGAAAAGTCCTACACAATGAAAATCATCGTAGAAGGAACGGCGGAAGATGATTCAGAGCATGAAGATTTGGAAACTACGGAAGTTGATATTGACATTGAAAAACATAAAGTCATTTTAGAGAAAACAACTATCTCTAGCAGTACGCTTAAATGTGATCGGCAAGCTTCTTTGCAGGCTTACGTTAAGAATTTAGGAGAAGAAGATGAAGATGATGTGGATATCAGAGTAACCAACTCTGCTTTAGCGATAAACCAAGAGAAACGAAGTATTTCATTGGACAACTTCTTTGACAGCGATAATGATTATCGGGCCAGTTTTGCCTTTGATTTAGAAGACGCTAAGGAAGGGAAGTATAATATTCTGGTAGAAGTTTTCCGTGACGGCGATCTGGATGACAGCGAAGAAGTAAGCTTGACGGTTGAGAAATGCTTAATCGCTTCTACTACTACTCAAGATTATAAAGTAGCAAGTGATCAGTTGGTTAAGGAAGCTAAAAAGGCACTATCTGCCGACGTTGCTAGTATAAAACCAACCGTAAGTACTTCTTTTAGGGATACTACAACCTACACTGCTTTACTGCTGGTCTTAACGTTTTTGACATTAGTAGCAGTAAGCTTAGGACTGATGCTGGTGTTTAAGAAGAAGTAATTTTTTTTTTAATAGCTATTTTTAATTGTTTATAAAGTATCGAATACTTTTAAACACCAGAAAAATTATTTTCTATTTTTCTTGTTTCTTTTTCCCATTTCTTGGTCTTTGCAAAAATAGCTTCTAGTTTTTGGTTGACTAAACCTACTAGAAAAGAAAAATTCTCATTTAACAATAATTTTCCATCTTTAAACAGGGGCATTTCTATGAATTCGCTTCCTCTTACTTCTAAAATAATCTTATTTTGAATGGATAAAAAACAACTTTTCTTGAATATCTTTTTGGCACTGTTTAGGAAAGTATTTCCGGAAGGCAAATCTTTACAGGCGATATGCAGGATCATAGGCTCAACTCGCAGCCAGATTAATCTAGGTATTTTAGTGGAATTTAGTTTTTCAATAGCAAAAAAATCCTCTGTAATCAAATCATGGCTTACTTTTAGCCATTCAGTCTCATTCTTTTTACCAGAACCACCCCATAAAACTGCCCTGCCTGAACAAGAAGAAGTAGTATAATAATCTTCTTTTGAATTAACAATATCCACTACGCTTTTTATTCTTTCATCTATCGATCCTTTCTTAGATTTATCCAGTTTTTCTAAGAAAGTCTTCTTTTGGTTGGAAAAGGACATGCGATCTAACTTGTTTCATCCAATATTTTTATAATCTCTTCCTTTAATTTAGGCAAATCAATTGTTATTATATCCCAAACGACATTTAAATCTACCCCGAAATAATGATGAATTAGTTTATCTCTTGTACCTACAATACTTTTCCAATCAATTTCTGTATATCTTTCTTTCAGAGCGGGAGAAAGATGTTTAGCAGCTTCTCCAATTATTTATATCTCTCGAATAATTGCGCTCTGCTTTAAGCGGCTGGAAAATAGTTTTTTCTTTGATAAAGAACTTGAAAATGATTCTATTGCTTTAATACTCTCCAGCAAATGTTTAAGATAAGTAGAGTCTTCTTTTTCTTTCACAGTATCCTTACCTCTTGCTTCAAAATTTTTTCTCTTAAATAAGGACTCAGACCATTATAGCTTACAAGATCTACTTTTTTATGTAATTTTTTAGATAGTTCTATCTCTAATCCTGCAAATCCAAACCCCATTCCTTTAGGTGGCTGAATTAATATGTCTATATCGCTCTCCTTTTTTTCTTTTCCACGAGCATAACTGCCAAATACTCCTGCTCTTGCTACTTTATTCTTCTGTAAAATAGGTACCGCAATTTTTTTGATTCTTTCTAGTGAACTGCTCATATGAAACAACAAAGAATACATTTATATAAACGTTTCTTCTTAATTCCAATAATGCCACAGATCAAAAAAATCCTTATCGAGAAAGAAACTAAAAAGAAGTATTTTATTAAGGATTTAACTGAGGATTTTTTTACCTCTGCAGGAACGATCTCAAAGAAAGATATTTTATCAAAAAAAACTGAAATAAAATCTAATAAAGGAAAAACTTTTTTGTTGATAGAACCAAATTTTGCTGACTTATGGGAGTCGCTTCAACGTGGTCCCCAAGTCTTACTACCAAAAGATATTGGCTTAATTTTGGCGAAAACTGGAGTTAATAAACATTCCATAGCAGTTGATGCCGGGGGAGGTTCAGGCTCACTTTGCTTATCTTTAGCAAATATCTGCAAGGATGTTTCTACTTATGAGATTAATCCTGAACATCTCACCATAATTCACAAGAATAAAGAACTGTTTGGCATTAAGAATTTACAGATACATCAAGATGACATCTCTCAAGGAATAAAGGAAAAAGAGTTAGACTTATTGACATTAGATCTTCCGGAGCCGTGGAAAGTTATTAAGCATGCAGAAACATCCCTTAACTTTGGGGGGTTTATCGTTGTTTATCTGCCAAATCTAACACAAGTAAAGCAGTTTATCGATGCCTGTACAAAAACGGAAATAAAAGTTATTGAGACAATTGAATTAATTGAACGTAAATGGAAGATAGAAGGGCAGATCATGCGCCCTGAATTTCAGATGCTAGGGCATACAGGGTTTATGATATTTTGCAGGAAATTTTAGACTTTTATTCTCTTAGAATTTCTATTCTAATCTGAGATTATCTCCGCAACATCTTAATATGAACGATATGTCCATTCTTTTATTATTTTCAAAATAGTTGGGGTGTATTTCTCTAGACAAATCTAAATAGTTGGTTCCTGTAGTTACATGTTCTTGAGTAGAATCAGCTCCTACCATACTTTCATAACAGCTTCTTATCAAAAAGGTATGGCCGGTAGTTAAAGCTACCGCAGAATAAACTAAGGAAAATTCCCTTCTTGAACTAATCGGGGGGTATAATTCGCCTAATTCCAGGCAACCTCTTTCCAAATATATTCCTGCTATGGTTAGCGCAGGTATCACCATTGTTTTTACAACTTTTTTTCTTGCGTCATCAGCATCATAACCCTCGCAAACTAATTGCCCTTCTGCGAGAACACGCTTGTCCCATCCTTCCTTGAGGCGTTTCACTAAAGTATTTCTACCGGCAAGAAAATTTAGTACTGCAGGTCTTGTTTGTTCACCTTCCTGGCATAAACTAGCTATAGCACTGTTCAATCTTGTCGTTAAATGTTCCCGCTCCATTTTTTTTGTGGAATGAGTATTATTTATAAATCTTTAGGAGGGTGATTGTTACCTTTTAGTAGTTCTTTTTTTTACTGATCTGGGTTGGTTTTATATTCATGGAAAGTTTTTTATGTAATCGTGAAAAACCAGCCTAATGAGCAATCCTAATGATTTTTTAGAAGTACATTCATTGATCAGCAGGGCTAAATCAGCTTATTCTGCTCATTTTTCTACGTTAGTTACTTTTGAACGAGCGGTATTTTTCAGCTGGGGATGCACTATTGGTGATTGTACTTTTTGTTATATGAGCACACAGCCGGAAGGAAAGGCTCCTGTAGAAACAAAAAGAAGCACTGCTTCCATCTTAGCGGAATTTATTCTAGCTAAAGAATTAGGGTGGGATATCGGTTTTTTTACCGGGGGAATAGGAGTCTTTAAACCAGAAGAAGTAGAATTTTTATTGAAATCAGCAGTGGAAATAACTCAAGATAAATTATGGCTTTCTATAGGACCTCTTTCCAAACAACATTTGGAGAAGTATAAACCCTACATCAAAGGCGTGGTGGGATCTACAGAAACAATTAATCCTGTCCTGCATAAAACAGTATGTCCTTCCAAGCCATTAGCTCCTTATGAAAAGATGTTTGTTTTTGCTCAAGAGCTGGGATTATCTAGGGCAATGACATTTATCGTAGGGATGGGGGAGACTAAGGATGATTTTTTGTTATTAAAAGAGTTTATTGCTAAATATAGCATTGAGAAAATTCATGTTTATGGTTTAATACCGCAAGAAGGGACGATGTTTGCCAATACTACGCCGCCATCTAAAGAAGAACAAGCTTGGTGGATTGCTCAGTTGAGGATAAATTTTCCTCAGTTAAATATCCAATGCGGGATTTGGGAAGATCGTGTTAACTACTTGCCTCTGCTTTTGGATGCTGGAGCTAATTCCATCTCAAAATTTAAGGGTTTAAAGTTGTTTGGGACAAAAATTGCTAAAGAGATAGAGCAGCAAGCGGCATTAGCCGGTAGAATATTTCAGGGAACACTTACTAATATTCCTGATGTGGACTGGAAAAGGAAAGTTGAGGGATTATCTTTTTCTCCTGAGCTTCAACAAGATATTTATAAGAAATTGCAGCAATACCTTCTGATGATGCAGAAGAATATTAAGAAATAAGACAGCTTTGGGTTAAATGTATGGAATTCCTGTTATGCTCTCTGTCGGTTACTTAGTTCCGATGGATTTTGATCGAAAAGTTTTTGAGAACACCGTCTAAAAGCCCGAAGAGCAATCTAACAAATACATCCTGGGAAGGGAGACTTTCTATTTTATAGTGGTTACAACAGGAATCTTTATAAATAACTTTTAATTATTCTTTCTATAATGGCAGAATTTAATGTTCCCCAAATTGATCAATTGAATCCGCAGCAACCAGATTATGTTGCCAAATTAGATGAAGGATTTGCTCAATTAAGAGAAGCTAGTGGTGTACTTCATCAAGCTTATGAGGGAATTGCTTCTAGAGGAGGAAAAGATATTGTTGACTTTTTACGTGAGAAGGGTATTACTGTTTCTCAACACGAAGTATTGTATGACAAAGAAGAAAGAGAAGGTGATACATTAACGAGGAAAAGAGCAGAAGCAATTGGCATTGTTGCAACAAGCAGAGATGAATCTCGAAGAATTGAAGATTTAATTGATACTTATCATGAAACACGTGATCGAGAAGCAAAAGATTTGAGAGTTAAATTAAAAGTTTTAGCAAGAGCTTTTGAAGATTATGTTGATGCAACACTTCAATTAACTGAAGTGCAAGCATTGAATGAAATAAATCCTGAATATCCAACTGCACATTTCTTTGTTGTTAGAACTGATGGAGTTTATGAAGCACACATTGATTTAGCAGAAAGAAAAGTTGCTGGAGTATATAGAAAATCTAGTTTAGATCCAAAATTGTTTGGAGATAAATCAGATGTTACAGAATTTAGAAAACAATCTGAAGGAGTTAAAGCTAACGCTTATTTAGTCAGAAATCCCTCATCAGAATTACCAGTTAGTCTTCTAGTAGATTATGCAGTTTTGACTACTTGTTATCAGCTATTAAAAGATAGACAACAAAAAGAGGAAGAGCAAGAATCTGGTAAAACTCTTGGGCATAAATTGGTTGATAGAATAAAATCTGCTATGAAACTCTTTAGTGAGTAAAAAAGTTCCCCTTCCCTTTCTATAATTTAGGCGTTCTCAAAAATTGAGCATAACAAGTACCATAATTGTGATGTATGGATCATTGAACAAAGAGGTGAATTGAATGGCAGCTTTATTTCAACAAGAATTATATCTGCTTCTTCAATCAATACCAAAGGGGAAAATAACAACTTATAAAATTCTTGCACAGAAGTTAAATGTACCTTCAGCTCGGGCAATAGGGCAGGCATTAAAGCATAATCCTGATCCCATAAAATACCCCTGCTACCGGGTTGTTAAAAGCAATGGGGAGATAGGCGGGTATTATGGAAATAACCATTGGTTTATTCAGGAAAAAATTAAAAAATTAGAAGCAGAAGGAATTGTTATTAAAGACTGCAGGATACAAAATATTAAAAATTGTTTACATAATTATTAGGATATTATGATCAAAATTAAAAAAATACATCCTGAAGCAATAATGCCAAAGTATGTTAGGCCAAAGGATGCTGCTTTTGATATTTATTCTATTGAAACTAAAGATATAATGCCAAACCAGCGTGTTTTAATCTCAACCGGCATTATCATGGCTATCCCAGAGGGGTATGTTGGATTAATCTGGGACAGGTCAGGATTGGCGGCAAAAGATGGTATCATCACTTTAGGGGGGGTTATAGATTGTACTTACCGTGGTGAGATCAAAATTATCTTGCATAATCTCTCCAGCAATACGTTTACCGTAGAAAAAGGAACACGTATTGCCCAAATGCTTATCCAGCCAGTTGTTCAGAAGGTGATTATTGAAGTTTCCGATCTGGATGATACTGTTAGGGGGGAAGGCGGGTTTGGCAGCAGCGGGATGAGATAAAGTTTAAAAAGAAGTTTTGTTTGCATTTATTTTATGGTTTTATCTTCTAAAGAAGAGCAAATTTTGAAATCTATCGTTGTAGCTTCTGAAAATGATCCCGCTAAACCAGAATTTCCTGCTGATAATCCTAAATTTCCGGCAACACCTACTTATAAAATTGATGTTCCCAGCTTCACTAATGTTTGGTTGAAGGATGAAAGCTATAATCCTACGGGAACACATAAAGATAGGATGGCTTGGGAAATAGTAGTTACTTATAGGGATTTTTTACTCGCGAAAAAAAGAGGGCAAATAAAAGGCAATCTGCCTTCGATGTCCATCATCTCTTCTGGTTCTGCGGCAATAGCTATACAAACTCAGCTGAAAAAATACCATCTGCCTGCGCTGAGGGTTTTGGTGGATATTAATCTCGATGAAAAAATGGCAACTTCTATGCGAAAGATAGGTTGTATCATTTTTAAAACTGATTTAGGTAAAAAACCATTTCATTGGAAGGAAATATTAATTTTAACTAAAAATAAAGACGGGTTTGATATTACTTCTAGTGAAGCGTTAGATCCTACTACTAGATTTTATGACTGGTTAAGTTATGAAATAATAAACAATTCTCCGGATTACTGTTTTATTCCTTTTGGAACGGGAAATCTATTTGAAAATGTTCTTAACATAACTAAAAAGGAAGTCTCTACACCAATTCATGATCCAAGATTTAGCGGTGATGTAAACATACTGCGGAGATGTAATTTTTTAGGCGCCACAACTAACGATCTAAAATCTAAGGCTGAGAAGCTGTACTCTCCACATTTACCTTTTGTACATTACGATGAACAGTGGATCAGATTGTACAAGTATGCCGGCTTTTGCGGTCAAGAATCTAATGTATATCTCATTCAAGAGAAATATTTAGATGAAGCTTTAGAATTAGCTAAAAAGAATAACATTAATTGTGAACCTTCAGGAATCGGTGGGTTAGCTTTGTTTCTTCAACTGAAGACAAAAATTCCTTCGGGAAAAAAGATATTGGTCGTAAACACAGGGAAAGTGAAATATCCTTAAGAATGTAAAATTATTCTCGCTGGGATGAATCAATTATCCACGTTTATTAAATCTTTAATTTTCTTTTAATTCTTCCAACGTCCTTGTGCAGCTGTAACAGCATCTTGTGCGACTGCTGATCTATCTGCAGATCCCGTAAATCTTTCTCTAAATCTAGTTCAACTCTTGTTTGGTCGCGCTTAGCTGCTCTGTTTTGGCTCATTAAAATTACGGGAGCTTGCAATGCCGCTATGCAGGAAAGTATTAGATTAAGCATAATAAACGGGCTGTGATCAAATGGATCCGTTAGAATGAAGCTGTTTAGGATAATCCAACTAATCAAAACTACTATAAATGAGACAATAAAACTCCAACTACCTCCTATCTTTGCAATCTGATCAGAAAGGTGGTCAAACCAGCGCAGTTCTTTTCTATAGAAATCATCAACCTCTTGTAAGTTTAACTCTACTTTCCTGATCTCCTTCTTCAGTAGCTTAAGAACGTCTATACTATCCATATCTGCTAAATTTTTCTTAACCATGTTTTATTTCGTACCCGTTATTCTTCTTTAAAAAATCCAACGCTAAATTAAGCTTAAACTCGTTCTCAGCGTAAATAGTGTACAGCACTTCCTTCTTTCTTACTAATGAATTAATCCTTTTATTTAAGTAAAGGCCTGCCCCTTTATCTTCAGGAGCACCGGCGATGCGGGCGATTTTAGCAATAACATCATTATCAATTCCTACTACAGTTCCATTAACTTTGGAGCATATTGAACAACGATGCCTTCCTAACAACATTTTTTTTTGTACTCCTTGTGCTTTTATGATCTGCTTCATTTTATGATAGGCTCTGCCGCTTTCCAAAATTTCTTGAGCTTCTTTTACACCGTCCCGGTACTTTCCTGTCATTTCTAATAATAATCCTGCCATCATGACTGATTTTTTCTTTAAATCTTGAGGAGCTAAAGGATCGTTCCTTAGCACGGCCATGACATCTTCAGCTTCTAATAAGGGCCCAACACCATTGCCGATGGGATGGGAGCCATCAGTAATAATTACCTTTACGTGCATTCCTAGACGTCTTCCAAGCAAATTAAACATTTTTCTTAATTTTTTAGCTTTAGTCCAAGTATTTGCCTTTGTACTTTTTCCCATCGGGATATCAATAAGGACGTGTTTAGCGGAAACAGAAAATTTTTTAGCCATTACTGATGCAAGCAGCTGACCTTCAGCATCAATGGAAAGGGGATGCTCAACTTCAATAATTTTATCATCAGCAGGAGCCAAATTTTGAGATCCCCCGTGAACAATACATGCATTCGTTTTTTTAACAACTTCTTTAATCTTTTTTTCAGTCAGTTCTACCTTAGCTAGGCATTCCATGGTATCCGCTGTTCCGGCAGGGGAAGTTATTGCACGAGAACTGGTCTTAGCAATAGTAAAGCCAGCCGCTGCTATAATCGGCACAATAACCATCGTAGTTCTATTTCCCGGAATTCCTCCAATACAATGTTTATCTAAAGTTTCGTTTCCAAATTTTAATTTTTCACCGGTATTGACCATCGCTTTGGTCATATTAACTATTTCTTCTACACTTAAGCCGTTCGTGAAACATCCAGCAACAAAATATGTTTTTTCTACATCAGTTAAACGATCATTAGTAATATCATCCATAATGGCATATAACTTCGAATAACTTAATCTTTGCCCATGTAACTTTTCTCGAATGTATTTTACCGATTCAGGCTTTCCAGTAAGCTTAATATTTAGGATGTGCCCTTCTTTTACATTTAGTTTTCTTAGAACTTCTTCAAATAAGCCTATTTTTCCTTCCGGAACAGCTTTATCACTTTCTGAAATATCTAAGACGCAAGTTAATTCCTTTCCACCATCATGCACGAGAACCCTATCCCCTGAATGCAGGTCTAACTTTTTTGCGTCCCTCTTGTTAAGGATAGCTACGAGAATTCCTCCAGTAGCAATATCCATGTCTTTTACGATTAATTTCATCCGGCCTCTTTTTTAGATTTTTACTCTACTTAGCTGCACTAACCGTTCTAGAATAAATATGTTTTGTTTTATATATGTTTGGGTTTCGTGTATTTATCTTTAACCCATTAATATTTGTTTAAGATATGCCTCATCTCCTCTAGCTCTTCCAAAGAATTAATGCCTTTTATCTGATTTTCATCATGGATCATAAGGGATCCTACTTTCTTTCCGTCAGCAACGGCTATTTGTACAATATCAGTTAGATAATATTCTCTCTGTACATTGTTTGTTTTTAATTTTTTCAGTGATTTCGCCAAAAAATCTCCTTTTATGATCATAATTCCAGAATTAATTTCCTTAATCTCCAATTCTTTAGGCAGGCAATCCTTCGCTTCTTTAACTCCTATGATTCTTCTTTTGCTGTCTCTTAGAATACGACCATACCATTTTGGATCTTCTAACTCTGCAGTCAATAGAGTAAGAGTGTTTTTATTTTCCTGATGCTCCTTTATCAAATCCTTTAAAGTATCTTTTTTAGTAGCAGGAGTGTCTCCATAAAGGATAATAATGTCTTGTTTTTGGTTTATTTGTTCTTTGGCGGACATTACCGCATGTCCAGTCCCTAGTTGTTGATGCTGCCAGACAAATGTTACATTTTTATTATCCTGCAATGCTTTAATGACTTCATCCCCTTGATAGCCAATTACTATAATCTTTCCTGTTGCCCCTACCGAATTTGCGAGATCAAGAACATATTGTACAACTATTTTCCCTTTAATCTCTTGTAAAACTTTAGTTTTATCAGATAAAAATCTTGTTCCTTTACCTGCTGCTAAAATTATCGCTTGCATCTTTCCCTTCTTTTTATATCTGTTAACAGACTATAATGCTTGCCCGTTCTTTTCTTTTTTCTTGTAATTGTGGTTATGGTTTTATAATATTAACTAATTCCTTTAAATTATTAATGGAAAAATCAGCGCAAGCTTCGTTGAGGGTGATATTTCTTCCACGGCCCCATCTCATCAATACTGTTGACATGCCTAACTCTTTGGCTGGCTGTAAGTCACTTTGTTTATCTCCACAGACAAGAATCTCTGCAGGATTAATCTTGACATTATTTACAATTTTCTGGTAATGTTCTTTTTTGTCATAATCTTCGGTAATAATAATACTCTTAAACAGATTGTTGCTAATGCCAGCTTTCTGCATTTTCAGCAATTGTGTTTTTTTCTCTCCACTGCTGACTAAGGCAAGCTGAAGACGGCTGTTCAATATGTTTAATGATTCTAATGTATAAGGCAAGGGATTAATCTGCGCGTCAGCGCTTTCTTCTGCTAATTTTCCATAATATTCCTTAACCCCTATCTCAAAGAGCACCTTATTATTTGGTGAATGAGCATTAATCTGTTCTAAAAAAGTGCTCAGTGTTTGCTTCCCATTGTGGCATCTATTGCTTATTTCTAATAATTGTGCATACACTGTTTCAAAAGAATCAACGCTTAATCCTGCTTTGATCATCGCTCTCAGCGAATTTTCCAACATCATGGGGATAACTTTAGTAGAACTATCTATCAAAGTGTCATCCAAATCAAAAATAATTAATTGATATCTCATTGATATTCTCCTGTTGAAGCATTTAACTATCGAAAACTGAACAATCAATAGATCGCTTTGAAAAAAAATAAAAACTTTTCAATACCTCTAAACCTCATCCACGACTTTCATGATGACTTCGGCAAGTTTTTTTGCGTCATGTCTAATTAAGGCGCGAGTATGGGCTATAACATCACTTTTACTATATTTTGGATCTTTGTTATCAATAAGATCAGTCGTGATTATTCTTTCTTCGGTTAAATCATTGGCAATATATTCTGCTTCTTCTGAATATTTCTCCAATAATTCTGCAGGAGGGGCTTCTTTGTTAACAATAATGACGTCGAAAATATCCTTCCCTATAAACCTCTTGATCTCCTTTACATAATCGCTAACCTTAAAACCAGGGGTCTGTATCTTTTTGTTCATCAAGTTGGCGATGAATACCTTCTTTGCTGAAGACTCTCGCAGAGCTTTTCCGATACCTTCTACTAATAAATTAGGGATCAAGCTAGTATATAGTCCGCCTGGGCCAAAGATGATCAGATCAGCATTAGCTATTTCAGTAATTGCATGGGGGTTAGCAGTAGGAAATGGATCCAAGTAAATACTTTTAAATTCTACAAGGGATTTTTTAGATAACAATATCTCTCGTTCGCCGTTGAGAACTTTACCATCGCTAAGAACCATATGCAATCTGACAGAATTTGTGGTTACCGGGATTACCTTCCCTTTAATCTTTAAGATCTTGCCAACTTCTTCTACTGCTTTTTCAAAACTACCGGTCACTTTCTCTAATGCGGAAAGCAGGATATTTCCCATGCTATGTCCAGATAAGCAGCCATCTTCAAAGCGATAATTCATTAAGCTGCGCATTAATCTTCCAGAATCAGATAAAGCAACTAAACACTGGCGCACATCTCCTGGTGGTAAAACACCTAACTCATCCCTAAGAATGCCGGTACTGCCGCCATCATCAGCCATAGAAACAATAGCACTAAGATCTACGGGATAATTTTTTAATCCTCTTAGAACAACAAAGCTGCCTGTGCCACCCCCAAGGACTACAATTCTTTTCATAGCTGATGAACTAAAAACTGCTTATTTAAAGATTATGGATTTAAACTCTTTTAGTTTCTTTCTGTCTGACCTTATACGGAAAACGTCATTGGCAAATAATGTCCCCCAAAAGTTTTCTGAAGCAGTAAAATTCAGGAATTCCTTAAAAGAAACTTCCTTTAAAGTTACTTTCTCTCCAGGATCTAGTGTTTGTGACATTTTTTTGTGACAGTTTCTAGCGATAAAAATATAATCCTTATAGATTATTTTGTGGGATGGCTCGTATATCCTAAATAATTCCCAATTTTCAGAAACTAAGCCTGTTTCTTCTAGTAATTCGCGTTTAGCTGCTTGCAAAGGTTGCTCAGTTTCTTCCTGTCTGCCACCAGGTAAGGAGCGGAGAAGTTTTGTTCCTGGCTGTTGCTGCTCACAAACAATGATCTTATTATTTTTAATGGGGATGATTTCTACGGTATTTTTTCTTTTAAGTATCTCAAACGTGCTTGTAGAGCCATCGAAAAGCTTTTGCGGGTAATGGTAGACTTCAAAGATTATGCCTTTGAAAACTCTTTTTGCATCTTTGGGAAGCTTAAACTCTTTTTTCCAGAGCGAAGGTGGTATATTCATGATATTTTGGAAATCTCATTTATTCTTTAAATACTTTCTTGCGAAGCTCATACAATAATATTATTGGAATATAATAGGTTATATTTGCCATCATTATACCTGTAAATATCGCTAAGGTGTAATTTGAGATTACATATGGGAAGAAGGATAAATAAAAAGGCCTAATGATGAAGCTGTCTAAGTATTCTGAAGGACCAAATTCTATAATAATATTTCTGAGCTGAATGATGAAGTCTTTTATCTTTAAACCGTTATTTATATTCTTTTTTTCTTTTAGATCGCGATAGGTAATTATTCCATAAAAAAAGAAATTTTCTATCCAGGTAGTTATGAACCCAGTTAGAATGATATTATCCCATAACCACATCAACATATTTGAAAAAATTAATGCGAGTATTATTGCTACGGCTTCTGCAAGCGCGTATCTCTTAATCCATTCTCTTAGCTTTATTTTAACCAGATAAGACCTACTTTTAACAGGTATCATGCAGATTAAGAAAAAAAGAAAGAATAAAAAGGTTTTGTGTCAAATAGTATACCCTGTTAACTGACTATGGCAAGCTATACTAAAATGCCATAGATTCCGAACAAATAATGGCATTTTAGATATACAAAAAAT
>CAZNUS010000022.1:23774-24471 GCA_964576385.1 uncultured Methanosarcinales archaeon | reverse complement strand
CATTGTTGAATTCTGACTATTTTAGAACGTATGATTGTAATGCTGCAAGAATATCTTCTGGACTCATTAGTGCTGAATTAAAATGGGGAGTTGGTTCAGTAGATCGGCGGCTTAGATTGGGAGATATTGGTGATGTGTTAAATGCTCTAGTTGATACTGCGTCTGCTGACGAAACACTAAGAGATGTAATTATCGAGCTGCAGCCGACATCTGAAATGGTAAGAGGTATGCGATTTGAAGAGAGGTTCTATGAAAAGGATTTAATTCTACCAGTTACTGTTTTTCTAAGAAAGGATGAGGATGGTACTTATCGCTTTAGTTTTTTTAATTTTGGTTTAAATAAATCTTACTTTGAATTACAGGGATTAAATTATCGAAGCGCACAGAGAAAAGTAAGTCGCTGGCATAAACAATTAGATGACCATTTAAAAGAAATTATGCCTCCAACTAGTTAATCTTAGTTATACGAGAGGAAATTAATATTCTGATAGCCTATGAGTAATTTCCTCTGGATATAGCGCCGGACAAACTACGCTTATTTACTTTCGTCGCTATAAGTGAAATTTTTTGTGGCAATTTTTTGTGGCTTTAAGATAGTAAAGCATTTATATAACGGAGGAATGTATTAATAACATCATGACTATTATATTAGATGATTTCAAAAAACTTGAAATTAAAATTGGCAAAGTAATATCTG
>CAZNUS010000022.1:0-23764 GCA_964576385.1 uncultured Methanosarcinales archaeon | reverse complement strand
AAGTTCCAGATGCAGATAAACTCATTAAATTTGTTTTTGATATTGGAACAGAAAAAAGACAAATCATGGCAGGAATGGCAGAATTTTTTGATGACCCCTCTGGATTAGTTGGCAAAGAAATGCCAATTTTAATTAATATTGAACCAAGAAAATTTAGAGGATATGATAGTCATGGAATGATTATTGCAGCAGATGTCAATGGCAGACCGATTCTATTACATCCTGAAAAAGAAATTCCTCCCGGAAGCATTGTTCGATGAAAAAAGCAACAAAAAACTCTCCTTCACTTCGTTCGGTCGGCACGTTACACTCCCTCTATCGCTCGGCTCACTTAACATGGATACGTTATAATCTTAGTAGATGTATATTTCTTTTGCTCTGTCATAAACTTAACTTTCCATGATCTAGTGTTAAAACTGCTTTTTCCACCGATGGTTGCCGACAAGCAACTCACGAACGCCTGCCAAAGGCAGGTCACGAATGAAGCGTAGCGAAATGACTTGATAAGTGACTTGATATTGACTGATGGTGGTCAGTTTTCTTTGACATTTAAAGAATAACAATAAAGAAATATTCAGTTTTAACTATTTCCTTTATTCTTAGGTTACTTTATTCTCTAAATTTCCCAACAAAGCATTATATACAGTAATTATATCTCCTCTTCTGGTGTAACACCGCTTAGGAACTACTAACCCAGTCCCTGCCATGATTACAGTTCCTTCTAGTAGGTATCCTTCTTCTAATCCTATTCTTTTTGATGGCGGAATTTTTTCTCCAAATGTGTGATAATACTCAACAATCATATCTGGTAAGTCTCTAAATTCTCTTTTACGTTTTTGCGTGTTATAACTATGGTCATAAATGACAGAACCTTCCCTTTCAATTTTTAATCCTATATCTAAGTTGTCGATATTAATCTCTCCAGGAGGCCTTATTCTTGGGCCTAAACTGCCACTACCATTCCAAACTTTTCCCCTGTACGTTCCATCGAAATTTTCAGTTCTTCCTTGTGCTTCTATACCGATGGCTGTAAAATCATTAGCTAAAGTTACACCGATGAGTTCATGTCTTCTTCCTAAGATCAAGGCTAGTTCAGCCTCCGGCCAGTGCTCAACTTCAGGGCCATTCAAATGTAATTCCTCCTGTGTTCCTACGACTGTTTCATCATTGCCTTTGTAAAAATAGGAAAAGTCCCTCTCCTGAGAACTATGGTGTATTCCTCTCTCGTTCAATGGTGCAGTGAGTTTTTTCCTGATACCTAAGCTTCCCTGGTAGGTGTAAGCACAACCTATAACTTGTGGGAATCTATCTCTTATTGATGCGATTTCATCCATGATACATCCCTTCTAATTTTTTTCTTGTATGTTCTTTTTGCCTCAGAAGAGCCAGATCATTTCTTAGCAGGTCACTAGAAAAATATCTAGAACGATCTTGGTCACAAATGAGGTAAGTGTTAATAACTCTGGCAGTTAAATGGAGAGCGGATTGTGCAAGGTTAGATGCAACATACTCATTATTCGTATTAAAACTGAAAGTATGGACCTCTACCTTAGCTCTTTTACAAGCATTTAAAAGGGCTTGTACCTGTTTAGCTTGTTTATTTTTTACAAACAATACCTCAACATCACCAGGACGAGCATTATCTTCTATCTCAAGAGCATAATTAAAAAATTCTCCTCCATCATTTGCAACACCAGAGATATGGGTTGTTATAAATCCGGAGGAAACTCTGTTAGGGAATCTTAATTTGATATTCTGAAATGCATCCCACTTAAGATTATGGTGCATATGTTCAGCATTTAGAGATAACAGTCCGTTATCTGGAGCATCAATCCGAATATGATTACTTCCTTCCTGGTATACTCTTACAATAGTTGTCGCTAAATGATGGATATCTTGGGTCGATAATTGTTCAAACCCATCAATGAAGTTATCAACATATTGTCTTTTAATTTTAGAAACATCATATTTCTTACCTTCTATCTTATACTGCACTAATTCTGATATGAGATAAACAACTCCTAATGTAACATCTTCTAGAGTTTGCTGATCTTCTAAAGGGATAACTATTGGTAAACCAGCTTTTGTCTTTGGGTTATTTGTTATTCTTCCATCTCCAGATACTGATACCGTTTCAACTCCCTTTTGTCTACAGAGCCTAGAAATCTCATTAATGTTGTTAGAATTTCCACTTGCTGATATAAGAACGGCGAGGTCGCCCTTTCTTCCAGATCTTAGGATTCGATGATGAAATAGTTTACTATTTGGTGAATCTGTAACCTCGGGCAGCTTTGGGTTGCTGTAGGTATCAAATTGAAATGCAGGGCTAATTCTCTGCTCTAAAGCATAGATAAAAGCATCTGAAATAGCTTCACTTCCGCCATTTCCAAAGCCAAAAATACGCCTGCCTTCTCGTATTCTTAAGGCAACTTTCTCGCTAGCTTCCTCTATCATTGCTTCATCAATATTCATGAGTCCCGCGATAACCTTTGGAAAATAATACCTTCTTGTAAACTCATCAACTATAGCAAACTCATCAACTAGGTCTCTATTTGTCATATCTCAGTGGTTACTCAATGAGATATATTAATATTTCAACTATATTCTTGCTAAATATGAAAAAATTTATATAGAAAACATCATTTTAACCAATACATGGTGAGTATTCCTCTGGATATGATTGATCGAAAATTATTATATGAATTAGATATTAACAGCCGGCAGTCTTATACAGAGATTGGCAAAAAACTACGTATCGCTAAAGAGACGGCAAGATTTCGTATTAATCGTCTTAAAGAAAGAGGGTACATCAAGAATTTTTTAACTACCATCAATGTGTCTAGGCTCAATCGCTTCTATTACAAATTATTCTACAAGTTTCACCAGACTACTTTGCAAATCGACCAAGAGATAGTTTCTTTTATCAAGAATTATAGATCAGTAGCTTACTTTGCTAGTACCGAGGGGAGATACGACCTTACTTTTTTAGTTCTGGCGAAAGATATGCATGATTTGTACAGTTTTCTGATTCCTTTTAGAGAACAGTTTGGGGATTATATTTTAGAACAGGAAATACTGACTATGCCGGCAGTGCATAGATTTAATCTCCGTTTCTTCTATGAAGGTGGAAGAGTACTTCATACCAAATATCCTCTGGAATTAAAAGAACCAGAGATGGATCAAATTGACTACCATATCCTTCAAGAACTAGCTAGGAATTCTGTAATAAGCCTAATCGATTTAGCTAAGATAACGAACACAGAAACTAATGTGGTGAAGTATCGAATTAAAAAACTGAAAAAACAAGGAATAATTGGAACACATGTTCTTGAAATAGATTTTGAAAAGTTTAATCTACAGCATATTCAGATTGATTTTAGTTTAAAGAGCCACGCTAAGATAGAGCAAATGATTGAATATGCTGCTCAAAATCCTAAGGCTACTTTTGCAACAGTAACGCTGGGAAAGTATGACTTAGCTCTAGAATTTGTAGTAGAGAACATGAAGGAGTTAAGAACGATAGTTTATAGTTTTAAAGAAAAATTTTCTAAAGAAATAATTGACCACGATGTATTTATTCTAGAAGAGCATGGTATTAACTGGTTCCCTTATTATGCAAAAAATTTCGCTGGGTGTAAAACCCCGCTCTTCAGAGCGAAATTTTTGCATCCTAAAAATGCGTAGTTTAGAAACCATCTCAGTTCAAACCACGCACGCGGAGAAAAGCAACGACTTTTCTAGCGTCCCAGAATTGTTAAGCAATTCTTAGGACTTTAGTGCGTGGTGAGACGGTTTCACGCATTTTTATGATTTTATACCCTCTTATCAAAATTCTTTAATTAATAAAAATAGATGATATGCTCTCCAGAAAAATCGATCAACTAAAATAAGGAATTTATTAAATAAACTTAACCTAAAATAATTATCCAACCACTATCTTGCAGCTGCACGGTAATTTTCTGGCAGCTCTGGCTAATGCTTCCCTTCCTAATTTCACATTTTCTTTGTTTAATTTCAGCTCAATAACCGTTTGGCCTAGCTTCATTCTAGCAGCGGCGCCGATAGTTTTACCGTAAGCTAACTTCATACCAGTGCTCATACGATCTGCACCTGCCCCGGAAGCTAATGGGTTTTCTCTAAGAACATGGAAAGGATAAGGCTTAACCTTTAAATGATAAGCATTATTGATAGTTTTCTCTAGTAATCTGTTGGATGTCATCCTGGCAGCTTCCAAAGCATTATGGCGGATATTCATTTCCCGAAGGACATTAAGCTTTAAGGTGGTGTCAAACGTAGCTTTGGTATTTCCCATATCGAATTTACTTATCTTAATGTTGGGATAGCCTCCTCGAACATAGTTTAAGTTAGAAAATTTACTGACGCGAGTGTAGGGACGTTCCAACTTTTGATATGCTGAAAACTTTCTTAATTTTGCCATGGTATTTTAAATCAAAAATGGAGCTGATTTATAAATATTTGGATAGTATTTGCCTAATGATGCACGGTCAAACGAGTACCTGCTTCTTAATTAAACTTCTCAATGCTTAATTGCCCTTTTCTAGTCCCTTTTGGTATTTCTTTTACTTCCTCACCTACTTGCTTCTTGACATCGTCAGCAATTTTTTGCCCTAAGATCTGGCGTAAGGACGTAATATCTATTTTTTTAACATCTCCTAAATCTTTAATACCCTGATCAAACATTTTTCTAGCTCTGATCCTGCCAATATTTTCTAATTTTAATAATGGCATCAACTCTTCTTTTACACCGTATTTTAATCTATATCGTAATTTGCTTGCCTGCTTGTTAACTTCTTTATAATCTTGTAATTTAGCTAACTCCTCTATTGCATAAAGCAGCCAGTCAGCGGTTTCTAATTTCACCCTAATCTCACCAGGCCTGATATCATAATTTTCTAACAAGAAATCTTCAGTGTACTCGTTAATCCAAGCTTCAAAAAATAAAGCAGTTTTAATGGAATTAATAAATTCTGAATACTCGTCATCATAAGCGCTAGGCTCTTGTTCAATAAGAATATCATACCGTTTTACTAATTCCGCTTGAATCTTCTCTTGCTCTTTAGCTTTTACTCTGAGTAACGGCCTTAATTCTAGAGTGTGTGAGATCATCTGCAGCAAGGAAAATGGAGTAGAATCCGCAGAATGATTCTTTAAACAGTTTAAAAAATAATTAGCAGTCCAAGGGTCAAGATAAAGTTCAGAGATTCTTTTTCCTACGGCGGTAGCGCGTAAAATCTTATTTTTTTGACTATTATCTTGTCCATCCTTTCGGTGATATTCTTTTGCTGAGACAAATCCCGTTTCTACATTCTTATTTTCTTTAGCTATCCCATCCCCTGTAATTGAGATAAATTTCCACTCTTCTAACAGATGAAGCATCTTCTCCATAATTTTCTGCAGCTTTGCCTTGTCTTGGAATTGAAATGACCAGAATGTCCTATCAAAAAAATCCAGCATGGATTTCTCATCACGGATTACGCCTGAAGAAATTAAAGAGAGTAAGTACGTTCTTAACACCGGCTCAACTGCCAGCTTAGAATAAATTTCTTCCGGAACTCCGCAGATATATTTCTCATAAATTTCTTCTTTCTCTAGATCATTTTTTGCAAGAATGATTGATTGGCCTTCTTTCTCAAATTCCGGTCTTCCTGCTCTTCCAGCCATCTGCATATACTCTAAGACAGGAATCCAATCCATGCCCCAGCTTCCGGTAAAGCGTTTCAGAGAAGTGATGATAACACGATATGCTGGCATACTTAATCCGGCAGCTAATGTAGGGGTACAGCATATGATTTTTATCACGCCTTGCCGGAAATTCTCTTCAATCAATTCTTTTTGCTTTTGTGTTAATCCTGCATGATGAAACGCTATACCTTTTTTTATGCAATGCGATAGCCTTCTGCATTGTTTAGTAGGAGAAGATAAGGCATGTAACACTTCTTGTTCTAATTCCAACAAACTTAGGTTAGTACAAGCTGACAAATCCTCAGCAGTTTTTTCTGCGCTTGCCCTGTTTGGTACAAATATTAAAGCTTGCTTGTTTAATCTTAGCGTTTCCAAAGTCAATTGTTTTAGTTCATTCATTTTGTTAGGTCTTCAAGTATTGCGTTTATGGTACATATTAAGTTGTTGGCCAAGAGGTCAATTTTGCTAAGCTATAGTGACAGGAACAGAAGTGAAAATCCTCGAAATCACTACTATTTACTTTAAATGATACTTCTGATTTTCACCAAAATTGACGGCCAACTTAATATGTACCTTTTATGGATATTATTCAAAAGCTTATCGTAGGGAAATAGTTTCGGGATAACACAGTTTATTGTTAAAGAAACTTCAAAAAAATTAAAAAGATAAAACTAAAAATATAACCATTAGAGCTTAATCTTTACTTTCTTCCTCTTCTTCTTTTTTGTCCTCTTTCTCTTCTTCATCGGACTTGCTTTCTGGTTCTTCTATTTCCTTTGCTTTCTCTTCATGCCCTTTTTTTTCGGTTTTCTTGCTAATCTTATGTTTAACATTTTCACCTATTTTCTTAGCATGTCGAGTAGCTTTAACTAGGATTCCGCTGAGCGTACCTAGTGCTGCAACGATAGCGGTTATGGCTAAAGCGTTTTCTTTCAACCATTGCAGTGGTGTAACTTCTTTCTGTTTAGCATTTTGAAGGTCAGTGCTGATGTCTTCAGTCATGGTAGCCAATAAATCTAAGCTTACTGATGCTTTAGATAACTCGTTAGTTAGGATCTGCTGTTGCGCATCCTGCAATCTTTCTTTAGCAGATTTTATACTCTCAAATATCTCTGAAACTAAGTAATCCTGCGATTTTTTATCATAATATAGGCTGTCTATCTCTTGAAATGTTAATTTTAGCTCATTTAGTCTGGTTTGTAAAGCTTGTTTATCATATTTCACAGATTCAATAACAGTTAATTCTAGAGGAAAACTTTTTCCACCTAATTTTAAAGTAGACGGTAGTAGTCCTGATTTAAGGATATTTACTTTAACAGTTAACGAATCTTCTTCTCCTGGTGCAAGGCTCCCAATGGCTGTTGAAGAAACAAATTTAATTGATTCCCCGATAATCTTACCAGTTATATCCTTGGCAACTTCCTGCCCTGTATTGATCACCATAAATGTTATCTCATTATCTCCTTCAGCTAGGGTTTTTGGGAAATATGAGGAATAATTTAACCCTCCGTTGGGTGCAGCTTGTACTGAAATAGTCATTTTTTTAGTAACAGTATTTTGATTGGTATCCGTAACGATTAAGTTAACCTCGTGTTCTCCACTGGTGTTAAAGGTGTAAGAAGTATCTTGAGAAGTGCTTTCTATAACTAAATCGTTGTTGAAATCCCATGCATAAGCAACCTTATTTTCAGTTGAGGCAGAGGCAGTGAACTGCACGGTTAAAGGAGCTACTCCTTTTGTTGGTGATGCTAATGCCGATATTTGAAATAGCGGTTCTTTGGCTGCTTCTGCTACAATTGTTTTCTGTCCAGTTAGATATTCTTCAGAACTGGTGGTAGCATTAACTTTAACGATATAGGTGCCTGGTGTTGAAAAGATATATTCAGGTTGGTTTACGGTACTATCAGTGATACCATCATTATTAAAGTCCCAGGCATAAGAAGTAACATCTAGATTTGTTTCTAACTCAAAAGTAACTTTTAAGGGAACCGTTCCATTTTCAGGAATGGCTAATATTGGAACTTCTGCAGCAGAGACTAAACTTGCTAAATGAAGAGCTACTAATGTAACCAACACCAAAAACAACACTTTTCTTTTTACCATTTTTACACCTGCTGTTTTAAAATTTTAAACAGTCTTTATTTTTAAAATATGATACTATTCGTTTATCTCCTGCAGAAGAACAGCTTATTTTTAAAGATTGCGTCTTGTTTATTAAATTGGCAATGCAGTTTAATATAATTCATAGGTTAACTTTAAAAAACAGCGTTATTTCTTTTTGCATTAAGGGCCTGTCGTATAATGGTTATTATACACCGCTGGCAGCGGTGAGATTCGGGTTCGATTCCCGGCAGGTCCATTGTTCATGGAGCTGACGGCTCAAAGGAACAGTTCTTCCTTTGCCTGCCGGCAGGTCCATTGTTCATGCCTACTCCTTAAACAGAGGTATTATTTATGATCAAAATTATCGGAATAGGAAAAGTTAAGGATTCTTCTGCCAAAGAAAAAATATCTGATTATCTTTCTCGCCTTAAAAAATATTATCGGGTTGAATATCTAGAGATGAACAAGCTTCCGGAAGTTGAACATTATTTTATTGCTTTAGATGAAAAAGGCAAAGAATTTACTTCTCAGGAATTTTCTGCTTTTATAGAGAGAACTATCCTTTCCGAAAAAAAAATTACTTTTGTTTTAGGTCCGGCAGAAGGGTTTCCTAGAGATTATCTTAATCAATTCCAGCAGAAAATATCGTTATCTAAAATGACGTTGCCTCATGAAATGGCTAGAGTGATGTTTCTTGAACAATTATACCGCGCATTTACGATTATCAAGAATGAGCCCTATCATAAATAAGAAGAATAAATATGGACAGATTAGATTATAAATTACTGGTTTGTGGTCCTGCTGGTGCCGGAAAAAGCACGTTAGTAGAAAGAATCTCTCAAGAGTTTGGCGTCTCTTCTTTTGATGTTAGAACTTTGGTTATTGATTTTCTAAGAAGGACAGGAAAAGCAGAATTAATTGGAGATGAATTAAAGCCATTTTATAGAGAGCTAATTGCTACCCTTCCTACTTGTGATGATACCATCCTAGAGATCGCTAATGACTGGCCGGAATTATTTTTAGGTGGTATTATCAATGCCTTTTTTGGAAGTAATAACGGAAGAATGCTCTACGTGGTTGCATCCCTTGAAGTTTGTTTAGATAGGGTAAGGTTAAGAGAATATCCCACACCGGAAAGTACAATAAAACGTCAACAAAAGTATACATTCGCTTTCTATAAGACTGAAGCTGATAAAAGGTGCATTCCTATTATTAGTGTTTCTGGAGAGCTTGATTTTGGATTAGAATATGCAAAAGTAAACCAGTTTCTCAAAAACAGGAACTATCCTCTCTGTGAGTGATAGCTTGGTCAATAGGTGAGCCGAGAATTGCTATCGTTAATAAGGATCAATAGGTGTTAATTTCAATAAGCGGGCGGGCTCGAAGGATCGACAAACAAGTACGTATTTAGTTAGATGGCCAAGATGTCAATTCAGCTAAGCTATGGTGACAGGAACAGATGTGAAAATAATCGATAATATAGCTATTTCCGATAAGTACGCCTTCGGATTTTCACCTGAATGTTGCTCTCACCAGCAACATATAAAATTGCATTTTTGAGGTTTAACTAATTTGTACAATTTTCAATATTGACGGCCAACTAAATATGTACACAAACAAGAAAGCTTTATTTAGTTCAAAGTAGCTTATCTTATAAAATGGAACAAGAACAAAAATATAGATTAAAAAATATATTGGTTGTTGTTCTTGGATGTTTGATGTTTATATTTCTAGGTTTAGGTATATTATTTATTGCAAAAGATAGCGATGATCCTATCAAGGGATATGTTGCAGGTTCTTTGAGTATTACTTTTTTTGGAGGAGGTCTTGTTTATTACATGATAAAATTATTTACTAACAAGAACTTATAAGAAAAACAAAAGAAAGGGCAGGAGCAAATAGAGAATAACCCTTATTTATATCAATTAACGCACCCTTACGAACAAGATATTAACGCATTGAAAGTCTTAAAGAAGAATTTCTCTCTTGCATTACCATATATTATTTCAATTATTTTTATTATTGTTTTTTTAGTATTTGAATTTAAAACTTTTTATATTTTGGGATTTATAAATAATTTGCATTTGGGATTATGGACAATTCTGATTTATCCGTATCTGGTGAGCTTCATTTGTTTTTCCTTTTTTATTTTGGGTTACCTTGCTTTAGGTGAAATCTTACAAAGATATTTCCATAGAGCAAAAAACAATTTTATTTTAGATATGATGATTAATTATATTTACGCAATCCCTTTTATAGCAATTTTAAGTTTGGTTTGGATAATCTTTCTTTTTATTAAAGACGATGAAAATAATTCCATTCCATCTTCATTTATGGACACATTGAGAAGACTTTCATTATATGGGTTACTAATCATTTTAAAATATTATACCTATATAAATCTCGCAAGTATAGCATTTGAAGATAGGCATAGAGGTATTCCATTTAGGGAATCTTTCCAATATCTGAATAGTGAGAGAGGAAATTTGTTTTTCATTTGGTTTAAAAGTGGAGCAATAATTGGAATTCCCTTTTTAATTGGTGCTGGTTTAGTGGTTTGGAATGAAAAATTTAATTTCATAGATAGCCGAATACCTTTTGCAATATTTGGAATTTCTTTTGTTTTATTTTTTTTATGGGGATTACTCTCTGAACAGCTTTCTTTTTTGCTATATTTTATTCAGTCAAGGCATAAAGAATGTAAGATTGAAAGTATGAAGTGATTATCGCCCACTTACTTTGGATTTTTTGGCTTCGCCGAACGTTGCACTAAAACCCAACTCCTCCAAGTACTCGGGGGAAACTAACAGGGAGATGTTTTACTCACTTTTTGGATAGTTTCCAAAATAGCAACCTTTAAATCCTCAACTATTTTACTTCTCTTTATGGCTTTAGCGGTAACTCATATTATACTTACGATTATTGTTTTAGATTTCTTTCGGCATTATGTTTTTGGCAAAAAAGCTTTTCCACGCTATCTTTTAGTCATTGGCGGTATTGCTGGGTTGCTTCCAGACATAGATATCATTATGACGTGGGGATATAATTTTCTCACTGGACGTTCTGTATCATTGCATGGCACGTTTACTCATTCTTTATTTTGGCCTATTCTATTTTTAATTGTTGGAGTTAGCTTCCATTACCTAAAACAAAAAAATTGGAGCAAGATTTGTTATGTAACTTCCGTCGGATTATTTTTTCATATAATCCTAGATTGCCTTTATGGAGGGTATAAAACATTTTTCTGGCCGTTCAGCCAAAATGTAATTTCTTCTGGGTTTTGCCCGCAGTGGGGTATACATTCGTATGCTGCCAGCATTGATGCTATTATTCTAGTTCTCTGGTTAGTCCATGAGGAACTTCATCAAATGGTTAAAGATTATTGGTGATTAGCTAATGGATAGTAAGATTTTGTTTCCTGATTCCAAGATTCTTGTTACTAAATCTTTTGATATTCATCAAGATTGGGAGTCTCCCATCCCTGGTTTTTTTATTATTGAAATTAGAAGGGATGTTAAATCTATCTCGGAATTTACAGACCAAGAAGCACTTGAGTTTATTCGTTTAGTTCGTACCGTTACTAAAGGCATGAAAGATGCCCTCAATATAAAAGAAATTTATTTGTTCCAGAATGAAGATAGTGAACATCATTTTCATCTATGGATCTTTCCACGTCATGATTGGATGGACAAATTTGGTAGAAAGATTCAATCCGTTAGGCCAATTATTAACTATGCAAAGAAAAATATGGTAAATGATAGTGTTCTTAAAGAAGTAAAGAAACAAGTTAAAACCATGAAAACATATCTGTCTAAAACGTATAATCTCTAAGTGAAACAATATTTTGTATTGATTGGTCTCAACTTAACTTATGCGCTCAGCCATTCTAATCTCTTGAGCTCTAAGCGATGGATCACCCTCGAGTAAACGCAGATGATCCATTAATTGATCAATATACGTTGCAATTGGGTTTCCTTCATTCTGATCAGCGAATCGTTGTCTAGCATATACTAATGCAGCATACGTAGTTCGATTTTGTAGATACATGCTCCGCCGATCTACAAATTCACTGATGCCTATTGCTTCTAAGTGTTCAACTAGTAATCCAGCATTACGTCTATTCCTTATCAGTGTAGAACTAACATCTTGGATAGGGATACCTAATTTTGGATAATCACCATGCAGATCAATTGCAACAACTTTTTCAGATTGCAGAACTGGATAATTTTGGCGTAGATCATCTAATGTGACTACCTTTAAACCGTTATCAGTTTTCATAGTTCTTTCACTTACTAAGTAAGAAGCTTGCATGGAACGTTCTATCATCTTATCAGGGTCTAAGCCTTTTCTAGAATATCCCGCAGGATCAACTATCTTTTCTAAAACATCTACTCCTACTACGAAATATACTTGGGCACTTTTGTAAGTTGCTTTGATGCTGTCAATTAAGTCAGCAAAAAAAGGTCTGTTAAACAATCCCAATGCCACATTACCGTAACAGCTGGCGAAACCTTCCAGAGCATGAACACGATCATATATGGCTGCATTTTTAGTCCAATCAGGTTTTTTATCAAAGTGCACTGTCGGCGTAGCAATCAACAGTTCATCAAGTCCTGCATGGCCTGCTGTCGTCAGTCCGCGCATAAACAAGGCTTCATGTGCCTTGGTCAAAGGATCGTAAGAACCAAAAGCTACTACCACGCGAGCAACATCTTCCTTATTTCTAAATAATGGTTCTTTTGTAAGTTCTAATCGGGCAGTTTCTTCCCTTTGTAGTCTTTTTGTAGCTAGATAGAGTTCAAGACTTCTAGCTATCTCTGCTTTGCTGATCATGAGTATAACCTCTGCAATTGCTGAAATAATACTTCCCTTACTCGCGCATCAAACTCACAGCGGAGATGAACTCCTGGAAATTCTACCTTCAGCGGTCTAGATTCGGTTCCTTTTAATGAATAGACATGCACTTCAGGATTACGTCTTGATTTTGCCACGTCTTCTCTATGAAATGTCCTAGGTGCTGCCGAAGTTTCTGCTAGAACATAGTGGCTGCCAAATCTTTTTTGCATATTTTCTGCGCTTCCCCTAGCTGCTTCTACAGAAACATAATGTGGTAAAGGCTGTTCTCCAAGGACAACTCGCGCCTCCCTGTTATATGGGACAGTACCTATATCTAAATAATTTGATGCTCCTGGAAAAGTTAATGTTGGGGCTAACCGGGAACAAATTTCTAAAATACTAAATGTTCTTCCTTGTTTACCTTCATAAATCATTCGCTCGGCTAAACCACTTTCTATAATTGCAACAGCAATAGCTGATTGGTGAAGCCCGTTTCTATCTTGAAGACTTCTTAAATTTTCTGTTTCATATTGTTGTACTTTCTCTTTGAATAAACGAGCTTCCGCTAATTCTTCAGCGGTGTAATTTTGTGCTCTTCCTGAACTACGTCTCCATTCTTGTAGATCTTTTTCTGCCTGAGAAAGGTATTTTTCCCATGATTCAGCATCAGGCCTAATTTGTTGTAGTCTTCTTAGTTCTGTTTGTACTTCCGCAAAAGATATGTCAGCTAGTGGTTGTTGTTCCATATTTTACCTTATCTACTACATTCTATAGTCACTGACAGAAATATCAGTTACTATACCAGAAAACAAACAACGATTTGTTTTATTTATTTTTAAATTTGTCGCTACTTTCTTATAATGATTGTTTCCTGATTTAATCACTACTTCTTAAAGACCACTTTTTAAGATAACTTTAAAAATAAACTCTCTTTTGTTTATTTTGATGAAGAAAAATGATCCTTTTGAAGAATATGACAGGGCTGTTTTAGATCGTGAAAGTAGATTAGAACAGGAGATTGATGTAGAATTTGATACTTTATTGCATCGAGATGACACTATGAAGCGATTTTCTCGGTTAGGGGTAGAGTTAATACTTCATTGCTCTTTAGATCATGGGAGGTATAGTACTGCTTCTGCTATCAGTGTAAAACAAAATGTTAAAGACCGTTCTCGTGCAGGAATTGAAGGTAGAAAATTATTCTATGAACTAGATATTCAAGTTAGGGAAGCAGTAACTCAAAGATATACTCGAAGAACTGTTGCCGAATTACTGGAGATCGGGAGAACTGACTCTACAGAACGGGGTAAAAAAGAATTTTATTTGCGTTTCTTAGACCAAGTTAATTCTCTTCATTTTCAAACCTCTCTATTTGTAGACTCGCCGGACATTAGTCCATTTCTACGCTCTTTATCATTACCAGAAACACCGCGTGAACGAGGTCGTTTTGAAAGAATTATTGGAAAAATGAAGAAAAGGGATTATTTGTCTTCAGGATTAAGTGATAAAGTAAAGACTTATCTATATTCCCCATCGCCTATACCTGTTCAGCAGCAATCTTTAGGGAGAACATCTTTATCTACGGCTGGTTTTGGTGATAATCCTTCTGCTTCTTCCAATGAAGGCAGCTCTGGAGGTATTAATGATAGGTCTGCTGATCAGCGTACTGAAGTATTAAGTTATCTTACTGACCTTTTTCAATTACCGGTAGAGATAGCCGAGCGTTATGCAGCTAGAGTTTCTTTAGATGAGCTAACTGATCTGCATGATAAATTAGATGCGAGAGTAGGCCAAGATTATGCTCCTGCGTTAGTGCAGGTAAATCCTGATATCCTCCTCTATCGTGAACAAAGTAGACTCTCTACTTATCTTAAATTGTTAAAACAAGTACAACAAAGGATAAGGAATAATCCAGTGAGGGAAGAATTGGAATTACAATTCGGTGTAGGCAATAATCTGCGAGCTTATTCCACCATTGAAGAAATAGCGGAATTAAAAGAAAGATTATACACCGCAACTGCTACTATAGGGCAGGAAGAAGAGCGAGAAGGTACTACTGACAATTTTAATTTAGCATTATACTCATTTCTTCATCGCAATGATCCTTTGGTTGTTTCTAGGTTAGACTCATTGGTTGAAACAGGTGCAGTCTGTGTAACAGAGCAAGAACATTGGACTGAAGGGATAACTGGTCCGCGATCTTCACACATTCTAAAAAGAATTGTTTTCCAGATGAGAAGAGCTTATAATGCTTTAAACTTACCGGAACCACGATGTTCTATAAATCATGGCACACTTACTCTTAGTATAGATGATTCAAGCAGGGATAGGTTAAGAGAAGTTCGTGATATCGCTTACGCCTTGCAAAGAGATGTAGACTAGAGAAGTATACTCCCACTTTCCCATAATTTAGAATTTTCCTCCAACTAACTGTTCCCAGACTATCCCTTTTAACCAGCTGGACCTGCTGACATAAGGCCCATCACGAAATTCACCATAACGTTCAAATTGTCCGGTGCGTAATGCTTGGCTTATACCTTCCATACCACTTTCTTCGATTAATTTCTCTTCAATATATACTCCGCATATTTTTGCTTGTTCCATTCGGCGGTGAGTATCAGAAGTAGCAATTCCTTTTTTTCTACGTTCTTGATTTCGGTTATTATAATCTTCTAATCTATTTTGTGCTCGAGCATTAGCTCTTTTCATAGAAGCAAATACTGGAAAAATATCTATATTATGCGCATTATGCACTTCTACTTCATCAACAAGGCTATATAATTCCCATGCCTCTATTGATTCTTGTTCATTAGCCAGCCGAAATTCAAACCCGCCCGAAGCAATAACATCAGGATGGGCTAATATCACTGTACCTTTATGTGATCGTATTTCTTCCAACGCTCTTTTATAATCATTAAACTCTGGGAAATAATTTCCATCCCATCCTACAACTACTAAGTCATGAACGCCGGCTCCTACTTCTTGTGCTCGACAGAAATATCCTTTTCCTACTTTAGCTAATTTCCCGGGAGTTATTTCTTGAAAATCACCCCTTGATTGAACTAATGTTACTGCTTGTTCATACGTTAAATTTCTAGAGGTAGCGTTAACATGTCCTAATCCAATTAATCCTGGCGAGCTTAAAAATGCCACAGTGTCTTCTAATGACCAATAATTTGCAGGGTGTGCATGTAAATCGCAGAGAACTAATCCTGGCTTTTCTGGAGCTGGTTGCATCTCTTGGTTTAGATACATTAAACTTCCCCCTAATCCTAGTACACCAATTGCTGCTCCTTTTAATAATTGCCGTCGTGTAATCATCTGTTTTCATTCAACGTTTTCAGGTTAACTAGAACATAAGTTTTATTTTAAGATAGGTTCAAGATGCTTGGCAATATATTCTGCTAAAATTCCTTTGTCCTTATCACCTATCAGAAATGCGCTTTTGTTTTGCTTCCAAGCAGGTGGTTGAAGACGATTATCTGCTAATGCCTGTACAATACTAGTACTCGGATTTCCCTCTCTGAATATATGAACTTTATGATATCGGTCTGTTGCCATTTCAGCATCTCCTTCTCCGGGGAATACAGTAACTCTATGTGCAAGGTAACCTTCAACACCCATATAACCACGAGCAAAAACACAAGAATGTGGTAAATTTAATGAATGAGGTTCATTATAATTGTCAGAAAATCTGAATGATGTCCAAGGAACATCTACTCCAATATATTTTTGTTGTTGTGCATCATGTACTAATGGATGTTCTGCTGTTGGAAAAGCAACATACACCTCAAAAAACATGGATTCATAAACAAACTCAGGCCTTACTTGGATAACAGCTCCAGTATCGATCCGTTCTGGTGTTCCTACCAGTTGTTCTAATTCAGGAATGACTTCTTTTGGCGGTTCAACAATAGGTTCTATTGGTTCAGTAGCTTGATATCCAAACAACCTTAAAAAAGTAGGGAGATGCCTTTCTGCAAATGTTTGTCCCATAACCCTCAAAATAGTTCTGTTTTTATTTAAATTTAACTATAGCAAATGTGTTAAATCTTGATAGTTCCTCCGCAAGAAGTGTACTTATCGACGGAAAAAAATAGACATAATAACTATTTCCAAAACCCTTTCCTTACCAATACTCTCCCCAGGCTTTTATCTCCAATCCTTTCTCTTGATAATCCGCCAACGCTTCTACAAATTTCTTGGCAATATGTATATCAGTAATGAGCGACACACCAAAATCAACTGCTGCCCTGCGGATAAGATAACCATTACGTAATTCTTGGCGGGTATTATTCTTGGGGATATTAATGACCAAATCTATTTTCTTTCCCTTTAAATGATCCATAATGTTTGGCTCCTGATGATCTTGCGGCCAGTACAATGTCTCTACAGCAACGTTATTCTCTCGAAGAAAAGCAGCCGTTCCAAGAGTAGCAAATAATGTATACTTTAGTTTTTCCAGTATTTTAGCGCTTTCTAAAAATTGTACCTTGCTTTCTAAGGGGCCGGTAGATAACAGGATATTTTTCTGAGGTATTTTTAACCCGACGGAAAGTAATGCTTTGAGAAAAGCATCATTTGACTCCGTGCCTAAGCAAGCAACTTCACCAGTAGAAGCCATCTCTACTCCTAATACTGGGTCTGCTCCCTTTAGTCTGGAGTAGCTAAACTGGGCAGCTTTAACTCCCACATAATCTAAATCTAAAGAAGACTTCTCAACTGGTTGTAATGGTGCATTTAAGATGGCTCTGGTTGCATAATCGATAAAATTATATTTAAACACTTTTGAGCAGAAAGGAAAACTCCTAGAAGCTCGTAGATTACATTCAATAACTTTCACTTTATTTTTGTAAGCTAGAAATTGAATATTGAACGGCCCGGTTATTTTTAATAAGATTGCTATTTTACTGGCAATATGTTTTACCTGCCGAACTGTTTCCAGATATAATTTCTGCGCGGGAAGAACCATAGTAGCATCTCCTGAATGAACACCTGCATTTTCTATATGCTCAGAAATAGCATAAATCATGATCTGGCCATTTTTTGCAACGGCATCTATCTCTATTTCCTTAGAATTTTCTATAAACTTGCTAATCACGACAGGGTGATCTGGATTTACTTCTGCGGCTTCGCTTAAATATCTTGTAAGGCTTTCATCATCCCAAACCACGTTCATCGCCGCTCCACTGAGAACATAACTAGGTCTGATCAATACTGGATAGCCTACATTATTAGAAAATGTTCTAGCTTCATCTACGGTGCTTAATTCTTTCCAAGGTGGTTGATCTATCCCTTGTGAATCTAGCAGTTGGGAAAATTTATGCCTATCCTCTGCGTTATCTATGTTTTCAGGGGATGTTCCTAGTATCCGTATTTTTTTCTTAAATAATTTCATAGCCAGATTATTAGGAGTTTGTCCGCCCATGGAGATAATGACTCCTAGGGGATTTTCTAATTCATAGATATCCATAACTCTTTCTAAGCTTATTTCTTCAAAATAAAGCTTGTCACAGATATCATAATCAGTACTTACCGTTTCAGGATTACAGTTCAGCATTATGGTAGAATAGCCTAATTCCTTAGATGTAGAGATGGCATTAACACAGCACCAGTCAAATTCAACACTGCTGCCAATTCTGTACGCGCCGCTCCCTAAGACCATCACACTATTTGTGGAGCATTGTACATCTATTCCTTGTCCATTATAAGTGAGGTATAGATAATTGGTTTGGGCAGGATATTCTGCCGCTAAAGTATCTATTTGTTTAACTGAGGGTATTATACCTAAACTTTTTCTTAACTCTCTCACTGATGCTTCACTGCTTCCACTCAGCTGGGCAATCTGCGCATCGCTAAATCCTAACTGCTTTGCCTTCAGAATAAGTTCTCGCCCAAATTTATCTGATTGGAACCCTGTCTCTGAAAGCTCTTTTTCACAGTCGACAATATTCCTTATTTTGTATAGGAACCATTGGTCTATTTTAGTTTGAGCATAAATATCCGCAATGGATATTCCTTGCTTCATAGCCTCAGCAATATAGAATATTCTTTTGTCCGTTGGCTCTTCCAATTCCTTATCTAACCTTTTTTTTTCTAATTCTTTATCTATACATTCCTTCCCTAAATGCTGAATATTATTTTTATTTCCAACTAACCCTTCCATGCCTGTTCCGAGCATGCGTAATGCTTTTTGTAGAGCCTCCTCAAATGTTCTTCCGATGGCCATAACTTCCCCTACTGACTTCATCTCCGTGCCGATAGAAAAATCAACATTCTTAAACTTTTTAAGATCCCAGCGCGGTATTTTTACCACAATATAATCTAATGCTGGCTCAAAACATGCTTGTGTTTTTTTGGTTACTTTATTTTTTATTTCGGTAAGAGAGTAACCTAACGCTAATTTTGCCGCCACAAAGGCTAGAGGATAACCTGTAGCTTTTGACGCTAGTGCTGAGCTTCTCGACAATCTGGCATTAACTTCAATGATGCGGTAATCTTCAGAGTACGGATCCAAGGCATATTGGATATTGCATTCTCCGATGATTCCCAAATGTCGGATAACTTTTATTGCTACTTCCCTTAAATAATGATACTCTCTATTAGTTAAGGTCTGTGAAGGAGCAACCACAATACTTTCACCCGTGTGTATTCCCAGAGGATCAAAATTTTCCATGTTGCAGACAGTGATGCAGTTATCATAAGCATCCCGAACAACTTCATATTCTACTTCTTTCCATCCACCAAGCCATTCTTCGATGAGAACTTGTGGCGATTCGGCAAATGCTTCCTGACAGCGTCTCATCAATTCCTTCTCATCGCGGCAAATTCCAGAACCTTTGCCGCCTAAAGCATAAGCTGCTCTGACCATTAAAGGGTAACCTATTTTTTCTGCAGCAGACAGCGCTTCTTGAAGATCTATAGTTGCAGTGCTTTTAGGAAATTTTACCTTGATCTTTTCCAGCTCTTGTACAAATAATTCCCTATCCTCTGTTTTCTTAATGGCTTCAATACTTGTTCCTAGAACTTTTACATTATGTTTTGCTAATATCCCTTGGTTAAATAATTCTACCCCGCAGTTTAAGGCAGTCTGTCCGCCAAAAGATAGCAGTATGCCGTCAGGTTTTTCTTTCTCGATAACTTTCTCTACAAATTCTGCAGTTACTGGTAAAAAATAGATCTGCTCGGCCAATCCTTCGCTAGTCTGTATAGTAGCAATATTCGGATTAATCAATACGGTATAAATCCCTTCTTCTTTTAGGGCTTTGATAGCTTGGCTGCCGGAATAATCAAATTCACCTGCTTGCCCTATCTTAAGGCCTCCGCTTCCTAAGATTAAAACTTTTTTTAGATTCATCATGACGGCTCCGGCAAAGGTGAAGGGACAATAGATAAAATTCTTTCCACAAGAGTCGCTTTAGTTCCCCTTTTTCTTTTTTGGCCAAGTATATATCTTCCAGGGATAATATCTGCAATATACGACTTACCACCATCAAGAGTTGCATGATATCTCCACGCCGCAATTATTGAGTAATCGTCATGACGATTATTATATCCTCTTTTCTTGATGAACTGATACACAGAATCCTCCGGTCGAAAATGTTCTGTTGGATCAAAGAGCATTGATTCTCTCCCACTGGTATCATCAATGTCAAAAGTCCTATCTCTTTTAGCGGTTACACCTACATTTTGGATTATTACTAAAGCAGCAGGCGGCCAACCAAGGACTAAATAAGGTATAATTTTTAATGGTTGAAATTCTAGGTGTGGACAGCTAGCAGTGTAATCATCGATATTTTGAGCTAAATAAAATTCAGGGGTAATAAAAGCTAGCCTAAGTTTATCTATTGAAGAAACTTCCTGCGAGTCCAAGTATAATTTGCTTAAGTTTAACATTTTTATGATTTTTCCGCTACTTTTTTAAAACAATTTATTTAACAATTTATTTAACAATTTATATGTTTCTTCTTTTTAACAATCTCTATAAACAGATCAAACAAGAATTCCGTATCCGTTGGCCCGGGAGCTGCTTCTGGATGGAACTGGACGGAAAAAAATGGTTTTGTTTTATGCCTTATCCCTTCATTTGTTCCGTCATTAGCATTTCTAAACCAAGGCTCCCATTCCACCGACAAGGTATTTTCATCAACGGCATACCCATGGTTTTGTGAAGTGATATAGCAACGATTTGTTATGGAATCTATGCAAGGCTGGTTCTGCCCTCTATGTCCATATTTCAATTTGTAAGTGTCTGCTCCCGATGCTAAAGCTAACAATTGGTTTCCTAAGCAGATACCAAATATGGGCTTATCTATACACAAAGCTTTTTTCAAAATATCAATAGTTTTAACGCACTGCTTTGGATCACCAGGGCCATTAGAAATAAATATTCCGTCGAACTCTTCATTTAAAAAATCATAATCCCAAGGAACTCTTATAATAGTAATATCTCTTTGAAGAAAATGACGGATAATATTATTTTTAACTCCGCAATCAACTAGGATTATTTTAGTCGGTCCTTTTTTGTAAGTTACTTTCTCCTGAATGCTTACTTCTTTGACAAGATTTAATTGTCCATAATCAGTAAAATCTACTTCTTTATCAATAACAATCTTTCCTCGCATCACTCCATGTTCTCTTATTTTCTTAGTTAACTCTCTAGTATCTATTCCTTGTAAAGCTGGTATTTTTTGCTGGTACATCCAGTTGCTTAAGCTTGTTTTGCTATTCCAGTGATTGTGCTCGGCGGAGTAATCAGAGACGATCAAGCCGTTGATATGGATATTTTCTGACTCAAAATTGTTGAGAAGGCCGGTTTCATTTTCTCGTTCATTTCCAGGAACACCATAATTGCCTATAAGCGGATACGTACAGACTAGAATTTGGCCGCGGAAAGATGGATCAGTCAGCGATTCAGGGTAACCGACCATTCCGGTGGTGAAGACGACCTCTCCAGAGCTTGATGATGGGAAGCCAAAAACAGAACCAGAATAAACCGAGCCATCGTCAAGTACCAGTTTCCCATCCATCAAAATATTTATGCTTGGTAAAGGGTTTATAAGAATTATTGTAAAGTAATGATTATGACCTACCGTGCCTATATCCCGCCAAGTAGTTTATTCCTGATGGAGCTTCTATTAGATTCTTCTCCTGTACTTCTTTAGCGAGATACTGGTATAATTGCTTAATCGGTTCATTATGTTCATGTTTTCCTTCATGAAATTTATGTATAAATTCTAACGAAACATTATTCTCTTTCCAACCCCTTCCTTTAGTAATTATATTTTGTAATAATCCATGTATTTTGTCACAGGATTTTACTATTTTTGCTTCTGCTGTTTCTTCCGCTTCTAGCTCAAAGAATAGGGCAGTAAATTCCAGTTTTAGGTTATGGGGAAGAAGAGAGAATAATTCTTCTGCAGCCTTCTTTTCCCGTTCTTCCTGTGTTTTCTTTTTTTCTATATCAAAAATAGGGGTGTCTCCTGCGTAAATTTCAACTAAGTCGTGTATTAAAGACATCCTAAGAATCTTTTCTTGGTTTAGATTCGGGAAATATTCTCGCAAAACAACAGTCATTAATGCTAAATGCCAAGAGTGTTCCGCGGAGTTTTCCTTCCGCATGGTATTGTTTTGTTCAGAAGTATACACTGCTCTGTCAACATGCTTCAGTTTGTCTGCTTCTTTAATAAAAGTGATCAGTTTTTCTATTCTTTCTTGTTTGATATTTTCTTCCATTGGTTAGCCTATTTATTTATGGCGTATGTATTTATAGCGGCGGAAGTAAATATGCGTAGTTTATCCGGCGCTATATTCAGAGGAAATTACTCATTAGATATCCGAATATTAATTTCCTCTCGTATAGTTAGATGGTCAAGGGGTCAATATATCACCTTGTATTTTTGAGATTTAACTAATTTGTGCATCTTGTTACCAGGTTTGTTATATATTCAGAGAAGAACCTTTAACGCTTCTTGCCGTTTTTTTAGTTAAGTTTTAGTGAATTAAAGAATATCATTGAAAAAAAGAAAAAAAATAATGTCTACTATCGTGCTCTGTTTTTTTACTTTTGTTTAAACTCCTACAATCCTTATTTTTTTATCTAGCCCTTGTTCCAGGATGTACTTCATACCTTCTTCCAAGTATTTTCTACAGCTACTTTCGTTATGCATAGAACTTACTATGGTTGGCATTAAAACTTCAGTAGATCCAAATTTATCATCAATGACGTGTCTTAAATTACGTACAGTTCTAGAGATGTACTTTACAGTCATATCATATGCTCCGTTACCTGGTATGCCAAAAGCACAATCCAAGTTAGCAACAAAATAAACTGGAAGTATCCTATCGTATTTTGGTCCATTAACTGGTTCAATATCAAGCACCGGTACTAATGATTTATGCTCTCCAAAAGACTCCGTTTGACATTCTACTCCAAATTGTGCTAATATTGTTCTGGTGTCCCTAGCAACATCTATTTCATATCTCCCATGTCCAGAATCATCAACTCTGTGGAAACCATATCCATGAGATGTCAATCTATCTCTGCCCCCTGATTCACTAGGTACTGACCCAAACACACCAAAAACAAGATCGGGTTTCTCTTGCTCTATTAATTCTGCTAATGTTACAATCTTTTGTTCTTCTTGATTTATTTGTTTAGTTGTCATTTTCTTTTTCCGCCTCTTTAAGGTCCGAGGCCGTGACCTCTATCAAATTACTACCTCTCAGTGATTACTAAAAGAGTATATATACCTTTATTCTCCAATTTTGGAGGATAATAGGAAAATTTAAATAGGGCAAGAATTATTGATAGAATATGAACACAAAAATTCTAGAAGATATTGGACTCACGAACGCCGAAATTAAAGTGTATGTAGCTTTATTAGAGCTAGGAACTTCTACCGCAGGCCCAATTCTAGAAAAAAGTGGATTACAAAATTCTGTCGTCCACATGACTCTAAACAAACTCATCGAGAGAGGTTTTGTAACATTTGTGAAAGAGGGCAAAAGAAATCATTATCAAGCTGCCAATCCTAAACATATCATCGATTTCATCAATGAAAAAAAAGAACGCTTCCAGGAAATCCTACCGGAATTATTGTTAAAACAACAAAAAGCAAAA
>CAZNUS010000021.1:13308-27318 GCA_964576385.1 uncultured Methanosarcinales archaeon | reverse complement strand
TCATCAGGAACTTCTTCCACGCCTTCTTCAACCTGAGCCTGCTGTGCACAACCAACAACTAACAAACCAAACACTAACAACAACACTAAAATTTCTTTTTTCATCATCACACCTCGTTTACTTTAGTAAGAAACAAATTTTGTTTTTCTAGTAGCGAACATTAATTTTATTCTAATAATTTGTCGCTACAAGATATAAAAAACATAACAATATTAATTATGTTTTTTAGTTCCTTACCTATTTTTAATAAACAAGTTTTCAATGTTTAAAAAGCTTGCGTTACCTCCCCCAGAAAAAACAATCTTCGACGAAAAGTTTAAAACAAGTTTAATTATTACAACTTCTGATGAAATCTCCAACAACCAAAGCATTAAGCAAATTGTCTAAAAAGTATCACTTAGAATTGCTTATGATATTTGGTTCAGAGGCAAAAGGCACAACACATCAAGACAGTGATTTGGATTTAGCTTTCTATGCACAAAAAAAAGTTAACGAAACAAAACTTTATGAAGAATTGTGTGTATTATTTCATCGTGCAGATATTGACTTGATAAATATCTTCAAAACTCATAATCATCTGTTGCGTTACGAAATTCTGCACAAAGGAAAAATCCTTTTTGAAAACAAGAGGGGAATGCATGATAGACTAAAATGGCAAAGTTATTTTGACTACATTGATTTTCAGAAGTATTACCGCATCCGCAGCCGCCTACTGGATGATAAATTAGCTGAAGCGGTGAAAGCATGAATGAAAAGATGATTGTTTTAGAGAGTAAAATTGAATCGATTACGTTACTTTTAGATAAACTTAAACAGATTCTCCAAGAACATCATAAGAATAAGAATATGCAGGAGTTTTTACTCTATGCGGCTGAGAAAAAAGCAGAAGAAGTAGTAGAATTAGCTGTTTCACTCAACCAGGAGATTCTGCAAATCAAGGGAAAAATGGGATTAAGTTATTATGATAGTTTTATAGAATTAAAAAATTTTGGATTATTTACAGAAGAAGAGTTGCGCTCTCTTGCTTCTACTGCTGGTTTCCGCAATCGCTTAGCTCATGAATACCTAGAGATAGATGGAAAAATAGCTTTTCGAACAATGGAGAATATACTTGTAATTTATCCCCCATACTTATTAAAAGTTAAAAAAATCCTCAAGAAAATCTAGGCTAAAAACATAAGGACTATAATCCCTAAAGCAAAACAATACCAGCCAAAATAATTCAGTTGCGAGTTCTTAATCAATTTAAGTAATAGGTTCAAGGAGAAATAACTGACTAGTATCGTAACTATGACTCCCGCTATCAATGCTGGAATATTTTCTATAATACTAATTGTGGGAAATTCCAAAATTACTGCGCCTAATATTGCTGGAATGAACAACAGAAAAGAGAATCTAGCTGCTTCTTCTCGTTTAACTCCCTGCATCAACCCCAAAGAGATTGTTGTGCCTGATCGAGAAACGCCAGGAAGAATTGCTACCGCTTGTCCTAGGCCTATAACTAATGCTCTTCTCCAACCTATCCCTTTTTCTTTAATCAAAGGAAATTTAGATGAAAATAATAAAATCCCAGTAAGTAGTAACCCCCATCCCACAATAAGTATGCTCTCAAAAGCTTTCTCCACAAACTCTTTAAAAAAATAACCCACTACTCCTATGGGAATAGTTCCCAACACTAGCATCAAGAAATATTTTTGATAAAAAGCTTCGCCTTTAGCTACACCTCTAATCAATTTTAGGATATCATTACGAAAAACAAAAAAAACCACTAATAGGCTTCCAAGATGCAAAAAAACATCTAAAACAATTGGCTGAGTTATCCCTAGCAATCTCTGAAATATAACTAAGTGTCCTGAAGAGCTAACTGGCAGCCATTCAGTAATGCCTTGGATGACGCCTAAACCAATCGCTTCAAGTATAGAAACCATTATTCCTCATTAACAAATTTTATTTCTTCTTCTTCTAATCTTCTAACCGGCTTTTCATATTTCAACTCTTCATATCCCTGCATAACTAATCCCGGCACTCTTCCAATGATAAAGATCCCTTTTCCGAGTAGTGGATCGAATCCAAAGTCACATAAGAGGAAGGCAATAACGCTATCGATATTCATGGGTATTTTTTTTCCTTTAACTCTAATAAATGCATCCTCAACTATTTTTTTAAATTTTAAAAAGGATGATTGGAAACCAATCTTTTCCATTTCTTTAAGGATAATAATCACTCGTGGATCTTCGTCTTTGTAGTGTTTGTGGCCAAAGCCATAAATAACTTCTTTCTCACTTATTTTTTCTTCAATTATTTTTACAGGATCTGCACTCTTTTGCCAGACATAAAACTGCTGCATGGCTTTTTCAATAGCTCCTCCGTGATAATCTCCGATACTAAGGATACCTCCTCCTACTGCTGTGTTCAAGCTATTTCCGCCCGAAGCAACAAAACGAGTTGTTAGGCTGGACGTTGTTCCCATCCCATGATCGATTATACTGATTAGCAATTTTTCAAATAAAATACTTTCTTTGCTATCGGGATTTCTTCCTGACAAAAGCAAAAAGATGCTGTCCGAGAATTTTCCTTTGTTGATTAAAGAAGACAACTTTTGCTGGCGAATGATGACATCTTCCTGATCTATTTTAGATATTCTTGTCTTAAATTCCATAGATATACCCTCTTGTTGAGTTTATTGATTGTTGAGTTTATTGATTGTTGAGTTTATTGATTGTTAGGTTTAGATATAGTATCCTATTTCTCATAACTAACCTTAGCATCTCAGGAAATAGTTTCTCTTAAATTCAAGTACTATTTTGTGCCTTCCTAGCCAATGCTTCCTTCATCAGGTTTCCTAAATCATGATGTTTTCCTGCGATAATTACTCCTGCTTCATTTAATGCCCTCACCTTATTTGCCCTAGTGCCTTTTTCACCATCGATAATCGCCCCTGCATGACCCAAGGAAACATTTTCAAACTTATACTTCTCGGTAAATAACCCAGAGATAAATGCAATGATTGGTTTAGGAAAAGGATTTCCTTCTTTTCTTCTGGTCATCAGATAAGCAGCTAAATCTTCTTCAGAAGTACCCCCAATCTCGCCAAAAATAACGATTCCATCAGTCTCTATATCCAGTTCAAAATCAGGTAACAGATCAAGATAGGTAGATCCCATGAGTACATCACTACCTAAGCTTATAACGGTAGACTGCCCTAATCCTGCTTGTGTTAGAACTAAAGAAGTCTCACAAGCCATGCCCCCACTTCGTGACATTACCCCTATTTTACCTGGTGAAAAAGCGATCTTAGATTTCCCACCGGCGATTGAACCGCATTTCACTCTCCCTACTGAATAAATCCCTGCCGAAGTAGCTCCTACAATACGAACATTTTTCTCTTTAGCAAGAGCTAAACAATAAGCCATGTCATGCAAGGGTATGTTTTCCGTAACTACATTTAACAAAGGTATACCCGCAGTTATTGCCTCGATAATAGCTTCCTTAGCTAGCTTAGGGGGAATATATAATACCGAAGCATCAATAGGGTGCTTTTGCCTAGCTTCCTCTACAGTATTATAAACAGGAACGCCTTCTATTTCTTGCCCTCCTTTTCCCGGAGTCACACCGCAAGTTACTTTAGCCCCTATTGATTTCATCTCTTGACAAGCTCTAGTCCCTTGTTTTCCAGTAATTCCCTGAATTAAAAAATTCGTGGTTTCATTGATTAATATGGACATTGGTAGCACCTTGGTTATAGCACAATACTTTTCTCTAAATCATACAGCTTCCTGAGCTTTTCCTAATTTATATTTTTCAGATAACTCAACAACAATTTCTGCTGCTCTGGTTAAGGGCATTTTTTCATCGAAATAATGGATATCAAACCCCTCATCCTTAGCTTGATTGATCATTTCTTTTGCTTCTTCATCATGAGGTCCTGCCCTGCGTATAACGATGGGAAAATCAGGCTTTCTTTCCTTTAGAACATTTAATACCCCTTGTAAAGTCGCAGCGATATTGGTAAAATTAGCAATAACCCCTCCGATAAGCATCCCCGAAATATTCTTTTTATCCAATACTATCCTTGTTAATTTTTCTACTTTCTCGGTTGGTGGATCACCACTATATTCAGTAAAATTTGCTGGCTTACCGCCTAAATTGATCAGGCTGTCCATTAAAGTCATGGATGCTCCGCCGCCACTAGTGAGAATAGCTATATCGCCATCAAGATCCAAAAAAGTTTTTCCCGCCACTCCACGATAATCATCTTTATCTATTTGCCTGGCAGCTATTTCTCTGGCAGTGGCTTTCCTGATGTCTGTTCTTTCCGAAAATTTAATTTCTCTGCGAAAATCAGCATCGTCATCTAACACTGCCACTGCATCTGCTGCAATTAATTTTTGCTCAGTTGTCCTAATTAAAGGATTTACTTCAATCATACGACAGTCAAATTGTTGGAAACAATGATACAACTTTAAGCTTACATCTATTAAGTCAAGTATAAGAGTGGTAGTATCCTTATTTAATCTAGGAGTACTCTCAGTATCCAAGGAGAGTATTCTTCTGAAAAAATGTTCTAATAGGGATTTACTAAGTCCATGGAGATAATTAATGTCCAAAAGGTGTATTTTCTCCGGCTTACGCTTCCGCAACTCCTCTATATCAACACCGCCTTCTAAGCTAAATATTAGAACGGGACATTTTTTGCAAGTGTCAAACATGATTCCAAGATAAAATTCCTGAGCAATATCCAATTTTTCTTCGATTAAAATTTCAGCGATAGATTCATTTAAAAAAGTCCTGCTAAAGAATTCCTCAGCAAAATCTTTTGCTTCTGCTTGGCTGTTGACTACTTTTATACCACCTGCCTTCCCCCTACCACCTGCCAAGGTTTGTACTTTAAACATTTTGGGGCCTTGAAATGATGGAATCTGGTCTGAAGATGTAACTAGAATACCTTTACTAGTTAGTATCCCAACCGCTTCCAATAGCTTTTTTCCTTCAAATTCTTTTAATTTCATCTTTTATTTAAGGGTTAAATAGTATTATATAGTTGCGGACATAAATAATTGAATAAGTAATCTCCGCAACTATATCTAAAGGACATAACTATTTGATATGATTAATTATGTCCTTTACTATAAATTTAGCTTTTGAGTATTGTAGATTTAGTTTATAGCATTAATGATCTTTATCATAGTGAGGATATTTAGTTTATTGCATCAACAACGGTATTTCATTAATTAGCTCTTCTTAGAGATACTAATTTTTCCTTGGGAAAATAATCCTGAGAAATGATATCTAACAGTTTCTTATGTTCTGTTGCAAGAACAAACAGATCAATGCCGGAGGGATTCATATTCTCTTCTATATTAAACCAAGTTGCTTCAAAGTTTTGTTCAATCATGCTTTGTTCCACATAGGGGTCATAAGCATAAACATTGTAATTAAAACTTTTTAATTCCTTTATTAGATGCTTTACTCTGCTGTTTCTGCAGTCGGAAACATCAGGTTTAAACGTAACTCCCAGGATCATCACGCTTTTTCCACCAGTACTTTGTAACTTCTTAATTATTTTATCTGCGTAATATTTATGCATATTATCATTTATTCTTCTTCCAGCCAAGATCACTTCAGGATGATACCCCAATTCCTGTGCTTTGTACGTTAAATAATAAGGATCAACACCAATGCAATGTCCGCCTACTAATCCTGGTTTGTACTGATGAAAATTCCATTTAGTAGAAGCTGCTTCTATTACCTCCAGAGTGTTGATCCCCATCTTATCAAATATAATCTCTAATTCATTCATCAGCGCGATATTCAAATCACGTTGGATATTCTCAATGACTTTAGCTGCTTCTGCAACTTTTATAGAAGAAGCTTTGTGAGTGGTAGTTATCGTACTATACACATAATCTATAATTGCTAAGCTCTCCGCATCCATACCAGAAACTATTTTAGTGATTCGACCAATAGTATGCTCTTTATCCCCGGGATTCATCCGCTCAGGACTGTATCCTATTTTAAAATCAACACCGAATTTCAAACCGGAATATTTCTCTATAATTGGTACACACAACTCTTCAGTTACCCCTGGATATACTGTACTTTCATAAACGACGATTGTCCCTATTGACAGATTTTCAGCGATAACTTTGGAAGCTGATTCTAAATAGCCCATATCCGGCTTATTGAACGAATCAATAGGAGTAGGAACACAAGCAATAATCATACCTGCTTCCCTCAGCAGAGTAGGATCAGTTGTAAATATGATATTCGATTGCTTTAATTCTTCATCAGCAATCTCCCCAGAACTATCAATATTATTATTTAATTGGCTTACCCTTAAGCTGTTCACATCAAATCCCATCACCTCGAAGTTTTTGCTGAGAGCCAAAGCTAACGGCAACCCCACGTACCCTAAACCTAGGACACAGATTTTAGTTATTTTCATAGAGATAATATCTTTGTTATTCTCGCCACAATTTTTTAAGGTCATTATTTTATTAATATTATGAATTTCAGGAGTATATGTTATAGCTTCTTTCAATGTGCCTTTAAATATCAATCTGCATGATTGTACCATTTATACCATTTCACAAATTCCCTAATACCTTGTTCGATGTTTACTTTAGGTTCCCACCCTAATACTTCCTTGGTTTTTTCAATATCAGCAGATGTTACTGGAACATCTCCTTGTTGCATTGGTAGAAAGTTTTTTTTTGCTTCCTTCCCTAATTCTTTCTCTAAGCATTCGATAAAATAACTTAATTCTACAGTATTAGAGTTGCCTAAATTGAGTATTTGGTAGCCTTTAACCATATCTAGTGATTTCAAAATACCATCAACAATGTCAGCTATATAGGTAAAGTCCCTTTTCATCTTTCCATAATTATAGACATCGATAGGTTTTCCTTCTAGAATAGCCTTAGTGAATTTAAACAAAGCCATATCAGGCCTTCCCCACGGCCCATAAACAGTAAAGAAGCGCAGTCCAAAACAATTAAAGCCATAGAGGTGATGATAAACATGAGCATAAAGTTCATTGGCCTTTTTAGTAGCAGCATAAACAGAAATAGGATTGTCAACACTATCATGAACACTAAAGGGAACTTTTTTATTTCCTCCATAAACTGAACTTGAAGAGGCAAAAACTAAATCCTTTACCTTAAACTCTTTCATCAGTTCTAAAATATTTAACGTACCCAAACAGTTTGTTTTCTCATAGGAAAAAGGATTTTCTAAAGAATATCTTACGCCTGCCTGCGCTCCTAGATGGCATATTTTATCAAATCGCTGAAGTGTGCATTCCTTAACAAAAACTTCTCTTAATGTATCAAAATCACCGATAGATATCTGATAGAAAGAAACCTTATCTCTAAATTGGTTTAATCTTGCTTCTTTAAGGCCGACATGATAATAACTATTCATATCATCGATGATAACAACATCATCTCCCCTTTGTAAAAGAGCTTGCACTACATGACTCCCTATGAATCCGGCTCCGCCAGTAACTAATATTTTCATTTTTTTCTTCTCCTTAATCAGTTAGGATCTTTATGGAAGTATTTAGTTTCTTCCAACACCATAATATTCAAATCCTTCATCTTTGACCATCTCCGGCTCATAGATATTTCTTCCATCAAAAATAATTTTCTCCTTCATCTCTTTGCTTAACTCCGAAAAATGAACATTTCTAAAATCATCCCATTCGGTAATTAAGAGTATACCAGAACTTCCCACCACTGATTCTTCTACAGAATTAGAAAAAATAATATTACCTTTATTGCTATTATTCTCAAAATATTTCTTTGCTTCTTCAATGGCAATAGGATCGTAGATCTTCACCACTGCCCCTCGTTCTAGCAACCTGGTGATCAACTCTAAAGCAGGAGCTTCTCGGAGATCACTTGTATGCGGTTTAAAAGAGACTCCCCATATAGAGAATATTTTTCCGTTAATGGATTTATATTTGGAAATAACCTTCTCAAAAAAGATACTTCTTTGTCGAATATTAATTGCATCAACTTCTTGCAATAGTTTTGCTTCATATCTTTTTTCCTTGGCAAAATAAGATAGCGCCCGTACATCCTTAGGAAAACAGCTTCCCCCATACCCTATCCCTGCATTAAGAAATCGCGGATTAATCCTATAATCCATGCCTAAAGCCTGGGCTACGATTTTTACATCTGCTCCTGCTAAGTCGCAGATATTAGCAACTTCATTAATGAAACTTATTTTTGTTGATAAAAAAGAATTGTTTGCATACTTGATCATTTCTGCTGTTTCCCAGGTAGTATCTAGAAAAGGGATATACGTCCTAACTCTACCCGTATAAATTTTTCGCAACATACCGAAAGCTTTGCTGCTATTAGCTCCAATGACAATTTTATCAGGATGAGTAAAATCATGAACTGCTTTTCCTTCCGCCAGAAATTCAGGATTAGATACAACGTCCACATCCGAGTAGGGATTTATTGAGAGAATGAGCTCATGGCATCGTCGAGCAGTTCCCGGCAAAACTGTGCTCTTATTAATCAGCAGTTTATACCCTTGTGCATATTTTGCTACCAGTTCCGCTACTTCTAAAACAAATTGAAGATCGGAAGAACCATCTTTTCTTTCCGGAGTCCCTACGCAATTGAATATAGCTTCAGCAAAATCTACAGCTTCTTTAGGATTGCTAGTAAAATGTAGGCGATTTTTTTCTGTGTTCCTAATTACTAATTCTTTTAATCCTGGCTCGTAAAAAGGAATTTTTTTTTCTTTTAGATGCTCGACCTTATTTTGATCAATATCCATACATAGAACTTCATGCCCTAAATTAGCCAAACATGCTCCTGTTACTAATCCTACGTATCCTGTTCCAAATATAGATATTTTCATTTTCTGTTAAGCTATTGTTAAGCCATTTACGTTTATAAAAAAATAATTATTTAAAATAGATGAGGGTTTCAAAATAAATGATTATTTTCTTTTCTTCGATTGTTGATAAGTATCCCTAGCTTCTTGCAGAGAGTCTAAGCTGCCTACATCAAACCAATGCTCATCAAAAACAAAGCCATGCACTTCACTTTCCTCAACAAGGGATTTGATAATATTTCCGGGAGCATCTGATTTTCCCAGTTCAATTAAGTTCTTGATATGTTTTAAGTCATCTTTTTTAAACAAGTAACAAGCCGTTGCTGCTAAACTGCTTTTAGGTTCCCAAGGTTTTTCTTCAAAATGAACTACCTTAGTTTCAGCTAGGACTCCTACACCATATTTTCGCTTAACCTTTTCTTTATCTTTTTGATCATAAAAAGCTAGGACCGAGCTATTCTTCTTCTGAAAAAAACAAACTAAATCACTTAAAGTAAACCCAAAAAGATTATCTCCGGCAATAACTAATAGATCATCATTAATGTCTTCTTCTTCTAAAACATAGTTAATGTCCCCTATTGCGCCAAGACGATCATCATTGCTCAGAGTTCCATCATCTATTAATTTAATTTTTTTAGTGCCAGCATGATGGTTAAGCCAGATCCTAAAGTCTTCATAAAAACGGTGGTTAGTTACAACAAATACATCCGCTACTTCCTTAATAGACTCTAATTTTTCTAAGATATGCCCTAATATTGCTTTATCCCCTACCTCTAATAAAGGTTTAGGTGTGTTTTCTGTTAATGGATAGAGCCTAGTAGCATACCCTGCTGCCAGTATTAATGCTTTCATTTTTATTCATTAGCACCTCTATTTTTTATTAAAAATAAGAAGAATTTGCTTTAAAAGAGTTGTGGAAGTATAAGAAGTAAAAATATGCTATTTTAAGCTAAATATTTTAATAACCACACCTGTTTATAGGACAATTATGACAAAGATACTCCTAGTGTGGCCACCATTCTGCACTCCAGTAAGCCCACCCTATTCCCTTGCCAGCTTATTCTCATTTCTTAAGAAAAAAGGGCAAGAAGTAGAAATACTTGATCTGAATCTTGAATTTCATAGAGTACAATTTCCGGAGTATCAAGAGTACTTTCAGGACACTAAGCAGTGGAAAGATTATGAGAAAAGGAGTGAAGAGTATCAACATATTACCTCACAAACATATTCTCAGTCTAATAAAAAAGTAGTCAAAGGTAGTTCTCCGGAGTTGATCCAAGAACTAATACAGAAAATAACACAGCAAAAGCCTGACGTAGCTGCCTTCAGCATTGCTTATTCCAGTCAGGCCTTTTATGCTTTAGCCATCCTCAAACAACTAAAATCCATTCTTCCAACAGTAACGACCATTATCGGCGGTCCGACAGTTAGCGGGACGCTAAAAAACCATGCAGACTATACATTAAGAAGTGAAACAGAATTATTAGAGATCGTTGAAACGATAAAGAGAAATGGCCTAGAAGAAAAAACTGTTCAGGGGAAGGAAAATATTTTGAAAAAAAGGAATATTAAAGAGGAAGGAAATATTTTAAAAAAAGAAAGTGAACAGATCATTCCTGATTTTTCAGGGTTTCATTTAAAAGATTATTTCACGCCAAACATAGTCCTTCCTCTTAAAACATCAGTTTCTTGCTATTATAGATTATGTACTTTTTGCACCCATTACAGCCCGGAAAAGTACAGAGAATATGAAATAGAAGCAATCAAAGAAACCGTAGTAAGGTCTAAACAAAAATACTTTTTTCTTATTGATGATATGGTTTCAGCTTCTCGATTGTTAAAAATAGCGCAAGCGTTAAAGCCATTAAATGTACATTGGACCTGCCAACTAAAGCCAACTAAAGAATTTAATGTAGATACCTTAAAGGAACTAAAAGAATCTGGATTGATTATGATAATGTGGGGAGTAGAGTCTGGAAATCAGAGAATATTAAATCTGATGAAAAAAGGAACAAAAAAAGAAGATATACGGCAAGTGCTAGCTGATTCTCATACCGCTGGTATTAAGAATATTGCCTATATCCTTTTTGGTTTTCCTACGGAAACTGAGGAAGAATTTCTGGAAACAGTGGAGTTTCTGAAGTCAAGCAAAGATAATATTGATTTGATCAACTGCTCAATTTTTGGCTTGCAAAAAGGAGCTCCTATGTATACCCATCCAGAGGATTATGGTATCATAAATATCAAAGAAGAAGCGCGCACAGTTTTAGAGCCAAAAATAAGTTACGAGGTAACGAAGGGGTTGACTATCCCAGAAACAATTTCTTTATATAAAAAATCTAAACACACTTTGGGAAGAATAAACAAATATCCACACACCATGAATTTCTTTAGAGAGCATATGTTAGTGACGATAAAAACAGAGGAATAGTAGCTAGAAATATTTTGGATCATTATTTTGATTATTTTATCTTTATTATGATTAGGAGTATGATGAGTATCATTATTAGAATTATTATGATGATTATTGGAATTATAGTAAATTGCAAAAATAATGGAACTTTTTATGTGCAATTTACTATTTAGCAAATCTCACAAATGTTCAATAATTAATGAGATTTGCTATTATTAGATGAAATCATAGAAAAAAAGGTAGACAGCTTATCCGCATCTCCCGCACAGATTTTTTCAAAAATCTGGTAAAAAGACGTGTGGCATTCGGAAACACGGTTTCCTCAACCACACTGAAATGAATAACATTTAAACTTATATAACAAAAAATCATAGAAAAAAAGGTAGACAGCTTATCCGATTTCCCGCGTACCGCAGTACAGTCAGATACGGAAGCGTGCTTAACTTCTGTGTTCGAAAAGGGAACAGGTGTGCCACGCCCCTATGGCCGTCATATTCTATTCAGAATGAACATTATTTATAAAGGTTATGCGAAAAAATATTTAATAGCCCTAGTAAAAGATCTTCTTAAGTCATATTCCCTACTCTTATTCCACAATCCTTTAAAAAGAGAAAGAAATGCCTAGATATATGGAATTTACTGCTAAAGAAATGTCAGATGGAGAGCATATATCGACTAAAAGAGTAATTATCACTGATGTAGATGAAACCATTTGCGAAACCTGCCATCTAATTACCCCCGAGATGGCAAAAACCATAGATAACCTTATCAGAAAAGGGTACACATTTGCCTTCATCAGCGGTACTGATCAGGGATACCTGCAGCAGATGATCTCTTCCCAACTAAGAGAAAAGCATTTTCTGCTTGCTACTACCGGCACTAGATGTATCGAGATTAAACCTGATCAAAATGAACCTATGAAGGAGGTTTACAACTATCAATTAACTGATTCTGAAAAAAAAGAGATTATAGCTGCATTGGAAAAATTGATTACACGATTTAATATACAGACATTAACAACAAAAGATGACCAAATCCAAAATCGCGGGACTCAGATAACCCTTTCTGCCATAGGCAGGCATGCTCCATTGGAGCTTAAGAAAGCGTATGATCCGGATGCACAAAAAAGAAAAGAATTTATTTTATTTCTCAGAAATATTCTGGATGAGAATAAGTACGAGATAACCTATGGAGGAACTACTTCAATAGACATTACCAGAAAAGGATTAGATAAATCATGGGGAATAAAGAGATTCGCAGAACATCATAAAATAGCTTTACAAAATATATTGTTCCTTGGTGATAGGACTAATCCAGGCGGCAATGATTACGCAGCCACTAAGGTTGTAGATTATATAACGGTAAGGAATCCATTAGAGACTTTAAAAGTATTAAAACAATTTATAGTTGCACCAATGATAGATAAACGCCAATGGGGAAATTTTAAACAGTTCACATATAATGAGATTTCCACCGTTAAAATATTAGAAGTCCATCCTGGAAAAAGGCTTTCCCTGCAATCACATCAACAAAGAGAGGAGTTGTGGGTTGCTTTGGATGATGGAGCAATCATTGAAATAGGTGATGAGAGTAGAACATTAAAAAGTGGAGAGGCAGTATTTATTCCAACATTAACTAAACATCGTTTATCTTCCCAATTAAAAACGGTGAGAGTGTTAGAGATTTCCTTTGGTAACTTTGACGAAGGAGATATAACTAGATATGAAGATGATTTTAATAGAGTGTAGACACTATCCGTTTGGTGAGTGATAATTTGGTCTACAGGTGAGCCGAGAACTGCTATCATTCAGGAGAAATAGTATATGCTTTCCTTCTAAAAAAAATCATTTTTTGGGAACAACGCTATTAACAAGGAAAGCACGAGGCAAGCGACCTGCCATCACTCACTTTTTGGATAGTGCCAGAGTGTAGTAAAAGATATAAATGGATGTGATTATCTTAAATAGGAATTTGATTACTAAGTATAATAAAAAGAAGTATAATAAATAGATCATAAAAAGTACGTATTTAGTTACATGGTCAAGAGGTCAATTTAACTAAATATGCACCATAAAAGATATAAAAGTAAGATATACCATGGAAGAAGAAATATTACAAAGTTATCTTAAAGCAGGAAAAATAGCTTCCCAAGTACGTAGAGAAGGAGCAGCAAAATTAAAGCCAGGAGTTTCTTTTAGAGAGGTAAAAGATTTCTGTGAAAAAAGGATCCTAGAATTAAATGGAGGTATTGCTTGGGCCCAGCTAGCCGTTAATGACCAGGCTGCCCACTATTGTCCTGATGATGATGATAATTCTGTCGCAAAGGAAGGAGATGTAATTAAAGTAGATGTAGGTGTGCATATCAACGGATATATCGCAGATAATGCAATGACTATTGCTCTTACTCAAGAGTACAATGATTTAATTAAAACAGCGATTTTCTCGGTGCGTAGTGTTCAAAAAATGTCTAATCAGCTGCTCTCCATTACCAGAATTGATCAGAGCCACGTAATTGTTGAGAAGAAAACCATTCTTAGGCCACAATTTTCCGGTGGTTAATGAAACAGACAGGAAACGCATAATTTACTTAGGACCCCTAAAAGGCTTAGATCCACGTTTAGCGGATTATTTAAATGGAATTTCATTTAATTTTATGCCGCTGCCTTTTGTTAGTCTTATTCCTGGTTTGACATGTGCCGATTATGCTTGGAACCCAAAAGATTACTATTCTGAAAGATCAATTC
>CAZNUS010000021.1:0-13298 GCA_964576385.1 uncultured Methanosarcinales archaeon | reverse complement strand
TATAAATTAGTCCGTCCCGGAACTCCACTCTGGCAGTTAGGGGAAGCACAATATTCTGAAGCAGAAGCGATGGGTTTTACAACTGTCAGAAATCTCTGCGGGCACACCATCGGTAGATACAAAGTGCACGGTGGTATTTCCATTCCAACGTATAACAATAAAGATAAAACTGAATTAAAAGAAGATTGGACTATCGCCATTGAACCATTTATTACTCCCGGAGATGGGTTAGTTAAGGAAAAAGGAAAAGCTACTGTTTTTATGGTGGAAAACGAAAGAAGTGTGCGCAGTAATTCTGCAAGAAACATATTGCAGTTCGTGAAGCCAAGAAATGGACTGCCGTTCACGCTCAGTGATTTAACCAGAAAATTCGGAAAAGGAACGACTGCCTTAGGGTTGCGTGAATTAATAATGCAAGGAGTAGTTAGAGAATATCCACCATTAGCAGAGATTACCGGAGCAATGGTTACTCAATTTGAGCATTCTGCAATTGTAAAAGATAAGCCTATAGTTTTTACTAGGCATGATGATGACGAATGGTAGATAATGCCGGGAGAAATAGTAGTGGGATTATGAACAATACAATTACAAATCATCGTAGAATCATAAAAATGATGACATCATTTTTTGCATAATATAATGATAATTATTATTATTATTATTATTATTATACAAAGAGTATAGGAGCATAGAAGAATCATGGGCAGTTTTATTGAATTTAATGATACACTTCAGTTAACAACAGAACAAGGTTTTCCAAAAGAGCTGAAATTGCAAAGACATTTAGTAAAACCATTTACTACTGAAGACTTTAAAGATAGAGTGTTTCTATTCCATAAACCAAACATGCGGATTTACCATCCAGCACCAACCAGATGTTTTTTGGTTCACAATATAGATGATAAATGGCTTTACTGGGGACATTGCCAAATAATAGAACAGACCATCCATGCTGAGAGTAAAACAACATCTGAAAAATTTATCATTACTAAAATTTACACCACTGAGCATCAAAAAGCGATGAGTAAATACGAAGTACGAGAAGGAAATGAATTCTTTTAATATTTGAATATCAAAGAAAGTGAGTTAATTATAGATTAAAAAGTAGGAGAAATAATTAATGTAAATTTTTCAACTTTGGTACGACAAAGTAAGCCATTACTGCTTCTGCTAAAACTACTATCCAGAAGGTCATTAAACTAATTTTTCTAAAGACAAAAAGAAAAAAAGTCAAACACATAATAACAATCAGCGCAAAACCTAACAATTTTAGTTTATCCACCTTCTGCTCCTAACTTCTTAACTACATCTTTAACTGCTAATAATTGTTCTGTTCCAGAGAGCATATCCCGTAACAGGACTTTCTTTTTCTTCAGCTCATCTTCCCCAATAATGACCACATAAGGAATACCTAAAGCAGAAGCATATTCTAAATTCTTAGATACGCCTTTTTTACCCAAAGAGAAGTCGCAATTTATCCCTGCAGAACGTAACTCTTGCACTACTTTGAGCGATTCGTTAAGAGTGTTGATCGGCAAAACATATATCTTAGCCGGAGTTTTTTTCTTCCCTTGATTAGTCATTTTCCATACTTCCATAATCGGCTCTAATCCGAAAGCTACTCCGACTGCTGGAACATCCTGAGTGCTTCCCATAAACTTACCAATCATCTTGTCCCAGCGTCCTCCCCCTGCTAAAGAAGAACTAAATTTTCCATCCTTAAGATAAGCTTCAAATACTGTACCAGTATAATATGCTAAACCACGGACTAAGGACAAGTCAAACTCGGCAGCTTTAACACCCATTTGCTTTAGATAAGAAAACAATTCTTCTAACTGTTGTATCCCTTCCTTTCCTTCATCACTGTTGATTTTTGATTTCAACTCTGCAAGACTTATATTTGGTTTGATAAACTTAAAGAGAACATCAATCTGTTTAGAAGAATATTTTCTAGCCTTCAATTCTTCACGCACACCTTCTACTCCTATTTTATCTAATTTATCTAATGCGATTAGTGCTGATTCCTTTTCAGTGATACCTGCTTCTTCTAATAATCCATTGAGTAGCAGCCGGTTATTTACTTTAAGAATAACTTTAAGATTTAATATCTTAAAAACCTCTTCCATTAAAGCCAATATTTCCGCTTCAGCTAATAATGAAGAAGTTCCTACAGTATCAATGTCACACTGCCAAAATTGCCGTACTCTTCCTGCTTTTATCGGCCCGTCACGAAAAACAACCCCCAACTCGTAGCGTTTAAAGGGAAGTTTCATGTTCTGGTTCATGGCCATATATCGCGCTAAAGGCACTGTTAAATCAAAGCGCAGTCCTAATGAGCGCTCTCCTTGATCAGACAATTTAAAAGTCTCTTTTAGGGCATCGGAATCTTCACCAGCAGCAAATTTTGCCGCGAGTGTTTCATAACGCTCTAAGATAGGTGTTTCTAAAGGAGTGAAGCCGTAGCGTTCAAAAGTATTAGTAAGTAAAGTGACTATTTTGTTTCGTACGATCTTTTCTTCAGGTTCAATATCCCTTACTCCTTTAGCAGTTTGCAGTTCCATAGTTCATTCTCCATACTTTTTTATTCTTTTTTATTATTTTATATATCTATCGCTTCCCGCTTTTTTCCCTATCGCTAAATCAACGAACAGTTTCTCTGGTCCATCTTCTATTGTCGTGATATCCCATGGCAGTCCTTGAAGTAGTTGATCTAACGTACAATCGGCTTTTGCTAAAGCTTGTTCCATAGTATCAATCTGCCTTCCTTCCGGAACATAAATAATGGTAACACCTCCTTCTACTTCCTTAACATTCTGTAAAGGCATGCAGTTTCCAACAACAAAAGTACCGCCTGGCTTAAGAACTCGAGATACTTCCAGAAGGGCTTGTTGAGGATCAGGAATACGATCCAAGGCATTAAGCATTATTACTGCATCAAAGCTTCTGCTTTGGTACTGCAGCCCCATGGCATTGCCACGCTGCACGGTAGCAAGATCACCTAAGTTTTTTCTTGCCCGTTCAACCATTCTCAAAGATATATCAATTCCTTCAAAGGTGCTGCCTGGTTTTTCCAGAGCAATCCTCTTTAAGTTATCCCCAGGTCCAAGAGCTATCTCTAAATACCTCCCTTGCGGCAACTGTTTAAAGACTTCTGGTGGTAAAACAAAACTACCGACATAACTCCCAGCAGCTACTTCTAACTCATACCTGGCTAAGGTGATTACTCCTTGAATCCTGGCTTTGCCAAAATCATCAAAGTAGTTTGCGTAGCGATCATAGATTTGGTTAAGAGCACCAACTATTAACGGAATTTTTTCAGGAGTAGCATCGGATACTATTCTCTGAATGGTGCTGTCTGCTGATGTCACTTCATCTTCTCCTGAGCTGAAAAGTAGTTGATAAACATCATCCTTTGAAAGAGAGAATCCCTTAAATCTGATTTCTTCTACTTCTTGATTTGTTAATATTTTACTGTTCATAATTCATCTCCTCCTTGAAATACGTACTCATCCATTCCTATCCAAAACTGATTCCATAATTCTGCTGCTCGCAGTGCTCCTCTTTGAATAATTGCTTTGTCTTCAGTAGTGATAGCAATTTTTCGCACTGCTTCTGTCAGCCAATCACCATGTAATTGCTCCTCAGCCAAATGAAACTTGAAGAAAAGGATATCTCCGGGAGAAAATCGAGAGTATTTTTTGATTCCAGGATAGAGAAAAGTAAACTCTGGAGCTGCCGTTATTTCTACTCCTAATTCTGCACCGATAGCTTCGCGATAGTCTGCCTTTAGGAATATATCCCCTAACTCTCGAATGTATTGATCTACTTCGGAAATCGGTTCGACTTCTTCTAATTCTTGGTCAGAAATGTTTAACGCAGTGGTAAATTTGCGCAGCAGATTCAAGTGTATATTTTCCTTCTGTCCATACCCTAATTCGGAATACAATGTCTTTACTAATTCTAAGCGTACATCTTCTTGAGAATCAGGGGTGTTATAAACCAATCCAACAAGAACCTTAATGAAATTCTTGCAAAACCAGAAATACTGCACCGCAAACCGTCGCAGCTGCTGGTCAGTAAGATTTCTATCACGAAACTTGTAATAGAAAGGTGTCCTATTGACGGGCGCTTCCCGTAATTTCTTTACTAAATCCAAAGTAAATTGGTCGATGATGAATACAACCACCAACTTCTTGTTTTTGTTCTAATTTCATTTTACCAAAACCTCCGCGCATTCATACGATCATATGTCCTCATCCGATCATTTGCTTCTTGATCACTAAAACCTCGCTCCATGGCATCATCATACACCCTTTCCAGGAATGTCATATACCTTTCACCAACTACAGGAGCTAGTGCACTTGGAAGCAAACGCGATTCTGTATCAATATATCCTCTCTCTCCTCGTAATGTTTCAAAAAGTATTTTCATTTTATATTCCTCCTAATTTACCAAAACCTTCGGGCATTCATCTGATCATAGATCATCATTTGGCTCACAGCTTCATCTTTACTTAAACCGCGCTTCAGAGAATCCTGGTAAACACGATCCATGAAGGCCGAATACGATTCTGCCGGATCTGGCGCTATCATTGATTTTTTCAGACTTGGTATCAGCTTTGTCTCACCACCAAAGATGTAGGTCATCGGTGTTGGTTCTCCTCCAGACCAATTGTATGTTAGGACAGTTAATGTTCTTTCTTCCATATTCGTCCCCTTGCTTAAATCCCATTGTTCTGTCATATTTTTTCTCTCCACTGCTTTAAGCCCAGCCGGCTATATTTTAAACGCATATCTTGGTGATCTAAGTTATCATAAGGCCTGCGGACGGGAATTGAACCCGTACCTTCTGATGACTGCAGAAAATTCAGGTAGAATAATAACTGACGATGATTCCACAGTCAGAAATGCTCACCATTAACACTACCGCAAGCAAAAAATAAATCCTAAGGGGCAACCGCCCTAACGATGATGATTATACGTAAAACTACTAAAAAAACTACTCAAAAATTGAGTTAAAGAAATGTTTATTGAGATAAAATTAGATAATATAAGATTTAAGAATATAAAATTAGATAATATCAGTGTACAGAATATTTTTTTCCTCAAAAAAATAATCGCATTAGAAATAGATAAAACAGTTGCCTCAATGAATACAACCAACTCGTGTAGTTATCATAAAATAAAAGAAATATGCCTTTTTATTTAAATGTTTCTACAAAAATTATAGGATACAATAATAAGGCATTGAGGATTGTAAAGCTGACTGAATGATTTTCAGCTATTTTTTGCCTAAAAAAGCTTAAGAAAGGCAGACAGTTCCTTATATTTTCTGCGCCACAAAATATCCTTCTGTGCGCAGATAAGTTTGCTGCTGGTCAGCTTTAAACTCTATATATCTCCAATAATGCCTCTTTTTTTCTTCAGGCATACTTGGAAGAATACGATCAACAGTTCCTTTAACATAAGCTCTCACTTCTTCTTCAGAAAGATAAACATCTTCTTCAGAAAAATGCCTTAAGACAAATCCTTCTTGCTCTAATAGGCCAATGATAGCCTCAGAAGTAAAAACTGGAGCTTTATCGGTAGTGTCATAGACATCAAATAGACTGTAAGAAAAATCTTCTACGTGAGTATGTAAAGGTTTAAAACTGCCCTTCAATTTGCTGTTTAATAAGATACATCCGCCATCTCGCAATCGGTGATATACTGCCTGCAATAATCTACTTGGATCATTAAAACTAGAGAAGGCATTGGCAATGACTACTTTGTCAACCAGACAATCACCAACGTGCTCTAGATTAGGATCATCTAATCTATACGCGTCAGTCAGGATAAACTCAACTCCTGGTATTGGTGCTAAAGGAACGTAGCTGGATCTTATGAACCTATTTGGAGTTCTTTCATTCTGCTCCCATTTATCACCTATAAATTTCCAATGTTGTTCATATTTTCCTAACCTAAATTCTGCTTCTTGCAGCATTCCCGCAGAATGATCTACTAAAAACAATTGTTTAGGTTTTCTTTCTAGAATAATTTCGCTAGCTATCCCTGTACCTGCCGCTACATCCATCACTAAGTCTTCTAGTGAAAAAGGAACTAATCCCAAAAGGAAACGTATCCGATCTTGACATGGCTTAAGCGATCCACCCCATAAAGAAGCTGTTATTTTATCATAATCTAGATACATAGAGTCATAATAATGCTTATCTTCCATTTTTGGCCTTTAACAGTTTAATTATTGAAATAGTATAGTTAAAAACATCACCTAAATAACAAATACCCTAAGAACACCTAAATAAAATAAGCGGCCAGTGGGAATCGGACCCACGACAAGGGATTTCGATAAAAACCGTATCACGATTAATGCCACAGTCCCCTATTTTACCATTAAACTATGGCCGCCATCAATGGTTTAAAACTATTATTTCTTTAAAAAACTTTGTCTAATCTTCTTTTTGAGAAGTTCTCTTTTCAGTAATCGGAAGTATCTTTTAGAAAGAACAATATTTAAAATTGTAAAAGTTTGTCTCCAAGGAGCTAATTTAAGTAAAGAGGTTAAACAACCAGTACCTTCTGTTGCCGAATAACTTTTACTGCCACTTTCTTAGTATACCCTAAGAACTCTCCTCCTGCCTGTAAAGGAAAAAGCTCCTTACTATCAACAACAAATCGTTTACCTTTAAAACTGACCAGGGGAGCTTTCTCTAAATTCATTCGCGCTAATAGTAATGCCCATAATCTTAAGCCTTTATTAAAGAAAGAAGAGTGCTTATTTACTACCGCAAGACTGTATACTTTCCCATCGCCCGGGTCAACATGACCTATAATAGATCTAAATCCATATCCAAAAAAAGGTATCTTGGCAAGGTTAAGAGTAACACAATTTTTAAGATAGTAAGCTTTACCATCAACCTTGCAGCGCAAATTAAAACTTGCTTTAGCTTGTTTTGCTGCTTTATAACAGGCCAAAAAGTAATCTTTAAAGCCATGCTCCGTCCTTTCTCCGGAAAGCTGCATTACTTCTGCATCTACTCCTAAACTAGCAAACGCAGTTTGTATTTTCTGGCCATTGAATTCCATCTCTAAAATATCTAACAGCGCTTCACGAAATTTAAACCGCGAGCGAAGATACTCAAAACGCTTTCCTTTATAAAAATAAGAGTAATAAGAATTACCTGCTCCTAACGGAAAAAAACCTAAACTTTTTTTCCAAAACGGTTTATAGTTTAAAGCTGCTTCAAACGATCCATCCCCGCCGGCAATGATAATATGTTTAGCTTTTCCGGCTTGTCTTACTACTCCTTTGAGCATATCATCATTCTGAGGCAGCAGATTGATGGGAGTTTTTCTTCTTCTGGAAAAAACTTTTAGCAGATGTCGCCGATAACCATCGCGATACCCCCTGGCTTTGCGGTTAGCAAACAATACTATCTTTTCTTTCTTGACCATCTTTCCGATCATCCTTCTATTCTTAACACCTTGGATATAAATAAAGAGATACATCCCTAAAGAGATTAGAGATAAAATAATTGAAATGATAGTCAGTATAACGACTAACCTTTTAACAAAAGTGAGCCCGAAGAAACCACCCGCTTGTAGAGTTACCTGAAGCAATAAACTAAATAATAACATAAATTGGGAGTACAGAACTACTTTACCATACCCTTTATCTTCATTGATCTCTAAATCATCCCTGCTGGCTATCCACCGAATGACCATAACAGCAATATCACGACCGATAAATATGGCTAAGGGGATTAAACTGAATAATCCCTTCCAAAAAAAGAATAATAACAGTCCAACAGCTAAAAATTTATCTGCAAATGGGTCTAAGAAAGAGCCAATGGCAGTTTTCTCATCCCTTATTTTTGCCAGGTAACCATCGATATAGTCCGATATTAATGCTAGAACGAGAAGTCCCATGGCCGCCAAATCTGCAGGATAATTCTCTTGATAAACTAAATAGATTATTGCTGGAAGCACAATAATTCTAAATAAGGAAAACAAATTAGCAACAGTCATTTTAAGGAAGAGGTAGCTTTTCTTTAAAAATATAGTGTAATTTTACTATAGATATTAGTATCGATAATTCTGTTGATTGAAGCACGTATTAAAACAGAATTGTCGTATTAGATAATTCTGGCAAATATGATCTAATCACCAGAATTATCTATATAAACAATAGAGGATAAAATAAAAAAGAGGAATAAGAGGAATAAGTGTCATGAGAAATTCACCGAAAGCGTCTCACCCCGCCATATCCGCAGAAGCAACGCTTCTGGGACCCCAAAAATACTTTGGTATTTTTCAGGGAATGGCGGGGCTTGAACAGAGACGCTTTCTTTAATAGGCGAACGCGGAGAAGCAAAGCTTCTAGCGTGCCAGAAACTGCGGTTTCTGTGCATTTCTGTGACACAAAAAGGCACAGAGCCGTTTGTGCAAACACCGCAGTGTTTTGCACCAGAAAAGCAGAAACGAACGCATTTATCGTCGATCTAAAGATCGAGGCTTTCTGCTTTTCTAAGTGTAAGAGTACTGATTAATAGGAATAATAGGTAATCAATGTCTAATATCTCTAAAGAAAAAAATTATTTAAGAAGATGATGTCTAAATCTTCTTTCGCTTTCTTGAACATAAAAAACAAGGTCAGTATACAGTTTCTTATCAAAACAAAAGGGTGGATAATAACCTTCAGCAGTAGTCATTTCACGATCTCGATAATCTGAAAAATCTGCTAACAGTTGAAAATACGTCTCTATGGCTCTATTAGCCTTAATAAGGTGTTGCAATGATAAGAAAAATCCCGGCTGATTTCCTCTCATTATTCGTTGTTCTCTTAGACTAGAACTACCTAATTCCACTTCAGCCATTAAGTTCTGAGTTAGATGTAGGTAATGGCTTCTTGGAGTAATATTTTCCCTAGGAAAACCTACTTCCTCAGGAAATGAACTAAATCGTTCTTTATGAACTCTTAATTCCTGCCTAATACTGCAAAACAATTCTTCTAATCTTTCAGCTAATGTAGTCATATTCCCAACCAGATATTAGTTATATGGTTTATATAAATCATCAAAACTAACTTTACATCCCACCCATATCCATACCACCTGGAGGCATAGAATTTTGCTTTCCTTTTCCTCCAAGGATAACGTCATCAATTCTTAAGATCATTTCTGCTACTTCGGTTGCGCTGGATAGGGCTTGAGTTTTTATTTTCAAAGGTTCAACAACTCCGGATTTCCAGGCATCCATGACCTTACCGGAAAAAACATTTATCCCCGCCCATTTCTGTCCAGCATCGTGAGCTGAGCGTAAAGAGGTCAAAACATCGATTGGATCAAGTCCTGCATTTTCAGCTAGCGTTCTAGGAACTATTTCCATCGCTTCAGCAAAAGCCTGCACTGCTAACTGCTCCCGTCCTGATAACCTACTGGCAAAAGAACGCAGTTGCTTGGATAATTCCATTTCTACTGCTCCAGCTCCCGCTACAACTAAACCATCTTTCAAGGATGCAGCTAAATCACCTACGGCATCCGTTACGGCTCGTTTAGCCTCTTCAGCAACATGTTCAGTAGCTCCTCTGACCAATAAAGTTACTGCTTTGGCCTTGCTGCACTTTTCCACAAAAATCATATATTCCTCACCTATCTTCTGTTCCCTTACTGAACCGGCATCACCCAGATCATCTACAGATAATTCCTTCCAATTCCCAACTATCTTTGCGCCAGTAGCTTTTGATAAGCGTTCCATATCGCTTTTTTTAACTCTCCTAATTGCTAATATTCCTGCTTTGGCTAGAAAATGCTGAGCAATATCATCTATTCCTCGCTGACAGAACAAAACGGTAGCGTTATTTTTCTTCACCATATCTACCATTCCCCGCAACGTTCGTTCTTCTTGCTCTAAGAAAGCATTCAATTGCTGAGGATCGGTTATTTGTATCTTTGCATCAATCTCCGTGTTTTTAATTTCTAAAGCAACATCTAATAAGGCTATTTTAGCATTTTCTACCGTTGTAGGCATAGAAGGATGCACTCTTTCTTTATCAAGAACAATCCCTTCTACTAACTCACTCTTTTCCGTAGATTGTCCTATTTGCTTCTCTATTTTAATATCATCTCTGTCCACTTCAATGAGATTATTTCTTCCTTCTTGGTGCTCACGGGCAACTTTACGTATCCCTCTTACTATTAGTTCTGCCAAATGTTCCTTATTTGCTTCTGCCCCTTTACCAGTCATAGCAGTGATCGCAATATCTTGTAACAGGGTATCATTCTCTAAACTGACGCTCTCGTTAAGCTCCTGTAGGATCTTTTGCGCTTCCTGTTCAGCGATCCGATAACCTTTCGCCAATACAGTAGGATGTATATTTTGATCAAGAAGCTCTTCTGCTTTCTTCAACAGCTCTCCTGCTAACACAACTGCAGTAGTTGTTCCATCGCCAACAGCATCTTCCTGCGTTTTAGCAACTTCGACAACCATCTTAGCCGCTGGATGCTCTATCTGCATTTCTTTAAGGATAGTTACACCATCATTAGTTACAATGACATCCCCTAATGCATCGACGATCATCTTGTCCATCCCTTTAGGGCCTAGCGTTGTACGTACAGTCTGCGCTACTGCTTTTGCCGCCATAATGTTGTTTCTCTGCGCATCCTTTCCAGAAGTTCTTTTGGTATCTTCCGGTAAAATGAATATTGGTTGAACATTGTTATCTGACATTTTACTAAACCTCCAATCTATCCCCTCAACATAAATATCTAAAACACAGCAAATTGACTGTTATTAATCGTCATATAATGATTGTTATATAAATTAGTCCTGAAAGGGTTATTTAAAGATTATGAAAAAAAGAGTTTATTAAGAGAAACCTTAAAGACAAAGAACTACTTAAAGATAAAATCAGAAATATCTTTAGAAGGATTTCTCGCTTGATGCACGGATCTTGCCCAATTTACAAATCCCTCCGGCAGCTCTACTGGTTTAGGATTTTCTGATCTCCCTAATTCAGCTAATAGCTGTTGATAAGAATTTTGGGCGTCTAGTTCCGTATTCATACCGCTCATCTGACTAAATTGAACAAGAATTTGTTCTGATGGAACGTAAACAGCTTTAGTAGGAGCAGGAATTCCTCTGTTCGGACGGCCAATGAAAAACACCGTGCGATGATATTCAATAACATAGCCTTCTACCATAATACCGGAAATAGAGAGGATTATTTATAAAAGTTTGCTGAGTAACTACTGATAAATAATTTATTTCAAGCTGTCTCTATAACTCATACTCTTATTCAAACAATTGTTAAAATAATTTACTAGTCACGAATACTCTTCCTAAAACTACCATTTTTCAGCACAACAATCTTTATTAAGCAATTAACCACTTAAGTTTCCTGTATACTATGGCCAGAATATTCTTTTTAGGAACAGCAGGAAGCTCGGCAGTAGTGACTAAACAGATGCGCGCTTCCGGAGGAATTGTTCTGCAGATAGAAGATCTTCAGCTTCACCTTGACCCTGGTCCAGGAGCGTTAGTTAAAGCCAAAGAATTAGGGTTAAATCTGCATCACACGAGCGCTATTTTAGTTTCTCATAACCACATCAATCATTGCAATGACCTCAATGTAGTCATCGAGGCCATGACTCACAGCGGAATAGAACATAGAGGCATTCTTTTATGCAGTAAATCCTTATTGCTGGAGTCAGAAGAAACTAGGCCATTCTTAACAAAATATCACCAACATATGGTTGAAAGAATAATTTCTATGGAAAAAAAGCATAAGATAGGTATAGAACTGCTAGAGATCAATTCCCTACCAGCAGATCATACTGATGAACATGCCTTGGGATTCAAATTATTATGCCCCCGATTTACGTTATCGTACACTGGCGATACTGCTTATTCTGAAGAATTAGTTGAAGAGCTTAAAGGAACGGACATATTGATACTTAATGTCCCTTACCCAGAAAATAAAGCTACGGGAAAAAATTTAGATGTTCATTCCGCAATAAAAATCATTTCTGAATCAAAACCTCGACTGGCTATCATCACTCATTTTGGGTTAGAGATGCTTAAAGCCGATCCTCTTCATGAGGCGAGAGAAATACAACGGATTACTGGAATACAGACTATCGCTGCACAGGATGGCATGGCCGTAACTCCCGAAGGCTACCGTGAATACAAAGGTCCGGTAAAAGGGTTTATGTGAGAATGATCCCTGGTTAGTTTTGTACAGCTTACAATTAAATGTTTAACAACACCAAAAATAATATAAACATAAGATATATTCTATAAATCATGAACAAGAATACCGAAGCGTACAAAACATTCGAGAGGATTATTCAGGAACACAGAACCAATAGAAAAGAAACGATTACCCTACAAGATAGAGCAATATTAACCATTTACGGTGCAGGGATGGAAGTAACTGCGCAACTGATACTAGTCCCGGGGATGGGATTCACTGCTGAAAAAGTAGGTGAAAATATTGAGGTACATCTCAAACCTAGTAGAGAGATTGATCAATTTCATTTGCTTATGCAAAAAGGTTTAGTAAGAGTAGCTCCAAATGGCTGGACTGCTAATACTACTAAAGGAAATTCAGTTACTTTAAAATTGTGGTAAGAATTCTTTTTTTAACATTAAAAAGAAAGATTTTAATTTTTAAACAGAAAAAAATTCTAAACTGAATCCAATCAACCACACTAACAACAATCCTAAAAAGCATCCTGCGCCGATGAACGGCATTGCCGGATAAAATTTCTTTTCATTGCCATACCATAACAAAAAAGCTAATCCTCCTAGAGCAAAAAAAGGGATTACTAAAGATTGCCATAACCCTAACTCTTTCATAACTACGCCTGCAAAGATTAAAGGGAATCCAATATCTCCGCCGCCTAAAACCGCAGTCCTTACTTTTGCTTCTTTCTCAACAAGATTCTTTTCTTTTCCGCTCTTTATCTTTTGGCTTACTGATTTTATAGCATCCCCGGCAGATACTATTCTCTTATTAACAGATTTAACCTTTTCTTTAACACTTTCTACACTTTGCTTATATGGGATGTATAACCCAGCAAAAACTTTCGCTTTAGTTTGAGATTGAGCTAACGTGATCATGTGTTTAGATTTCCAAACAGCATAAGCATCATAAAATGCAATTAACACTAACAAGATAGAAACACCAAAAAGGTTAAGCACTGGTACAAAGATAACTGCTAGACCCCCATAGACAAATACCTCAGTAAAATTAGATCGGAAGAGCGTCGTGTAGGGAAAGAGTGTGGAAGGATGTGTAGA
>CAZNUS010000020.1:11761-29619 GCA_964576385.1 uncultured Methanosarcinales archaeon | reverse complement strand
AAGAGTTAATTTGCCAAAATGACTATTTTTCAAACTTCTCTTCACTAACTTAATTTTATATATGGCTCATACGTACTCGCCATACTTTGCCGAAAATTGTATGTTTTATCGATAGAATATCAATCTAAATATCGATCATTTTCGGAGATGTTCCTGTAGATACACTAAAAGACATAAAATAACTGCGGGTTATTTTAGTGTATAGCAACTGCAAATACTATACAACAATTAATGTCAGTCTATACATCAGCAAAGTTAACCTTTAGGCCAGGTAATTGCCAGAGCTCGCAAGCGATGGCTCGCTCATTTGCCTGACGACTTTGCTTCACAAAGCTGAACTATTACTTGTTTTTGTTAAGTCATTGTTCAAATTATAGTCTGAGAAAGAAATAGAACAATGTTCTAGAAAAGAAAACCTTTATATACTTATTTTATTTTCTTAGGTATCAGTTTGTATGTTTATAGTTAAACATTAAACTAAAAAAAGAGGTAAACAAGATGAATAAAAAAAATTTTCTAGTATTTGGTAGTGTTCTATTATTGATGGCTTTTGCTTGGCTGGTGTATGCGTCTACTATTGATACGACTATCAATAATGCTGGATTAGCTTCTCCGATTTATCGCCAGAATATCAGCGGGAATTTTTTGCTTAATGTAACTGCTGTTGGGAGAGGAACTGCCACGGAAGGAAATTTCAGCTGGGTGAATGTTAGCTTTATCAATGCTTCACAAAGCTGGTTATATAATATCACTCTTTATGATAATGATTCTCTTGTTAACCAAACATTTAATATCTCAATTAATTCTGCAGGAAGCAGTAAGCTTTCTTCAACGAGACTTCAGGATGGGATATACAATATAAGTCTAAATGCTCAGAACACCTCGGAAAGTACACGATTTGTTAACAACAGTGTCTTTCAAAATGATGCACTCAATTTTCTTATCATAGATAATACTGCTCCTAATATGACTCTGCATACCCCTGCTAATGCATCCTTTATCGGTCTTGGGGGGTCATTCTCCATGAATGCTACTATAATGAATGATACTCGTCTTACAGCACTCCACTTTGTGAACTTTACTAATAGTTCAGGTGGTAAAAGTAACTATTTTAATGCAAGCAATAGGGGTGGGGATTTTTGGAATGCAACCATTAACCTTACTGAATTAACTGAAGGAGAAAACTACTTGTATTTTTCAGCAAATGATACTGCAGGGAATTTGAATAATAGTAACTATGTACGGGTTTATGTAGATACAAATGGTCCTACGGTAAGTCTAGAAGCTGGTCAATTTCATCGAAATTATACTTGGACGACTAGAACTACTCCGGATCTTTATTTCAATTTTACGGATAATACATCTCCTAATGCCTCTTGTGAGCTTTTTGTTGATGATGTCCATTCTGGAGTTAATGCAAGTGCTCGGAATAATACTCAAACCTTTCTGACTGTAAACTCCAGTTTATCGGTAGGTGCACATTACTGGTGGGTAAATTGTACTGACCTGGGAAGCAATCTGGCTACTTCGGGTAGGGGTGGGTTAAACCAATTTTATCTTGATGTGGTTCAAGCTCCAACATTGACAGCTCCTACTAACCTTACTTGGATCGGAGCTACTGGTTCAACTAACTCTACTGCAAACGGTACTGCTTTTACCTTCAATTTTACCACTCATCTGGCTAGTGCTGGTAATGCCTCTTGTGATGTTTTAATTGGTGGTCGTGCAGGGGTGTATAATTATTCAGGGAGGAATGCTACCGTTTTCAATGCAACAGTAACTACGATTAGGAATAATATTACTCTTGATGAGGGATTTAATCAGACCTCTTATGTGAACTGTACATTTAACGGGTCATATATCAACACTGTTCCTATCTTGATCAATGTTGATTCCACTGCTCCTACGGTGAACTTGCAAGTAGGTCAAAATCTAGGCAATTACACTTGGACGGATGATCCTACTCCGGATTTGTACTTCAACTTTACTGACAATACTTCACCGAATGCATCTTGTGAACTGTTTGTTGATGGGACTCGTTATGGAGTTAATTCCTCCGTAAGAAATAATACCCAAACTTTCTTGACGGTAAATAGTTCCTTGTCTTTAGGAACACATTACTGGTGGGTGAATTGTACTGACTTTACTAGTAATTTAGCTACCTCGGGGACGGGTGGTGCAACATATTATTGGTTTGAGTACACAACCTTGAATGTAACGGGTCCAACTAATGGTACTTGGAAATCTTCCACGGCATTAAATAGTACCAACTACCAGTTTAATATTCGGACGTACTTGACTGATACGGCGCAGGGTGGTTCGCATAATGCCTCTTGTACACTTTATGTTACAAATAATAGTGCTACTGACAGTAGGTACGTTAAGAATTTGATTAACACAACTGTTAGAAATGCTACCTTGACTACGCTTTTAGCAAATACCACTACTTTAGTCCATGATTTAGGTGCTAATTGGACCGTGAACTGTACCTGGAATGGAAGCATGATCAGTCTCCCTAAGGAAGCCTATCACTTAAATGTAGATAATGACACTGTATCTGTAACGGCTACTGCTACGGGTGATAGTTCTACCACTGGTACCGTTAGTATCACTACTAATGAAGTTGCAACTTGTAAATACTCTACAATAAACACTGATTATACTGGGATGTATCAATTTGCCAGCACTGGTGGTACTAGCCATACCCATAGCTTTGGTGGATTAACAGAGAGTACCGGCTATACTCACTATGTACGATGCCAGGATCAGGCTGGAAATGGGGATTCATCAGCAACAAGTATTGGCTTTACTACAGCTGCTAGTTCTGCAGGTGGAGGTGGTGGTGGTGCAGGAAGCGGTGTGAATAGCGCTGCTACTGGTCAGTTTTCCCAACAAACATGGAGTTCCATCAATGCAGGTGAGACTGCAACGGTAGAAGTAGAGAATGGGGCTATCGGTATAACTGAAGTAAGCTTTGGTGTTGAAAAAACAACCTATGGAGCTTGGGTCAAAGTAGAAAAAGTCGAAAGCTTGCCTTCAAGCGTGTCCTCATTTGATGGGGATGTCTATAGGAATGTTAAAATTTCTCATAGTAATGTTGAGAAGGCTATGAAGGATACTGCTACCATAGATTTCAAAGTAGAGAAAACTTGGCTGAAAGAGAATAATGTACTTCAAAATGAGGTAGCTTTGTACCGTCATGTAGAGAACAAATGGGTACAGTTGACCACCACAGTTGGAGAAGATGATGGAACGTATGTCCATTATAGTGCACAAACTCCTGGATTTAGCTACTTTGTAATTGGAGTTAAAGAAGGAGCAGTTCCAAGTGTAGCTAAGGAAGTTCAGGAAGTAGGGAAGGAAGTAGTAAAATCTGCTCAGACTACTGATGGACAAGGAGAGCAACCAGTTGAGGAAGCAGAAGGAGTAGAAGTAAAGAGTGCTGCTTGGAAGTGGCTTTTGCCAGTAATAGTAGCGGTTATCGCTGTACTAGCATTAGCTTGGTTCTACCTTAAGAAATAGTTTTTTATTTTATTTTTCTTTTTTTTAATACTTATATTCTATACTCATATTCTTATCTGTGGATTTTTTACTTAATATCTCATCTTTAGAGAACTTTGCAAATTCAATAAATTATGTGCAAAGTTCTAAAGAGCACGAAATGAAACAACGATTTTATTTGTGCCCCAGTGAAGTAGTTTCTTCACTCAGAGAATTTGAAATGGCCGTAATTTTTGCGTAAAATAATAGTTAATTTGCCAAAATTACTATTTTTCAAACTTCTCTTTAGAAAGCTTTTTATTGTAAAGAATTCTTTTATTTGAGATGAATATAGGTATCATTGGTTCAATGCAGTTTACTGATGAAATGCTGAAATATTGTGAAAAGTTAAATGTGTTAGGTCATCATGCTTTCATAACGAATCTTCATAAAGCGATGGTTGGGAAAACTCATGATGAAATTGAAAAAATAAAACTTGACCAAAAATATAATCAAGATGCCATCCGCGAATTCTGGAGGTTAATGCAAGGAGCTGATGCTGTTATTGTGTTAAATTTTGATAAAAATGGGATTCAGAATTATATCGGCGGGAATACACTCATGGAAATAGGCTTTGCTCACGTCTTAAACCAGAAAATATTTTTACTAAATCCTATCCCAGATATGCCTTACTGTAAAACAGAAATAGAAGCAGTTAAACCCATTATTCTTTATGGTGATCTGAGGAAGATACTATGAGATGGTACTTTGCATCTAGGACTAAGCACAGAAAGTTAATTGAGGATATTGTAGCTTTACTTACATCACAAAACCATTCTGTAGTTTATGACTGGTCAAAAATAAACTTATTAATCCCTTATCATGATCATTCAGAAAAATCTTCATTAGTTGCTGATGAGATTGGTATTGCCCTCAAAAATGTTGATGTATTTGTGTTAATCACTGACGAAGCTGGAACAGATATGTTTGTGGAATTGGGGATTATGATTGGACGGTGGATGAATGAACCTACCAAAAAGATATATGCTGTGGGAAAATTTAATAATCGGTCGTTGATGCATTTTCATCCTGCCATTAAAAGAGTAAATAAATTAAGTGATGTATTCCTGTTAGAGTGTCCAGAACTATTCACCGGGGATGGCACTTCTCAAATTAGTTCTTTTGATAGAAGTATCGCTTAATCTTTCATGTTAAGCTTTATCTAAATGTCTTATATGTTATACTTATCTTATCACCTAATTGTGTTCTTCTTTTTGAATTTTCTTCTGCTAGCTCAAGAATATATTTTCCCTTTTTCTGTGGATTCCAAAATGTAAAAGGAAGGAAATTATTTTTTATTTCTACTACTTGCTGTTGTTTGTTTAAAATAAGAACTTCGATAGGATAAAATACAAAAAACATGTGCAATGATATTTTTGTTTCCTTTTGGAAAATTATGACTACATTTTGTCTTTTCCTAAACATAAGCCCTCTGGCTTGCTGCCAAAATGTTTTGCAGACTAATTCTTTTTTAGAAATATGCTTGTTTTGCGTTTTGTTGAAGAGCATTTTTATGATACTACTATTTTCTAACTTTTACTCCTAAGCATTAGATCGATCAATGTTATCTATCTTAAACCTTACTTACTTAAACCTTACTTACCCTTCCAGTTCACAAAAGAATCTTTTTTCTTATTGATGAAAAAAAGCATTATGAAAAAAGTAACCACTAAGATAATAAAACCTATTTTACTTCTGGAGTCAAAATATCGTAAGGTTGCGCCAAAGGTGGCAGCGATACTCCCTAAAAATAAGCCCATAGTCACACTATCTTGCAGCTTTGGCATCAATAAAGCAAATAATAATATCAACAAATTAAAAATAGTGATAAAAATATATTTTGTACCTTCGTATTCTAATTTTTTACTTTCCCACTCTTTCTGTTCTTGCTGATTTTTTAAGTTGCATTCTCTTTGTAAAGTATCTATTTCTGTCCTCTCTTCAGCAGTCAGTGCATCTGGGTTTTGGGGGTAAGGGTGTTTGCCATAGCAGTCCATATATGGGCCTTGATAATAACTGTTTACTCCAGTATATTCTGGAAAGAAAACATTTGCTCCCAAGAAAACCATCGGAACATACAAGATGATTATGATAAGGATATACAATAATTTTGTCCAATTCATTTATTTTAGAAAGAAGTTTTAGTATTTAATGGTTGCGTTTTACTTGAAAGTTATTCATCAAAAATCTACTATTTATTACACACCCATCATTAGACATCCATTACTAATTGTATCTTTCAAATCTAGCGGTATTTCCGTCAAAAAAGACCAGTTGCCGTTCTTTTTCACTATAACTAGGCCCACCGTTTTGCAAACTTCTGTCTACACCTACTATTCTGTTTTCAGGATCAAGATATTCTCCTTTACGCTGCGGTTCATGTTCAAATGTGAAAATATTCATACGGCCTTGCTTAAAATGAGCAGCAGCGCCAGGACCTACCAAACTGTGGGGGGTTGATTTAACAAGGTATGTTTCTACCTGATGATCATTTGGCAGTTTGCAGTAAGGAAAAGTTGCAGCTAAAACTGTCTTACAGCCTGCCTCGCTGACAGGAACTCTGCCATCGAAAGATAATAAATAAGGCGGTAACCTGCTTAAGATATCTCTGCGCTCTATTGTTAAGGGAAGATCGTTAACAAATCGAGGAATCTTTCCAATAGTTATAACTCCATCTTCATGAAGCTTACTTTTATCAGCTAAATATGCCCCATCTCCGTTGGTCCTGCCTAGATAAGCAGCAAATGCTTCGTAGTTGGTAATGACCTCTCTGGGTATTTCTTCAGCATCTAGAATTATTTTTTTTTCAAGCAAATCTTCCAATAATCCCTTTCCATTTGCTACTATTAAAATACCCCGGCATCTCTTATGCGGTCTATCCAACTGTCCTATATCCCCTTCATCAACTAAGGGAGAATGTCCGTCCTTCATCCCAGGAGTGTACAGCTTAAGATTCTCATCGTAATGAAATCTAAGCATCCATTGCCATAATGCATCTGGCTGTCCAGCAGGTATAGTCTGATCAGTATTCATGTGAACTAGTATACTAATACCTATATTTATATATTTCTTATCTATTTTTTTTATTTTTTGGTATAATCTACGAAATATTTATCAATTAATGAAAAATTATCTTGTCTTATGTCTAAATTAAATCACTCTTTGATGTTACTTTATTCAGAAAACGGCAAGTATAAGCTGAAAGATGCTGCAGTAATGCTTAAGAAAAGTTCTCAACGGCTGAAATATTCCTTAACTAATTTGATAAAAGAAGGAACTCTTTACTTGCCGCATGCATTGTTTGATTATTCTTATTTCGGATTGTTAATGTTTAGAGTTTATTTTAAAGGCGGTTACGTCGGTGAAAAAGACAAAGCTAAAATTATAAAAACCTTAATTGAAAATTGGCAGGTTGTTTCGGTATATGAATTAAGCGGGGAATTCGATCTGGCGATAGAAATAATTGCTCCTAACCCTTCACGGTTTGGCAAGGAGTTAAAACAGATAATTTTTAATCTACCGACATTAAGGGATTATGAAATTGTTTTAAATCAGGTAAGTTATATCTATCCTAAGTTTTATCTGCTTGAGCAAAAAGAGATCACTGCAGAAATTCCTAAGGAAATGATCATCGGGGGAGATAGAAAGGTTGAAACATTTGAACCAAGGGAATTATTGTTGATGAAAATAATCTTAGAGAAACCGTTGATTAGGCGCACTACTTTGGCTAAGGAAGCCGGCTTAAATGTGAAAACAACTGTGAAAATTATTGAAAATTTAAAGTCTAAAAAAATATATAGGGGTGTAAAATATTTACTTGACACTTATCATCTAAACTATCATCGTGTAAGATTATTTTTAAAATTACACAGCACCACTCTGGATAGGGAAGAAGAGCTGCTTTCTTATTTTAAAAATACTAAAGAAATAATCTCCTTAAATAAGACTATCGGCGACTGGGATATGGAGATAGATATAGAAAGCCCGCAGCGTTCTAGGGCTAGAGAAATAATAATTGAGATCAGGGAGACATTTAAGGATTTAATATATTATTTTAACAGCATTGACTTCTACTGCTATTACAAAAAAGCTTATCTGCCTAGTTCGTATTTCTTGCAGGAAAAAAAAGAAAATAATCAATTCTAAGTGGATTGTTTTACACTACGAATTGTTTTACACCATTAACACATGAGTCATCTTTTAATTGTTTACAAAAGCGCCAGCAACTAACAAGGGAAAAGCTATGGTAGCATCGCAGTGTATTTTTACTGAGGGAGCGTTTCCTTTAACTTTTCCCCAGCTTATAGCTTCTTCTATTCTTGCTCCAGAATCAGAACCATCGTATTCTTGTGCAGTGTTAATATAAACTATGTAATCAAATCCTTCACGGAAAATATTGGCATTAAGAGCAAAATGCTTGCTTATGCCGCCACCTAGCAAAATACCTCCTGTTTTTTCTGAATTTAATACGATGTCCACAATATCTTTCATTTCTTTAGCTACATCAATGATAAAATCAGGATGGCTCTGCTTGAAGAAAAAAATGAGGTCGCCGATCGAACCGTCAATCAAGCCAGGGCAGAATACTGGGATGTTATTTTTAGCTGCCCAGTATAATATGGAATTGGTATCATTAGTAGCTAGACCTAATTCGCGGATGAAATCTTTTGGGCAAAATATCTTCTGCTTTTCTTTTTGTTGCTCGTAAATCTTTTGAAATATATCCTGCATGAATTTGTCAAAATAGGCATAGCGATCATTAGGTACGAACACATTTCCTATCCTATTGATACCGTTTTCAAACAGCATTTTTCCGGAAATGTCGAACCTGCCTAGGACGAAAGGCTTTAGGGATTTAATGATATCCTCTTCGATTCCTCCAGCGCTAGTTATAAGGACGTTTACTTTTTTGTGCTTGACTAGATATTTTATGATCTCTCTATTTCCCGAGCTGACTTGATTGGAAGTGTAGGATAAAAAAATGGTTGCTTTTTCTCTTTGCATCACTTTTGCTATTTCTATACCGTCAGCAAGGTGCGTTGCCTGAAAGCCGGTTCTGGCATATGCTTGTAAAAATTTTTGAAAATCTAGTCCTTTTTCAAAATCATATCCTTCAATTTTTGGATGTCCTTCTAAAGTTAAGCACTCTTTAGGCGCATATTGGATATGCTTTTTCTGGAGATCGCTTTGGCCATTATTATTATTATTATTTTTATTATTATCATCATCACCTTTATTACTCTTGTTATTACTATCTTGTTTTTTGTTTTCTATATTTTTAATCATTGTTGTTACCATCTCTTTACCTATATTCTAAGGTATTTTTAACTGTAAATCTATTATTTGAACTTCAAACTTGACCTAAATTTTCAAAAATTTAAATGGTCAAAAGTCAAGCTAAATTGCTGAAGCTAAAATTACATTAAAGAAGAATTACTTAACTTCCACATTTACGTACGGAATCCATAATGTTCTAAAGATGTTGATTATTTAAATAGTTTTGCTTGAATTAATGCGTTCTTTTAATATCGACAATCTGTTCTAAAAGACCTTCTTCATAATCATTGCTAATCTTCGTAACTAGTCGATCCAAGGGTTGAATCCCTCTTGCTTTAAACAATAAACTGGTTTACCTAACCTGACTGCATAAGCCAATCCTTCTAGAAATTTAGGATCTTCAAAAAAACCTTCGGCATAAAGGCAGACAAAAACATCGTGTTCTTCAATTTGGCGGGCATCTTTTGGAAGCATAATTATTTAAAACAAGAGTTTTTTTAAAAACTTTCTCTGAACTAGTCATTACAATGCTTTTTAATGTGACATTACTTAGAAACTAAATATTCTCGAAAATTTTATAACCTTCAAAAGATTCATAGGAGCATGCACCTCGTTGATGTCCATTGTCATCTGAACCATGAGCAACTGAAGATACAGATAGATGAAGTTCTGGAACGCGCAGTGAAGGCAGGGGTCAAAGCAATTGTAGTTTCCGGGGTTAATCCGCCGGCTAATAAAGAAGTGCTTCAGCTGGCTCAAAAATATTCTTTAGTAAAGGCAAGCTTAGGAATTTATCCCATTGATGCATTGGGCCTTGCTGAAGGTGAAACAGGCCTGCCGCGACAAACTTTTCCGATAGATTTAGAAGAGGAATTCTCTTTTATTAAGAAAAACAAAGATAAAGTAGTTTCCATCGGCGAAGTAGGGATGGATTTTCATTGGGATAAAGATCATCATCAACAGCAAGAAGAGAACTTTAGAAAAATAATACGTTTTGCTATTTCAATTAAGAAGCCATTAGTGATACATTCACGCAAAGCAGAGAAGGAATGCTTAGATGTCCTCGAGCAGGAAATTAAAAATAAAGAAATTCCTGTAGATCTACACTGTTTCTCCGGGAATAAGGCGCAGATAAAACGAGCAGCAGAATTAGGCTATTATTTCTCTATACCTCCAGTTATTGTAAAATTACAGCATTTTCAGATGTTAGTTAGCATGGTTGACATAAAGCAGCTATTAACTGAAACTGATGCACCTTGGCTGTCTCCTTTTTTAGGAAAAATAAATGAGCCGGCATTCGTTATTGAGAGTGTTCAACAGATAGCAGCTGTTAAAAAAATACCTATAGAAAAAGCTGCTGAACAGATCTGGAACAATTATTTGAGGGTATTTTCTACCCCTTAAAGTTTTTTTCCCCTTATTTTTTTTATAACTGTTTAAGTTTTACCTTTTTTTGTATGTATTTAGTTGGCCGTCAATATAGAAAATTGCACAAATTAGTCAAAACTCAAAAATGCAATTTTATATGTTGCTGGTGAGAGCAACATTCAGGTGAAAATCCGAAGGCGTACTTATCGGAAATAGCTACTATTATCGATTATTTTCACATTTGTTCCTGTCACACTGAGAAAAATAGAAAGATCAAATTTTTAGACTAGGCTTTCTATTTTTCTGGTGTCACAAAGTGCGGGTAAGATGCTTTCCGCACTTTCATGACCATAGCTTAGCTGAATTGACCTCTTGGCCATCTAACTAAATACGTACCTTTTTTTCTTAGAAGTTACTTATTTCATTTAACAAATCCTTCCAGAAGAAGAGAGGCTAGTCGTGAGAAATCCAGGCAGCACATATTCCTGATCATAAAGTAATTTTGCGACAACTTCTTTTAAAGCATAGCAATCTTTGTAATCTATTATCGCCTGTATCTGCTGTTTACTTAAATTGAGCGTGCTGAAAAATTTAGTACAGTAATCTTTCTCGTTCTCTTCTATTGTTTCAAACTGTTCAAAATTATGCATAAGCATATGGTCATATTTCCTAATTACGCCCTGAAATAAGCGAACTGGATGCACTTCTTGGGTATTTATCTTTGTCACTTCCCATAATCCTCCTTGTTCATGCGCATATTTTCTAAATGATAATTGGAGCAAGGAACGTATCTCCGAAAGGCCTTTATTGTTAGAAAGTTCACAGATCCTTAAGAAAGCATCATAGGTAGCTTTACAGCACATTTTAAACAAGTTACTTAGAGGGCTGACAGAAGGTATCGTTGAGATATTTTTCTTTCCTATTTTTTTTTGCAGATATTTTTTAATATTGTTTAAGATAAACAACGTTTTGAAGCATTCATGGATCCTTCTTTTTTCACTGAAGGTTTCTATGCATAGAATATTATGTGTCCTATCTGCTAATTTTACACAGATGGCAGTTTCCTTCACTTTTGTATCTTTGCAGTGAAATATTTTAGCGATGGACTGGTAATATGATTCTTGCTTTTTTCTTGTTAGTAACTGTAAAGATGACTTAATTAAAGCAATTTCTTCTGACGTACAGTATTTTTTGATCTCATTCTCTAAATGTGTATAGATTAACAATTCTTGATGCTGTAAAAAGGAAGGGCATTTCTCTCCAAATATCTTTGATTCACAATAAGAATCGACATGGTCTTCTACAAGATCGTGAAGCAGGCCAATAGTTTTGGTAAGACCATCATGAATACCACTTCTTTTTAAATTTACAACTACGTTTAATGGATGAATAAAAGATGGCTCACCATTTTTTCTTCTAGGTGATTTCTTACATTGTTCTTTTACTAAATTGTAACATCTTTCAAAAAGCAGATAATTTTTGTCGCTTTTATTTAACAATTGCGATGGTTTCAGTAAATTACGTTCCGGTGTCCAATGACGTAGTATTTGAAACATCTGTGATTCAGGAGTAGTCATTTTAATTGGAAAAACCTTAAATCTTTAAAAAAGTTTGTTTTTAGTGCATATGATGCGATGCCTTTGGCCGTCTAACTAATATGGTATAGTTGTGTAAGCCTATCAGCTTAAGCTTTGACAAATCATCGATAGAAACTTGATTATTGCCAGAGTTTATCAACGATACCTAATGATACAGCGATACCTAATGATGGGAAATTTCTTTGACATTCTAATTTTGTAAGCGTAATATTTATAAATATCCTATGGAAAGGTGGTGATATGGAGCTAAAAATTCTAGAAGAAACTAAAAATAAGATTGTTTTTCAATTAGTTGGAGAAACTCATACCTTTTGTAATGCCCTGAAAACAGAACTTCAACAAGTAAAAGGTGTTACTATTGCTACTTATAGAATTGATCATCCATTAGTAGGCGTACCTAAATTCTTATTAGAAACTAAAGGGCTTGATGTAAGAAAGGCATTGAAAGAAGCTCTCAGCACATTAAAGAAAAAAGCAGAAGCTTTCCAGAAAGAATTAGGAAAGATTTAGTTTTTAACTATTTTTAGTGATATCTCTTTTTAAAATACTCTTACTATTTTTAATTGACTATGGCAACAATCGATGAGTTTCAAAAGCTAGATATTCGAGTTGGCAAAATTGTCGAAATAGAAATTTTTCCAGAAGCTAGAGATCCCTCTTACCGATTAAAGATTGATCTAGGGAAAATAGGAATTAAGAAATCCTGCGCTCAACTGGTTAAAAATTATACTCTAGATAGCCTAAGAAATAAATTAGTCTTATGTGTTGTTAATTTTCCACCACGGCAAATTGGGCCAGCTACTTCAGAAGTACTGACATTAGGTGTTCCGGATGCTAATGGGGATTGCGTATTAATAGAGCCCGAAAGAAATGTTCCTATCGGTGGGAAACTATATTAGTTATTTTATTAAAATTAACACCTCATCTTGACTATTTCAAAATAACTTTCAATATCTAATAGCAAATCTCATTGATTATTGAACATTTGTGAGATTTGTTAAATAGTAAATTGCATATCAAAAGTTCCATTATTTTTGCAATTTACTATAATCACATAAAGCTTTCCAGGCTGAGATTAATTAAATTTTCTTTTGCCTGCGCTTCTTTAAATTCTGGAGATAAAGAAAAAAAGAATTGATTATTGATATAATTACGGCTTAACGGGATGCATTTGCTCCCTAATGATGTAAGGCATTCTGAAATGACTGCTGAAGAAAAACCAGACCTTTGCGACATTTCACGGATGGTCAAGGGCATCGCTTCGGTGTACAGCAGAAGAAATATTTGTTTCTCTGCTTGATTTAAAGGACTAATCAATGGCTTTTCTAGAGGAATATTCTGACTTAACTGAAATTTATCTAACCTTTGAGAAATATGCTCCATTTTTTTTTCTACTTCCTGCAAATAATCGAAAAGAACTTGTATCTCTCCAGTATTATCATTGATAGCTGAAAGATGCTCATTTAATATTTTTTTAATCTTTTCGAAATCTTTATGTTCTTCCATACTACACCTTAAGTCATACACGCTCCAATACATTATTTTATCAGGTCAATTTTATCAGATCAATAAAAATATACCCCACCAGTAGCCCCCTTACACCTCTCTAAAAATGGATATGTTGACTTTTTTCTACGTCTCTCTTAGAAAATTAGAATTGTTTAAGCATTTAAATAGATTTCGAAGTTACTCAAGGATAGTATCTAATCTTTATTTTATAGTACTAGACCAAAAAAGAAAAGAATAAATAGGTCAAGAGTTTTAGTCTGCTTATGACAGATGCACCTGTATGGAAGAAAGAGGTTGTTAGATTAACACCTTTAGAACGGAGCATCGAACAGAGGGAAAAATTTATTCATGTTGGTGTAAAAATATTTCTACGTAATGTGTCAGGAAGGAAATTATTAGGGCATTCTTTGCGCCAAGACTTAGATCACATCTATCAACAGATGGTCATAGTTCAGATCGCTAGACGGGAATTTACTGATGCCAAAGGGACAGAACGTGAAGAAAATACTGGAAGAGTTTTTGATCGGGCGCTTTCTAAGTTAAACACGCTGATTGAACAACTTAAAACCGATGTAAGGGATGATGATCTAATAATATATAATCTCAATAATAAAGTTAAGGAATTTTATCGCGATGAAGATAAATTATTAGAAGCACTGCAAGAAGTTACATCACGTTTACCTCGGGGGAGGAAATTAAATGAGAAGATTATCGAGGCAAAAAAAGGATTAACCTTAATATTACCGCTTTTTGAAGAGATCTCTGCTAAATATCATGATTTTCAAGGCCGTTTGATGAAAGCTTTAGCAGACGTATGGAATGCACTTAAAGGAAATCCTGATGCTCGAATAGATTTTAATTCAGTTTCTCGAGAAGTAGAAGAAGCAGAAGTGCTTCTGCAAGGATTAATTGATAGCGCCGAGAAAAGAGCTAGAGATATTGATGCATTATTACATGATAAATATGATAATGAACTATTTTTTAAGCTAATAGATTATATGGTTGTACATGGTTCTGATATCTCAATGAAATTGCAAGGACTGGCACAATAAGATGGAAACCCGCTTAATCGTGAGTGCAATCATTGAAAGGGATGGAAAACTTCTCTTTGGAAAAAAACCTCAAAATGTAGGGCCTTATCCTAACACTTGGCACCTGCTTGGCGGAGGCGTTAATTCTGGGGAGTCAATTACTGAAGCAATTAAAAGAGAAGTTTTGGAAGAGTCAGGTTTAGTTGTTAAAGACCTTAAGCAAATTTCTTTTGATGAAGACTATGAGCCAAACAAACATGGGGTAAAAACTCATTATATCTTTTTAGTCTTTAAAGCTAACTATCAGTCTGGAAAATTAAAGCCAAAAGATGATATCTTTGAACTTAAATGGATTGAAAAATCGGCTCTTTCAAAAGTGGAATTAAACAGGCCAACAATAAAGCTGTTCAAGAAACTTAACCTTCTTTAGTCTAATGCGTTTCTTTAGTGTAATGGATTATTCTTTATCACCTTTTTTTTAATTATACGATTTTTAGGAATAAATTTATAAATAGTTGCTACTTGCCAGTAAATTATGTCCTCGATTGATCATTTAACTAAGGCCGTTACTGATTCCATGCAGGGAGCGGATAGTTTTGTCTTAAGAGTACGTGAAGTGAGGCGTTCAGGAGAATTTACAATTCATGCTCAATATTTTGCTGTAATAGGTAGTTCTAAGGGAATACGGGAAGTAGAGCTGGGATCCTGTCCATTGGATGTTTCTGGACGTGTACATCCGTATGGCACAAATAATTTTAGTTTAGTGCAGACAAGGTTAGGTTTACTTATGGGGATGTTGGAAGGAACTGGCAAACAAATAAGTTATAATTTTGAGGAAGCACCTTCTTTAAACAAGGATGGGGCTGCTGTTCTTTTTGGTTATTCTGCTGATAGCTGTTAATGGTATTCTGGAGATTTAAAATTATTTTTGCTTTCTTTAGAGAATGATACAAAAATTATTATAAATACAAAGTGATTACTTTCTTCTATGGGGATTCATTCTAAAAAGTCGTTGGAAATCGCTTTGAGTAAATTAAGATCGTTTGAAAAGCCATCATTTCAGTTAGAGCAATATGCAACACCGTCAAATATTGCTGCTGAGTGGGTTTGGACCATGGCTCTAAAAGGAGAAGTAGCTGGAAAGTCTTTTTTAGATGCGGCTTGCGGCCCGGGAATATTAGGCATCGGTTTATTATTGATGGGAGCAAAAAAAGTTTTTTTCGTTGATAAAGATATAGAAATAATGCATATTTGTCAAATGAATTATCAAGAAATAGAAAATGAATATGAAATAGGTTTAGCTGAATTTGTAACTGGAGATATCAGGTTATTTGATGGTGAGGTTGATATAGTTGTACAGAATCCCCCGTTTGGAACAAAGAATGAGCACATAGATAAATTATTTTTAGAAAAAGCTTTTTCTTTAGCAAAGATTGTCTATTCTATGCATAAATTTTCTACCAAGATATTTGTGGAAGCAATATCTCAGGATTATGGATATATAATCACCGATGTATGGCGGTTTAATTTTCCTATCAAAGCCATGTTTCATTTTCATAAAAAACCAGTACGAGAAATAGACGTAGGATTATGGAGGATGGAAAAAAGAGTATAGTATTCCTTTCAGATTATTATCTTCTTTTCGCCAAAACATTTATAAAACAGCTCCATTTCTCAAAGTAAAAGTCCGAGTTAACGCGCATTAAGGGCTAAAAGTGTTAGTTATGGCGAATTCTCGGCAGAGATATTGATTTAATATTTGTTGGTAAATTTACTCTGTTAAATCATCAATAATATATTAAAGAAAAGTAAAACAAGTAAAAATATTAAACAAGTAAAAATATTAAACAAGTAAAAATGGCTCAAGAAATAAAAACTGAAAAAGCTGATTTTAAGCATATCATCAGAGTTGCAAATGTAGATATCCCTGGAGAAAAAAAGTTAGGTTCTGCGCTTACAAAGATAAAAGGGATAGGTTTTAATTTTGCACATGCAATCTGTACTGTTGCTGGTGTAAATAAGTATTTGAGAGCAGGAGATTTAAATGATGAGCAAATTAAGGCTCTGAATAATGTTGCTAAGGATTTTGCAGGAATACCTCCGTGGATGTTTAATCATAAGAAAGATTATGAAACCGGGGAAAATAAGCATTACTTAACTGGTACTTTGGGGTTTGTAAAAGATAATGATATCAAGCGCCTTAAGATGATCCGATGTTACAAAGGGATACGGCATGGTAAAGGGTTAACTGTACGCGGACAGCGAACTAAATCCAACTTTAGGCTAAACAAGGGTAAAGTGGTCGGGGTTGTTAAGAAAGCAGTCAAGCCTGGTGAGGAAGGCCCTAAGAAAGAAGCTGCTGGCGGAAAGAAAGAAAAAAAATAATTAAGTTATAGTGACTAAGTTATAATGATGAGTAACACTAAAAGGTAGATATCACACATGGGAAGCCCAAAAAAATTACGGAAAAAATACCAAACACTGGGACATCCTTGGAAAAAGGAGACCATTGAAAAAGAGAAAGTGCTCGTCAATGAATTTGGCTTAAAGAAAAAGAAAGAGATACGTATCGCTGATTCTTTCTTAAAAAAATATAAAAACATTGCTAAACGGCTTATTGCAGATTACACTGCCCAAGGGGCTAAAGAGAAGGAGCAGATGATGCAGAAGTTACAACGATTGGGGTTACTTAGCCAAAATGCAAAATTAGATGATGTTCTTAGTCTAGAGGTTAAAGATGTGTTAGCAAGAAGAGTGCAGAGCCAATTATTTAAGAAAGGATTAGCTAGGACAACTCAACAAGCAAGACAAATGATAGTTCATGGCCATGTAACCATTAACGGTAAGGCAGTCACTTTTCCATCTTATTTAGTTTCTCTTGAAGAAGAGAGCAGTTTAGGATTTAATACTGTATCTACTTTTGCTGATGAACATCATCCAGAACGACTTATTGCCGTGAAGGAAATTCAGAAGGAGAAAGAAGCAATTAAAAAATCTGCTAAAAAATCTCTTCAAGAAGAACAAAAAGAAGTACCTATGGATTCGGTACCTGAAGTAGGTAAACCTTCAGAAAGTGTAGATCTAGCAGAAGCAGCTGAAGAATAATTTATGCAAGAATAATTTATGCTTTAGTATTGGTCATAGTGCCGATAACTATTAACAAATGATCATGTTTAGGAGAAACCAACAATGAAACCAATTGAAAAGCCAATGGAGAGACGAGTTGTACCTCCAATGAACAGTAGCGGTATCCGCTGGGGGATAGCGCACATTTACTCTACCTATAATAATACTATTATTACTATTACTGATATCACTGGTACGGAAACTTTAGCTCGATCAAGCGGTGGTCAGATTGTGAAATCTGATCGTTTAGAGAGTTCTCCTACTGCGGCAATGGGTATCGCTAAAAAAGTAGCTGAACAGATCCGTGAGAAGGGTGTTAATGGTTTATTTATCAAAGTTAAAGCTAAGGGCGGGCATAACGGTCCACCAAATCCTGGTCCTGGCGCGCAAGCGGCTATTCGCGCTTTAT
>CAZNUS010000020.1:0-11751 GCA_964576385.1 uncultured Methanosarcinales archaeon | reverse complement strand
GACAGGGAATACGAATCGGAAAAATAGAAGAAGTTACAGCTTTGCCTCATAACGGTTGTCGTGCTAAAGGTGGGAGAAGGGGACGAAGGGTATGAAACTAGAAAAATTAAAAGAAGAGCGAAAAAAGAACAAGTTTAGTTTCCTTATCAAAGATGGGGATGAAGTTTTTGCAAATACTATCCGAAGATTAATCTTAGAAGAAGTTCCTACTTTAGCAGTAGAAGATATAGAAGTAAATGAGAACAATTCTGCTCTTTATGATGAAATGCTAGGGTTAAGAATTGGTTTAATTCCGATTAAAACTGATTTGAAAACGTATGTCCAGAAATCTAAATGTAAATGCAATGGTGAAGGTTGCGCTCGATGTGAAATGAAGATGACCTTAAAATCTAGTAAAAAAGGTTATGTTTATGCTGAAGAAGCTAAGAGTACTGATCCTAAATGCTCTTTTGTTTATCCTACTATGCCTGTTGTAAAGCTGTTAGCTAAACAAAAAGTTGATTTACAGATGACTGCTGTTTTGGGAAAAGGCTTAGAGCATATTAAATGGGCGCCGGGAATGGCTTTTTACAAAAAAGAACCAGTGCTTACCGTAGAGAATGTTAAGGATGCAAAAGCTGTGGCAGAGAAATGCACTGATGGTGTGTTAGAGTTGAAGGGAAGTAAGCTTAGTGTCAATAAGGATTTAGTTTATGAGAGCAATCTGTTAGAATATTATGCTGAATTGGATAAAGGTATAACATTGGAATATACTGATAATCTTATCTTCACCTTAGAAAGCTGGGGGCAGTTGACTCATAAAGAGATACTCAACACAGCTGTTGATATTTTGATTGAAAAAGTTGAAGAGATGGAAAAACAATTATAAAATAAAAATACTACAACTGTCAGCTAAAAATAATAATTAATAAAAAGTGATATCACATGGGAACTGGTCCAACTAACTATCAGACAAAAGAACTATTGCAGGAGTTAGAAGTAAAAGCTAGATCCAGTGATTTTTGGAGAAGAGTGGTCTTTGACTTAAAGAAGCCAACCAGACAAAGAAGAGAAGTTAATGTTTATAAGATTGAGCAGTATGCACAAGATGGTGAAACAGTTCTTGTTCCGGGTAAAGTGCTTAATATTGGAGAATTGAGAAAAAAAGTTGATGTTGCTGCATTTAAATTCTCTGCAGGAGCAGAGCAGAAAATAAAGGATGCTAAGGGAAGAGTATTATCTATAAAGGATTTGCTTAAAGAAAATCCAGATGGTAAAAAAGTGAGGATATTGGGTTAAGTTTATTGATATTGGAGAGAACATGAAAATTTATGATGGCGAAAATATGATTTTGGGACGCTTGGCAGCAGAAGTAGCGAAGCAAGCGCTCATGGGTGAAGAAGTAAAAGTGATCAATAGTGAAAAAGTATTTATCAGCGGACAAAGGCATGCAGTATTCCTAAGAGCTAAAGAGCAGCGGGATAGGAAAGGTTATCCTCTAAAAAGTGCTGTCCATTCACGCTTACCAGAACGATTTGTCAGAAGAACAATACGGGGAATGCTTCCTTGGAAAAGCCCTAGGGGAAAGGATGCTTTTGGGAGAGTGTTATGTTACAAAGGTGTTCCAGCTGAATTTGCAGGACAGAAGCCTATAGTAGTAGAGAAAGCACATATAAAAAAATTAGCCACCTTAAAATATGTTTCCGTAGGAGAAGTCTGTAAGGCTATTGGTGGGAAATAAGTAAGGTTTAGATCAAATACAGTATCGGAAAGTAATATAATAATAATTAATAATAATATAATAATTGATGATAATATAATTAAACAAATAGTGAGATACCATGAAAGTAATAAATTCCAAAGGAAAAAGAAAACAAGCCATTGCCCGAGCAAGCTTACGGGAAGGTAAAGGTAAAGTAAGGATAAATGGGCAATTTCTGGATAATTATGCTAATTCCATGGCTAGATTAAGAATTAATGAACCTTTAGTTTTGGCTGGAGATATAGCAGGGAAGATTGATGTTGATGTGAATGTTAACGGCGGTGGAGTTTATGGTCAAGCTGATGCTGCTAGGTTAGCTATCGCTAGAGCATTAGTCGTTTATGATAAAAAATTAGAAAAAGTGTTTGGGGAATATGATCGGTTATTGTTAGTAGCAGATATCCGACGCAAAGAAACAAGAAAACCAAATGATTCCAAAGCACGTGCTAAGAGACAAAAATCGTACAGGTAAACTTAACAAGGAGATAATATATGATAATACCAATTCGCTGCTTTTCCTGCAACAAGCCCGTAGGGCATCTTTGGGAAGAATATACTCAAAAAGTTGAGAAAGGAGAAGAAGTTAAAAAGATATTCGATTCTTTAGGCTTAGAGAGAATGTGCTGCCGAGGGTTATTCTTAGGCAATGTAGAATTGATCGATACTGTGGGAGAATTTAAGAAGGGATAAGTATGCTTCTTATTTTTTCTAAAATAACGTAATTTGCCTTAATTGATAGAGATATGTTAGAGTCTTCTTTTAGATGTATCTGTTTTGAGTAGGGATTATTTTTATGATTTTTTACTTAATAGTTTAAGAGATAAAAATCTCTTTTTTCGTTGTTACTTGTAAGTAAATAACTCTGGAAAGGTTTATAAACCGTACTGTCTATTTTGGTTTGATGAGAGCCACTAGCAGTGAATCGCTGTTCAATTCAATAAAAGATATCAACTTTTTTAGGGGAGGAGTAAAAGTAACTATAGAAGAAATTTTTGAAGCTATGTATTCTGGTGTCGACGGCCTGTTAAATTATAATGCTTTGCAACGTTCAAGAGGAAGAATACCCGATAGGGTGAAACAAACTTCTTTAATAGGTGTATGGAAGGAAGAAATTGAGCAAAGTGATTTGAGTGCTAAATTAGAAATAGTTGCTCCAACTGGTGATTTTGTTATTATCGCTGATGCACAGGTTAGAGCGAGAAATAATTTTGATAAAAATAGAGAACGAAGACCAAGCATTATTGAATTAACCGATTCACTAGGGAATGTATTGTATGTTAGAAGACAGGCAATTTATAAAACATCTTCTATTTTTAGTGATTTCTTTCATTTCTCTTCTTTAGATCCTGGAGAACAAATATCTAGATTAAGGTCGGCGGCTAATGCTAATAGGGTTGTAAAAACTTATTTGTCAGTAGTAGATGAGTCTTGGTATAGAAAATTTATTAGCGATGGTTCAATAGATCGTATTCATAAAGTACAGGGACAACCTTATCATAAACCATATGTCTTTATTCCTGAACCACACTTAGTCAAAATTCTAGAACAGATGTATTCTGAAGGAGTGCCTAGAGTTACTCCTAGAACTAAGGTGATTGAAGAAACAAATAATGCAGTGTATGTTACAAGACCGTCTCTTAGTGTTATGATTGATCGCGCTCTCGACCGGGATATGATGGCAAAGTTAGGATGGTATTTTGGTGTACTTCATGCTTTAGGATTAACAGATTTTTATGATAGGCAATTAGAACATTATGCTATCCAGACTTTTCCTTTAGAAGATGCTCCTGATGGTATTGTAAATTATGATCCTGATTTTATCGTGCTAGATAGACGTAGGGCTAAATCTAGACAATCTCCATTATCTATCGATGCTAAATTAGTTCAAGTAGAATTAAATGACGAATATGCCATTTCTGCACGGGAGTTTGAATCTTTTAGAGAAGGGCGTAGAGAAGCAATAAAGTATATGGTTAAGCTTATTGGTGAAGAAGACTTAAACTATGAAATCTATCGCCGATTGAAACCGTCATTAAGAGATTATGTTCCTATGCTTTAAGCTGGTATACCATTCACCTTAAGCTAAGTATAACGCACTTACCATCTTTCTACCACCACAATATTTAAAATATTTTCTTGTTAAGAAAAATCCATGGGCGAATCAATATTAGATATCCCTTTAGAACGATTAACTCCCGGCATGAAGCAGTATAGGGAAGTAAAGGAAGAGCATCCAGACTGCTTAGTTATGCTGCGCATGGGTGATTTTTATGAGATGTTCTATGATGATGCCATTACTGCTTCTAAAGCCTTAGAGATAACGTTAACTTCCAGAGGGCAGGGAGATAAAAAAGCACCATTAGCAGGCATTCCTTTTCATGCTTTGGAACCTTATCTTAGCAAACTGGTTAAGAATGGGTTTAAAGTAGCGATAGTTGAACAATTAGAAGATCCAAAATTAGCTAAAGGATTAGTCAAAAGAGGCTTAGTAAGGATAGTTACTCCCGGTACGGTTATAGAACCCTCTATGCTTCAAGAGAAGGAAAATAATTTTTTGATAGCGCTGACTCAGAATGGAGATCATTTTGCTCTTTCTTTTTGTGATATATCTACTGGTGAATTTTTTTCTACGTATCTAGACTCAGAACAGTCCTTGGTTAGCGAGTTAACCAGATTAAACCCTAGGGAATGCATTATTCCTGTCAGCCTGCAAGTGAATAAAGAGCTGATGGACATCATCAAAAAAAAGCACTGTTTTGTTAATTCATTAAATGATGACTATTTTAATCCGAAAAAGGCTGAAGAGGTACTATTAGAAAAGTTTGGTAATATTGATGCTTTTGGCCTGCCTGAACGAAATATTGCTGTCAGCGGTGCGTTACTGCGCTATCTTTTAGAGACACAGAAAAATAATCTCTCATACCTGCAAAAAATTACTTTAAAATCTACTCATGATAAAATGCTTTTGGATGCTTCAACGTTAGTCAATCTGGAAATATTAAAAAATATCCGTGATGGTTCTGCGCGTGGAAGTTTAATCTCTGTTTTAGATAAGACCTGCACTCCGATGGGTGGAAGATTATTGAAGCAGTGGATCAAGGAGCCTTTACTGAATAAAAAAGTGATTGAATCTAGACTAAGAGCGGTTGCAGATTTATTATCGCAGACAATAGTCACCGAAGAACTGAGGGAGCAGCTTTGCTTTGTTCAAGATCTTGAACGGTTAATAAGCAGGGTAAGTTATGGGAATGCAAATCCTAGGGATCTATTAGCTTTGAGAAACTCTTTACAGAAAATTCCCTTAATTAAAGAACAATTGGATAATTTTAGAACAGAATTACTAAAAACCATCGGTGAAGTACATGATCTCTCTGAAGTTAGCGAGCTTATTTCTCAGTCAATTTGTGAAGATGCTCCTATAACAATAAGGGAAGGCGGGATTATCAATAATGGATTTCATCAGGAGCTTGATCAGCTGCGGATGATCAAGAAAGATAGCCGAAAATATCTTCAGGAATTGGAAGAAAAGGAAAAAGAAAAAACGGGAATATCTACTTTACATCTAGGATTTACGAAGGTGTTTGGTTATTTTATCGAAGTTACTAAAAAGAACCTTCATCTGGTTCCTAGCTATTATATCCGTAAACAAACAACGGTTAATTCAGAAAGGTATATCACTGAAGAGCTGAAATTAGAAGAGGAAAAAATTCTAGGTGCTGAAGAAAAAATTAATCAGTTAGAATATGAATTGTTTCAGCAATTAATTAGGCAAGTGTCTTCTAAAACTGTAGATATCCAGGAAACTGCTAAGAAGATAGCTGTTTTGGATGTGTTATTATCTTTGGCAAAAGTTTCCTTAGAGAATAATTATGTTTGTCCGGAATTGGTAGATGAACCAGTTATTGAAATTATTAAAGGAAGGCATCCGGTGATAGAAAAAATGGAACAGCAATTTATCAGTAATGATGTTTTTCTTAATCAGGGAGAGATGATGATCATCACTGGAAGCAATATGTCTGGGAAATCAACAGTCATGAGGCAGACAGCATTGATTCAACTAATGGCGCAGATAGGCTGTTTTATTCCAGCAGAAAAAGCAAGGTTAGGTGTAGTTGATAGAATTTTCACTAGAGTAGGGGCGTTTGATGATCTTTCTTCTGGACAAAGCACGTTTATGGTAGAAATGCAGGAAACAGCGTTGATATTGAACAATGCTACTGCGCAAAGCCTTATCATTCTTGATGAGATTGGAAGAGGAACTTCTACCTTTGATGGTGTGTCTATCGCTTGGAGCATCGGTGAACATATTTACAATAAGATTAAAGCAAAGACAATGTTCGCTACGCATTATCATGTCCTGAATAAATTGGCAGATCATTTCTCAAGAATTAAAAATTATAATATGGCAGTGAAAGAAGTAGGTCACGAAATTATCATGCTGCATAAATTAATCTCTGGAGCGACTGATCAAAGCCATGGTATGCATGTGGCTAAGCTCGCTGGTGTTCCTACTTCTGTTATAGAAAGGGCGCGGGAAATTCAACAAATCTTAGAACAGGATGATGAGATGGTCAGAAAGGTCAAAGCCAAGAAATTAGAAGAACAGATGAGCTTGCAAGGATTTGAAAAGAATTGAATATAACATCTAATCACTATTAATCTCTTTCAAATATCTGCAGGAACTAACATTTAGTGTAACGCTCCGAAAGAAAATTTTAGATTTTTTTGAGTAAAAATATATATCTATATACCAAGACGTGCGCAATTAAATTAATGAATAAAGGGTAAGAAGTTAAGATTATTCTTCTTTTAGGATTTCAGCTCCAACAATACTTGAGTTATGCAAGTAAACATCAATTGGGTTTCCGACAAGACTATCTAAAATTTTTGTTTGATCCTCTTCTGAACGATGATAAAAATCTTTATCACCTGTTAACATTTGAACATTTTTATGATTTGTTTGAACTCTGAATGTCATATTGTTATCAACACTCTGTCCAACTCTAACCTCAAGATCATAATAACTATGAACTGCTTCACGTTGAAAACTTGTATCAAATACTTCTTGACGATATAATCTTAAACTTTGAACTGTTGTCCTTAGACGTTCAAAAGTATCAAGACCAACCCCCACTAATTCTTTTTTTTCATCATAGGTTGAAGTTGCCATATCATGCTGGAAATTGTTGGAGTTTATAAATCTTTTGGTGTTATAATCACTTTTTAGTGGTGAACATAACCTCCCCCTTTCCACCATTTTGCTCCAAAAAATTGAAACTACCACTGTTTTCTTCTTGATACTTTGATACTTGTCATTTTCTCTACTCATTATATACTTCTTATATCTTTCACCATCAAGTGGTAAGGAACATTTAATAATAAGTACTCCTTTAAACAATAGGAACGAGGATAATTCGGTTGCCCTGGAAAGGGTGTGACCAGCAAGCCTCTGTCAGGTGCTCGCCATTAATCGGGTGTCTGGACTATAACTCACTCGACGAAACCTGTACCTGTTAAGCTATTGACTGGCGCGAATGAGATCACCTCTAAAGCACACCTAAGGTTAAGTTGCAGTTGGTGGGTGTTTGAGGCACTCCTTCACCGAGTCCAGTCGTTCTTTATTTTTAGGTTGTTAGTTCAGAAACAGATAGTTTGTTTAACTTATAAAAAGAGGTAAAATGGTAAAGAAGTTAAAGAAAGGAAAGGGTAAAAAAAGTGTGCATAAGTCAAAATTAAAGGGAAGAAAAGGAAGTAAGAAAAGTAAAGCTTCTAAAGTACAAAAGATGATTAAACTTGCTAAGGGAAGGAAGAAAAAGAAGAGAAGGTGATTTTTTAATCTGTTCATTCCTTTTTTAGCGAAGAATTTCTTTTTAATTTCCATCCACAAACTTTTATAAATCAGCTTCTGAAAAATAGATATTATGGTTGATATAACTATCATCAGTGGAGAAAGGTATCTTGATCATCCTTTGTGTGGTTTAGCCATCGTTAAACGCTTATTGGAAAAAAAAGGATATTCTGTAAACTTAGTAGAACTTCCTACTGAAAATGATATTAAAGCAATAGAAGCTCCAAAATTATTTTTTGCAGTGACATCGGGGAGCATGGATTCCATGGTTAGAAATTATACTCCGATGAAACGAAAGAGGGAAAATGCAGAAATGCCGGATAGAGCAGTAATCGTCTATTGTAACTGGCTTAGGTATTCCTTTAAGGACTCCGTGATTGTCTTAGGCGGGGTTGAACCAAGCTTACGAAGATTTGTTCATTATGATTATTGGGATAATAATCTGAGAAAACCAATTCTGTTTGATTCCCGCGCTACCATCTTAGCATATGGTTTTGCTGAAAAACAAATGTTGGAAATTGCAGATCGGCTTCAGCATAAGAAAGATCTAGTAGGAATAGAAGGGACGTGCATCATCTCTAAAGAACTGCCTAAAGATTTTATTCTACTTCCTTCTTTTGAAGAAGTAGTTAAATCTAAAGAAAAATTCTGTGAAATGCAGAATCACTTTGATAATGATAAAAATCTAGCGCAAAAGATAGATAACCGTTATGCGCTTCAATTTAGCTCCCCAAGATATCTGCCAAAGGATCTAGATGAATATTATGAGCTTCCATTTACCAGGGATGTACCAAAGGAATTACGCGGGTTTCAGTTCAGCGTCGTTACGCATCGCGGCTGTATTGGTGATTGCAATTTTTGTTCCATTACTCTCACCCAAGGTAAAAGAATAGTTTCCCGCTCAGAAGCATCCATCGTTAAGGAAATACAAGGAATAACCAAATTACCTTTCTTTAAAGGAAATATTGATGATTTAGGCGGACCATCGGCTAATATGTATGGCATGGATTGCTGTCGAAAAAATTCTGATTGTATGACTTGTCCTAACTTAGATCGCAGCAACAAGAGGATGATCGGCTTATTAAAAAAAGTAAGAGGTATTGCTGGGGTAAAAAATGTTTATATCCGCAGTGGTGTACGATATGATCTTGCTTCTGATGAATATATGAAGGAAGTTGCAGAGCATCACATCTATGATACATTAAGAATTGCACCAGAGCACGTCAGTAAAAATGTTTTGAAATTAATGAATAAGGATTTTGGCAATCTTAAGCAATTTGTAGATAAGTTTGAAGCTCTTAAGAGTGGAAAGCAGTTATCGTATTATTTTATGACTGCACATCCGGGATCCAGCATGAAGGAAGCCGATGAGTTAGCGTTGTCTCTTAAAAAATTGAAAAATGCAGAAGCAGTACAAGTATTTACACCTACACCTATGACAGCATCAACGTGTATGTATTATACGGGAATTGATCCAAAGACTGGGAAAAAAATATATATTCCTTATACTTACTCTGAGAAGAAAAAGCAGAAACGGGTTATTTTTATAGAAAATCCTGATGAGATGCTGTTATAATTTTTATCCTTAGCCTTGTTTTGTTTGATTATCTCCTTCTTTTTAGTGATGACTTTTCTTTAAGTTTTTTTGCACCTGCAGGAGATAACTCTGCAGGACTAATCATAAAAATATTTTTTACGTTTATGCTTCCGCACCTAGGGCAAGTTTTAAAAAATGTATTCTTCAGAGCACTAGTTTTTATAGTACTTATTTTCATAGGACCAGTAAGGTTGGAGAGATCATTTAACTCTTTTTTTGTATCATCGTCGATAAAAATATTCACTTAATGCTTACATTTTCTATTTTCAATCTTGACAACTTCGCCGTCTTTGAGATGAATGGTTCTCTCAGAGAATTTTACTAATTCAGTATCATGAGTTACTAAAATGATCGTTTTCTGTTTATTTTCATGCAGATCAGTCAGCATCTGCATCACCTGCTCTCCGGAATGGGAATCCAAATTTCCTGTTGGCTCATCCGCAAGGATTATTTCTGGATCATTAATTAGTGCTCTGGCGATAGCAACCCTTTGCTGTTGTCCTCCGGATAGTTCTGATGGTTTATGATCCATTCTCTCACTTAGGCCGACTAATCCTAACAGATTTTTTGCTTTTTCTAATCTAACCTTTTCCGGCATACCTTGAAATACTGCTGGAAGAGTAACATTTTCTATGGCTGTTAACGTGGGGATTAGATTGAATTGTTGAAAAACAAATCCTATTTTTTTTCCTCGTAACTGAGCTAAATCAGATTCTTTGAGGGTTGAAACATCTATCTCATCTAAGAACAACTGTCCTTTAGTTGGTACGTCCAGCATACCTAAGAGATTCATTAAAGTACTTTTTCCAGAACCGGATGGGCCAACAATGACTATGAACTCTCCTTTATGCAGCTCAAGATTTATTTCTTTAAGCACATCAAGTTTAATCTCACCGAGAAGGTATGTTTTCCATACCTTTTTTAGTTCTATAAGGTGATGGTGACTGTGTTCAGAGCTATGATGTTTTTTTTGAACTATTTTTTTTGGCATATTATTATTTTAGTTTAATACTTTTATTTTAGTTTAATACTTCTGTTTAATACATCTATGTTTACTCATACCTTAAACTATCTACTGGATTTAATTTTGAAGCGCGCCAAGCGGGGGCAATTCCTGACAAACAGCCTACTACAAACGAAAATAGTAAAACTCCTCCGATCAGCAAGTAGTTGATCTCTACTACTAACAGCGGGCCTACTATCTGTACAAACACAAATTCGACCATTTTCGCAAATCCAATTCCCAATACTGTACCAATTAGTCCGCCGCCTAGTCCGTAAAACCCGGATTCTATCAAGAATAGTAGGAGGATATGATGATTGCGAGCGCCCATTGCTTTCATCACACCAATCTCTTTAGTTCTTTGCAATACTGTTGTATACATAGTGTTCATGATGCCAATACCGCCGACTAGTAAGGAAATGCCAGCAATTCCTATTAATATACTATTAACGATATCTAGGATCGTTGTAAATGAAGAAGCTAATTGCTGTGGCGTTTTAACTTCCAAATCTTCTTTTCCTTTCTCTAATCTCCTGGATTCTCGCAATTCTTTTTCTACTCTTTCGCCTAAATTAGTAATATCTTCTCCCGCTTGCGCTTTAGCAATTAGTAGCCCATATTCATCTTTAAGATTAAATAATTCCTTGTATGTTTCTAAAGGAATATGTACTGATTGATCATCTGGAGGCGAACCTATCTTTTCTAAAAATCCGATAATCTTAAACTCTTTTCCATGAATCAGCACCTTATCTCCGATATCCATCTCCTTTCCGTATCTTTCCTTTTTAATATATTCATAGCCCATAATAGCTTTATATTTATCATTATTTTCTAGAAAACGTCCTTTAAGAATTTTAAAATTCTGTGCTTCTTTTATTAGATTTAATTCATCAGAGATGGTTGGCAACCCCATCACCGATGCATACCGAAGAATATCATTAAATTCTATCCCGGCAGTAGTATAAATCATCCCTGCGGCGCTGCCTATCCCTAAAGTATTCCTAACAGTTTCTAAATCTTTTTCTTTAATTTTAACTGCGTCGATACTCAAGCCTATACCTAACGTATTTCCTTTTGCAGAGATAAAAAGCTTATCATTTCCTAATGATTGGATATGTTGTGTAATAGCTTTCTCTAGCCCTTGACCTAGGCTAATTAAAGAAATGATGGCAGCGATGCCGATGAAAACCCCTACTAATGTTAAGAAAGAGCGCAATTTTCTTCTTCTGATTTCCCGCCAGGATATTTTTAGATAGTCTTTAATCATTTTTTATAGACAGAAGCTATGATTTGTTCTTTTTGTTGAACTCTTTTAGGAGTTGTTCATAACATTTAAATAATTAGCTATCATTTTACTATATTATGCCATTACAAACTTATCCTGATGCTACACCTAGACCAGGAGAAAGAGCACTGGAAGTTATTCAGGTAGGTACTTTTCGTGGGCTTATTTTGTCAGGATCAGGAGTAACTTATGATTCCGGAAGTTATCATCTTGATTTTGCTTTAGCAGAAGATTTTCAAGGATTGGAAGGGATTGAAAGTAAGGCAATGAATGATCT
>CAZNUS010000019.1:20305-33878 GCA_964576385.1 uncultured Methanosarcinales archaeon | reverse complement strand
CGAGGCGGTAGATTGCCTGCTAACTCAGTTGCTAGGGTGCTGTATCGAGTATTACAAACCGTTGAGTATAGTCAACGTTATGGACAGAACGGAAAACCAATTTCTCACGGTGGTATTACTCCTAATAATATTATTATTACAAATGAAGGCATTAAATTAACTGATTTTAGTTTAGCTAAACTTATCGGCGGAGATATTAATACATTCGCTCCTACCGGTTCCAGAGATTATCGAGCTCCTGAACAAAATATAGGGGATGCGCAAGCAGGAACAGATCTTTGGGGGGCAGGAGTTACTGCTATTGTTGCCTTACTAGGACATCTCCCTGAAAAAATAACAAAGCTAGGAGGACAACATCTAACAGCTTATAGATTACCCGACAGAGCTGCTCCTGAACAATTGAAATTACTTCTAGAAAAAATAGTCCAGAAAGATTACGATGCTCGAGGTACTGCCTCAGACGCGCTAGACCATCTCATAGAGCAAAGATTAGTTGAAGATGGATTACTATCACAAAAAGGAATTATTGAAACTGTTGAAAGCAAGTTAAGAGAAAGATTAGGAGCAAAGCAAAGACCAAAATCCCATGATGAAGTTATCGCCTTTAGACACTTAAGACTAGCAAGCACGTATGCTAGAATGAGAAATGAACAAGGTATGAAGTTAGAGCTCGATGCTGCTGATTACTCTGCCAGACTTGCCGGAAAAGATATTGAATCTCAAGTAACTGGAACATATCAATTATTTGATGCTTCTGTAATAGACTATGCAAAACAAATTATCAAAAATGTGGTAGTTATTGATGGAAAAACACTAGAGGGATTAAGTGAAACTCCTGACGGACGGGACTTTAGACAGATTGTACCAACCCTTCATTATATGATCCAAATAGTGTTTCAACGAGAGAATCTACCCCTAACACCAGAAAGAACCGCCACAATAGATCAGTATTTCCATCAACGAGTTTCAGAAGAAGTTAAGATGTATATTGATACTCAGCTAAATACTTTAGGAAGAGCTATGCAGCGAAGAGAGGGACTTCCTCAGATAGGAAGGATTAACCAAAAATTAGCAGAATACCGCAGCCTAGCAGAAGCGACTGGAGCAAGATGGGATCAAGAAGAAGTACAGAAACTTGTTTTTAATAAGTAAAAATCCCAATCGCAGCAGAGCTGTGGGAGTTTTAGACCCATTTTTATAGAATAACTACTTAAAAGTGATAAAATATCCAAAAGATTTATAAAGTTCATCCTATTTTTGATTGAAACATAGTACCAGAATTATAATAGAATAAATAACAGAACGAGGGAATAAATATGGCAGGAAAAGGAAAAGATGAAGGATTAGACGTCGATGTCGACGCATTATTAAGAGATGTAGATGGCGCTCTAGGCGATGCTGAAGCATTGTTGGGACAAGGCGCTTTAGATGATAGCCGGTTGCTGGGAAATAGAAGTACAACTACTGAAACTGTTGATCGAGCAATTGATGATGCATATCAAGCTACAGGAAATCCGACTGCCAGAGTCCGGGTGTATATGGGTTTAGATCTCACTGGAAGTATGCATAGTTATATTCAAAGAGTTCGAGAAGCAAGCCAAAGGATTGGTCTTGATCTATTAGAAAAAGATGAAGGTATTGAAGTTGTTGTCTTTGGTGTAAGTGACCATGGACATCCATTGAGACATCTTGAACCAAATAGAGGTTTAATCAATGTTGGTGATTACGGGATAAAATTTGCTCCCGCATCAGACCGTGAATCATTAGTTGCAACTTTTGGAAAATTAGAACACGACCATGAAAGTAATCGCGATAATCCTGAAGCCTATGAATGTTTTGCCCACGATGTTGCTGAGGAGATCATGCAAAATCGAGGAGCGCAAAATATCGTGATATTGTTTGGCGATTCCAAACCGCACGGTAAAGCTGATGGTTATAATGATTACGGATGCCCTAATAGCTTTGGTAAAGAACAGTTGAGTTTTATGGCCGGTGTAGCTAAACATTCCTACTTCGTCAATTGCGGAGGCAGATCTGATTTTAGAGATGGAACTTACGGTCCAGTAGCCGAACGAAACAACACTACGCTGATTGATTTTGCAAATGCAGAAGCTGTGCTTGCTCCAGCGATTGTTGCTATGGTTAAACGTGCTCGTGGAGATGAACAAATGAAGCAGTATCTCGCAATGTTGCCCGCCGGCGAACAGAGAGCTATTGAAGGATTGCTGCAATTAACGTCTTCAACAGGATACAAAAAATAATTTTTTTATTTTTATATTTTAAATATAGAATCTAGAAAATTTTGCTAAAGCAAAGTAAAAGTCTTATACTTTATTCACACCAAACAAAAAGAAGGAAAAATACAAGATGCCTAAAAATCCTCAAAATCCCTTGATTACACTTGGTATTCTTGGGCTTGGTACTAAATTAGCCCCTACAGTTAGTGGAAACGCTGTTGATCTTAGCGCCGCAGATAGATTAGTTAAAGGTGATAGACTTATTCTACAGCAAATTTATCATTCCGACAGATGGAGCAGTGCTAATGACGGAGTTCAGACAGGAGTTACTGAAGCCATGAGTGTTGTTAATGCTTCTTATGATATCTATGAACATGCTTCACCTGAACAAAGACAAGCATGGGTTAGACAATGCATTGAAGGAAATTACGGTGCTGATCCAGCCGTAAGAGAACAACTAGCTAGAGCCGTAGTCGGACTTCGCGGATTACAGCAAGCTGTAAGAGAAAGAGATCAAAAAATTCAAGATTTAGAATCTACTGTTGCTGATTTAGCCAACGGAAGAAACGTAACAGCTCCAAGTAGACCCAGTTCTCATACTGTCGTTTACGATGATGGTCGCGGTTATATTATAACTATGGGCACGGCTCAACAAGAGATTGCTGCTTTACAAGGTAAAGTACAAGGTAAAACCATCAAAGTCACCCAATTAGAAATTTCTCTTGCCGAAGCTGAAAGAAAATTACGCTCATGCAGAATAGGATATGAAAGAACAGAATTAGAACTTAGTGTAGAAAAAAGAGCAAAAGCAAGCGCTGATGCAAGAGCTAAGAACAAATATGAAGGAAGAATAGGTGAATTAGAAGCATCTATCCATAGAAAAGAAGAAGAGAGAAGAGAGTTAGTAAGAGTAACTAACACAGAGATCCAAAAATTAGAAAAACAAGTTTCTGAACTAAGAGCAGCCGGAAGAGAACAAGCAATAGTATTACAAGGGATTAATGAAAGATATACTGCTGAAAGAACCGCTGCTGAACATTTGGTTAGAGGCTTGACTAGAAAATTAGAAGAAACATCTAGAAATTATCAAACTGCTAGCAAAAGACTAACAGACCTAGAAAAAGACAGCAGGCCAATTACCACTAAGATATTAGAAGCTGTACCAAAATTAAGAGATAGTGGCCAATACGATGAAGCGTTAACCAGATGCAGAATTGTTTTAGAAGCAGACCCTAGCAACCCTCACGCCAACTATTTCGCTGGAACAACCTATGAAAGGATGGGTGACGTAGTTAATGCAGGTACACATTACCGTAGAGTATTAGAAGTTGGAAAACATAGCTCTGCTGAAGCTGGGTTAAAAAGAGTTCGTACTCCTCTAGAAGAACAGCTGCAAACTGCTAGAACTAGAAAAGAACATGAAACTGTAGTCGAAATAGCGCAGCGATTGATGACCATAGATCCAAGTAATACCCATACACATTATTATTGCGCTACATCCTATGAAGCATTAGGAAGATTGCCTGAAGCGTTGGAACAATACCAACTTGCAGGGAAAGGATCTTCAGCATCAGCTGGTATAGAAAGAGTTACTGCCGCATTGGGTAAGAAGCCTTGATCAGCTTAAGTGAATCATAAAAATAGAAAACAGGAGTTTTACTTTCCAGAACACTATGCCTACAAAACTATTACAACTCAGGGAACAGAAACTTGACCTTCTTAAGATATTTGGCTTGCAAGCAGCAGAATATTTTACCTTCGATACTGACCCACAAACTGAAGCAAGGAGATTGAGGGAAGATTTAGATACCAGTTGGACACAACTTCAACAAAAATTAGATCCAGAGAGAACAAATAATTCTGCAAAATTAGCCGCTTGGGCCAGAGAATTACATACATTAGTTGATATGGCATATCAGCAATTGACAGAAGGCAGTCAAGATGAAACTTATACTACAGCATTAACTGGATACGTCGAAAACTTGCGCCAAGATGAAACTGTAATACCTCATTTTCAGCAAACATTATTATTGTATTTAGATGCAATAGAAACATTACCTTCATCCACAACTGATTCTACAACTGGAACAGCCGATATAGATTATAGGAGAAAAAAACAAGAATTAGTAGCTGCTAACTTAAAAGTTGGAGACCTAGAACGGCGTATCATAAGATTGGAAACAACCAGGGACGAACTTCTTCGAAGAGCAGATCGCCGACAGAAAGAGTTAGAAGCAGAAAAAGAAGAATTGTCCAAAGCTCTTGAAACAGAACAAGAAAAAAATGGGGATCTTGTAACTAGATACGACCAATTATCTACTAAATACCATGAAGATACATCCACAGCCGATAGAAGAATCCAGGGATTAGAGCAAGAAAAAAATAATCTTAGTGACAGTGTAATTAGGATTAGTGCAGAGCTAGGATCTATTAGACAAGAAAGAGACAGTTTAGAATCAAGAACAAAGGGATATAATACAAAAATATCTGAGCTGGAAAGATCTCAAGAAGAAACCATCGCGCACTTGCAAAGTGCAAGAGCAATAAGCGCGCTTTATTTTGCCGAGCTTACTTCTCTCCAACAGAAACATGCAGAAATCAGGAGAGAATTAAAAGGAGTAAGAAGGAGTAAGCATAGATTAGAGCATAACCTAGAAGAAGCGCAGAATGACCATACAGATAGTTATGCCAGAGCTAAACGATTAGAGAGAGTAGGCCAAGCGCGTGAAACTGAATTTAGAGAATATCGAAGGAACAAAGGAGTAGAAATTGCTCGGCTTTCCCGAGAATTAGCAGAGACTAACCATAAATACCACGATGCGCAAGAAGATATCCTTGCCTGGGAAGGACGGCTAGCTCTGTCTGGAGAACAATTACAAACAGCTCATAAGGATTTGGATGAAGCATTACGGCAAATAGTAACATATGAAACAAAAATTCAAGAAGAACAAAGAAAATTTCAGGAAAGCCAAACTGCGCTCCAGGAAAAAGATACTGCATTACGCCTGGAAAAAGTATCGTTTAGGGAATTAGAGGTACAATACACTACATTGCGTGACACTCACGAACATGACCTCCAGGTTTCTAGAGAAGCTATTGATGGAATAAACAGGCAACTAACAGAAAAACAAGGAGCCCTTGATAGACTTGAAGAAGCCATAAGAGAAACAAGGGAAGGAGCTGCTGCATATCGCCTAGAAGCTGAAAGGCAAATACAAGCAATGGAAGTAAGCTTAGGAGATAAACAGGAAGAGCTTGATCTAACTGCTGCATCACTGCTTCAAGCAAATATAGATGTTAGAACACAGCATGACGCTTATGCATCCCTTCACACCGATTACACTAGAATTGCTGAAGAGCATACAGTAACTGCCGCTTCCTTACAAGCAACTCAAGAGAGATACAAGCTAGCAGTTGATAGTATTACCGCGCTCCAGAATTCTGGAGTTCCTGTTTCTACCGCTATTCTCGAGGAAATTAAACAGACGCGATCTAGAGGAGAGCACCAAAGCTCACTGTATCTCTGTGAAATGCTCCTAAGCATTGAACCAGGAAATCAGCACGCAACCTATTTTGCCGGAACAGCACACCTAGCGCTTAAGCAATATGATGCTGCGAAAGGGTGTTTTGAACAACTTCCTGCAGGACATTCTTCAGCACAACAATGCCTTCAAAGAATAAGGGAACTAGAAGCAAAAACAGAGTAAAATAACCATTCTTGATTTCTTGAAAAAATACAGAGAAAGATTTATAAACAATAAGTAATTTACCACTCAATAGTAATAAAACTATTGGAACTAAAAATGACAAAGCATAAGGTTGCAGTTTTTTTGGAGATGGCTGGTACAGACCGGCAGGGAAACCTTAGTGGTCCCTATGCTGGTGGCAAGAGTTTTATAGAAGCAGTTTCAGGATACTCGGGGCATGAGGTTACATTCTTTTCTACAAAAGTTACTGATCCATCAATAAGCGAGCTAGTCGATAAGAGAAATTATTTTAGCATGAGCGAGGAAGAACTTAAAAGATTAATCGATGAATTTGATGTTGTTCACGTTTTAAACGGTAAACCAACCGCTTTAAAGATAGGTAAAGTTACAGATAGAGCAATATTAGGTCCTAATGTTGTATTTGGCATCCCTTTTATTGACATTGAAAAAGTAGATCCAACAATTCGTAAGGAAAAAGCAGGATATATTCAGCAAGAGAATGACGTTGCTGCAATGAATTGGGGTAATTTACTAACTCCCAATCAGTCCTTAGAAACTTTAAATGAAGCAAGATTTAATGGAAGACACGGGCCGACAATTGCCTTTCCTTACGGTATTGACACAGATATGTTTAAACCTGGCAAATTTGAACGAGACGAAGTAGTTTGGGTTGGCGGTGGACCTAATCGTAGAAACAGTAAGGGCGCAGATCTAGTTGAGCGAGTACAAGGTATGCTACCAGGCTTAAATTGGGTCTTTCTTGGTAAAGATGAGTTATACAAATACGGCTCACAGATTCCTCATCTACAAAAGGCTAAAGTATTTGTTGCTACTACAAGACATGAAACTCAAGGATTAGCTATTTTTGAAGCGATGGCCTGCGGTGCACCAGTAGTCATCGCCAACTATGAATATGATGGCCATGATGGAAGAGGAAAAGCAACTCATACACCCCATTATCATAGGGACGGAGAAACTTCTGTTGTAACAACTAGAGATCCAAAAGATATTGCTACTGCTATTTCCAGTCTGATCACAGATGAACAAAGAAGAAGAAAACTAGGAGAAAACGCTAGGGATTATGTTGTAAAATATTTCTCGCTTCCAGGCATGGCCCAGCAATACGACGGGATTATTGAACGATCAGTCATAGAAACAGAAGAAGGTATATCTCTTCCCGTTAGGGCTAAAGAAAGAAGAGACTCCGGAAAATACTTCGAAAGCATGCAAGATTATGATTTATTGCTGAAAAGCGATCCACATAACCACCACCATCGTTATTTTGCCGCTACTGTTTTAGAGACATTAGGAAGATTGCCTGAAGCGTTGGAACAATACCAATTAGCAGGTAAAGGATCTTCAGCGGTTGCAGGAGCAGAAAGGGTGGCTAAACGGATTAAATAAAATGACGACCACGCCAGAAATAAGTTCAATTGTACCTATGTATGGAGTAAGAGATTTTATAGAAAGGACTATCGACTCTCTGTTACAACAAGACACTGACAGAAGTCATGAGATCATTGTAGTAGATGATGGCAATACCGACGATACTAATGCATTTATCAAACAACGATATCAAACAGAAATTAACTCTGGAAAAGTTATTTTGGTTACAAAAGAGAATGGCGGTATTTCTTCGGCGAGGAATGCCGGACTTAAAGTAGCCAGAGGAGAATATATCTCTTTTTTAGACGGTGATGATTTAGCATTACCAAACAGATTGGAAGATTTAGCCTCAGCATTAGATCGACAAGCAGATGTTGGCCTAGTCCATGCTCGAGCCAATACTTTGACCATTGATGGAAGAGAAGTAACTAATCACCATTATGTGAAAGCGAGAGACGCACATTCAGATCATCTAAACTACAACCATCTTAGATCAACTACTTTTATTCATGGACAAACCGTTATGTTCAGAAGAGAAGTATTAACAGATTCTGGAAACCTGGATGAAGCTTTGAATGCATCAGAGGACCGCGATTTATGGTTGAGAATACTTTCAAGATACAACTCAGCATTCGTCGATAAACACGTTGCTCTGTATCGGGCAAGAGAAGGGCAATGCACTTCAAGAAACCTCGGTTCGAGACAAATGCAGGCCAATGTGGTCAGAAATAAAATGTTAATTAGAGAACAATACGGATTTAACCCAGGCATAGTTGTATTTGCATCTCCCGACCAAGAAGAAGAACAACAACAAAAAAGCGCCATCAGAGAATTATTTATGAAGGGCATAAGTAAGATTTTGTATGTAAAAAAAGTAGAAAACGGATATGAAGTTACAAAAGTAAGAGCTCAAGATGTAGAAAAATTAGAGACATTTGGAACGAGAAGTACTGCCCATAGAACTATAAACGGGGTTTACGAGGAAATCAATGCAGAAGATTATCAAGTAGTATACATTAGATCAAACGAGATTATGGATACAGCAAGTACGAGATTATTGAGTAAAAGAATTAGAATTAACTGCAAAAGTATTGAAGAATACACCGCCACAGAAATAATCGAAGATGCAACGAGAGATTATTTTTCAGAAACACAGGAAAAATTAAGAGCAGGCATTAGACAAAGAGAACAGAAAGATTACAACACAGCACTGAAAACATTTAATGAAGTATTGCAAAGACATCCAAGAAATCAAGATGCCTACGTGAATATTGCCATAGTAAATCGTGACTTAGGAAATAAAGGAGTAGCTAAAACTTATTTTGAAAAAACCCTAGAAGTTAACCCCAATCACCGCTTTGCCAGAGAGAACCTACGACGCCTAGATTAATAGGAGATAAAGATTAAAATGAACACAACCAACAACTACACCGCCTTGGAACAAGCAGTACAGCACTATGAAGTAGATGGCACTTTCTCTAACATTCAATGGCAAAGAGGAGAAAAAGTAAGTGTTATCGTTACTACGTATAACCAGCCGGACCAATTAAAAAAGCAGCTATTAGCGCTGTCTAAACAAACGTACAGTCCAGATTCCTTAGAAGTAGTTATCGTTGATGACGGCGGGAAAAGAGGGACTGGAAGCAGCATGAACATGGTTGCCAACATGGACCTTCCTTTTGATGTTAAATATGTCTGGCAGGAAGATAAAGGATTTCGTCTAGCAAAAGCTAGAAATGAAGCTATGCGCCGAGCTAGTTATGACACAGTAATTTCTATCGACTGCGACATGATTATGGGGCATACTTATGTTGAAGATGTCATGAAGTGGCATTACGCAGCTCATCAGGAAGGAACCAGATTAATGACTACTCAAGATCGCGCTTTTGTCGAACCGGAAGATATGGATGAAAAATTAATCGCTCAAAGAAAATTAGATCAGGTTAAAAAATCGGTATCGCGCCGTTTTGGAAAAAAAGAAGACTGGAGAAAAGAGCATTATCAACGATTTAATGGGATGAAGGAAATTCCAGATACTAAAGATCCCTCCTATTTTGTAGGACGGATGATTTCTGGAGGCAACTGCAGTTTTTCTCGAGCTGATGCTTTTGAAGCAGGATTATTTGATGAAGATTTCACTAGCTACGGTGCAGAAGATACAGAATTTGGTGTTAGATTATATCGACATTTCAACGAGAAGTTAAATGAAAAATTGTACTTTGTTCCAGTAGATACTACTGCTTATCATATTGAGCATGGAAAGAGTATGGCCGATAGTGTTGATCAAAAGAAAGTTGAATTTTTTCAAGATAAGGTTAGGAAAGCTAAAGAATCAGCTGTACAGGAACGCCCGGAAGTTTCTGTTTATATGCCTACATATAATCAAGAAAGATTTATCGAGCGAGCGGTAAGAAGCGTAGCCGAACAGAATTTTGACTTAAGCAAATTAGAGATTGTTGTCGGTCAGGATGGCAGTACTGACAGAACATCTCAAATTTTGGACCGATTACAGCAAGAATACGAAGGAGTCTTAACCATACGAGTAGTTGATGACGGAAGAAATCATGGTTTGGCTGAAAACACTAACCGCACTATCCAAGCCTGCCGTGGAAAATACATCCTACAGTTAGATGGAGATGACGAACTATTGCCGAATGCTGTAGCAACTCTTTACCAAATGATTGAACGTAATACTCAAGCCAGTGTAGTTTTTGGAGATTGTATTGACAGAGATATAGATACAAGTAGAGAAACACCCCATTGGAGCTGTTCAGAATTTACCAATACTTGGTATGCTCAACACAAAGGGATAACTAGGAAGGAAGTACTAGAGATATTGCAGAAAGGCATGCGTATACACGCTCCTAGGATGTTCCGTCGTGACGCTTTTTTCCAAACCGAAGGAGTTACGCCTAATTTAGAAAACGCTGTTGACTATGATCTCCAGCTAAAACTAGCTGAAACCGGTATTCCTTTACATGTTAAGCAACCGATGTACATTTATAATGTTAACCACGGGAATAACACTAGTAAAAACAATGCTCTTCAACAAGCTAATGGACAATTAGCAGTAGATATTTCCAGATCTACAGAAAAAAGAAAAGAAGTCTATATCGTCGATGAATCGGAAAGATCTTGTAGAACAAAGCATTTTGATCTGGTAGACCCTTTAAGAAGAGCTAATATCTTACATCAGAAATGGCAGGAAGAAGATCAATCAAATAGCTCTAGCTTGTACCGTTCCTTAAAAACTGAATTAGAACAAGTTGTCAGTTTCTTCCGCTGGGTTCAGCCTGAAAGAATAGAAACTCATCTGCAAATGCTTTTAGCCATTGATTCTAGAAACAGTACTGCTCATTACTACGAAGCTACGTTGCATTATAGCCAGGGAAGATTTAGCCAAGCATTAGATTCACTAGATCAAATAGAATCCAAAGGTTCTTCTGCCCAACGTTTGGAAGAAATGATACAAGAAGCGATGGGCGCTGCAGAGGTAGCATAGTGGAACCAACAACTTTGGTAGATACCACCGCACCAGTAGATAAACCAACTGTTTTAGCTTACATTAGTAAACACTGGGATGAAATAGAAAGAATTGCTCAAGAAAGAGGGATAGATAGTGGTTTTTATCCTATCACCCTTCCAGAAACAGATGACTTACGCTTTACAGATCAATCTTTACCGTCAATAAACACACGATTATTAGGATTATGGAAAGCTCATATTTCCAATCCACCTGACAGAAATTTCCAAGGGATTAGAATTTTAGAAGAAGATATGGCTGTTGTAGAAGAAGGCGTCGCATTAGTCCAAGTAGCTTACATCCAGCAAAACGGAATTTATCGAGTACAATGTCTGCGTGAAAAAAAAGACGGCCTTAGCCGTTACTTAACAGTCAGCGTTCCTGAACAGTTTTCTCCCGCACCAGAAGTACTCCAAAAAGCTTATAATAATTTAGAACAGCTTTTAGGAAATGAACAGTAAACTTGCATCAATTTCTACTCACCAAAGTTCTTCCACCCCAATTTCTTCCACATCCTTTTCTCAACCATTAGTAAGTATCATCATGCCTGCGCGTAATGCCGGACAGTTTATTTCCCAAGCGATTGAAAGCCTGTTACGGCAGGATTACTCTCATTGGGAATTAATTATAATAGATGATGCCAGCTCCGACCGTACGTATTCTATTGCTAAAGAATTTTCTCTAAAGAACAAACAGATTAAAGTGTTCCAAAACAAAAAAAAGTTAGGAATCCCTAAAACGAGGAATATTGCTTTACATTTAGCCCAGGGAGAATTTATTGGCCATCTTGATGCTGACGACCTTCTTGCTATAGATGCCCTAAGTATGATGTTAAAGAGCTTTAAGAATAATACTGCTCTTGTTTATTCAGGGTATATTACAATTGATAGTCAAGGAAAAGAGATAGATAAGAACATGCCTATCCCTTTTGATAAAGATAAGCTTGGATTCATTGGCTGGCAGCATTTCGGGATGTATAGAAAAAAAGTTGCTATAGAAGTAGGCGGTTTTAATGAAAAGTTAAGAACGTGCAGCGATGGGGATCTATTTGTCAAGATCGGAAAAAAATATTCCTGCAAGAGATTAAGTGAATATTTATATTTTTACCGTTGGCATAAGGATAATATAGGACATAGCAGACCAGAATGCCCTGCATGTTCACACCAAAACCATTGTAACTTTTACCAAGAATATTTACAAAATATTAAGTATGACGACGTGGAGGAACCGGCGAAGGAGTTGGAGGGTGAGCCCCGCCAGGAGGATGCGCTGCTCCACCGCCTGCTGGCGCGTTTAAAGCATCTTCGTCAATAAATTTGTCAATAGAACTATGCATTACTCCGCATCTGTCAATTATTTGTTGCAACATATTACGAACAATCTGTACTTTCCTATCCCACGTAGCGTCCCTTGCATCGCGAGGCAGATTTCCTTCTGCATGGTGAGCATGAATCTCCATCCCTTCAATATAAGCGATGCATCGGCTCATGAATTCCCGCTTTTCTTCCTTGCTCTTCATCTTGGCTGCCCGGAATATTCTTCTGGCCGATTTTAAATTATGCTTAATCCTTCCAATCCTATGCTTTGCATTGATTAAGGCAGATTCTGTATGATTGCCTAAACTATCTCTAGCATCTTCTGCATTCTGTTCTGCTTTGATAATAAATCCTTTAGCCGGATGTAATAGCCTCTCGCGCATTTTCGCTTCTGCATCTTTTTTAGCCTGCTCCTTTTTTTGCTCACCCTTTTCTTTTTCAGACGCCAGCCATCCTTTTATCTTTTCTAAACCCTCGCCAGTAGGTTCAGGAGCTTTTTCTGTTCCCATGATAAAACGCACGGCATAATAAATGATCAGAACTGCTACTATCCACAGAGCGTAATCTACAAAACTCAAAGCTGTCGACGCCACTAAATCGCTGATTATTCCCATTGTTCACCTATGTTTATTGACCAGCTCCCAATACGATGAGATGATATCTCATTGCCGTAAGTATCCAAAATAACAGACAGCACAACACTAATTTTAAAAAATATGTACTCCTGGTATTTACTCCATCCGGAGGAATTTTCCAGAGTAAAAATGCTAACCCTACTATTGGTCCGCCGATTAAGATTAAGGCTATTGCCGTGGCCCAGCCCACGCCAGTAGCTGCCAAAACAGAAGCTGGAAGAAAGATTGCCGCAATGGTAGCTACCACAAATGCAATGACCATAGCATGGTTTCTTTGTAAGAACCCTAATGATTTTCCTTCTTTTCCGGAGGTAGCTGAGATTACTGCAAAAACAATCGTAAACACAAATATCCAAATCAATAAGCGGGTGACGCCGATGACTACTGCACTATCAGCTACACCCAACCAATTTAAATTACCGATGCTGACAATGTCTCTGGCAACATTTTCAAATATTGACGGAAGCGCTAATGCTGAAGGTATGACTAAAAGAAATGCTAATGATAACAATAATAACAACAACGCCTCTTTTCTCTTCTGCATCTATTTAGGATAACGAGGATACTTATAAAGTTTTTTGTGGTGTGAAGAAAGTTCTATAATAGCTTCTTCATCTCAAAAACAAACTCTTTAGCCCTTTCTAAAGAAGTAATTGCTTTGCTGTGCTTAGCTTGCTCATCAGTCTGGTACTGAAATTTTGATCTCTTTTCACGCTCATAGTCCAGAGACTGAAGTAGAGAATCTGCTTTTTGTGACATTAACTGCATA
>CAZNUS010000019.1:15142-20295 GCA_964576385.1 uncultured Methanosarcinales archaeon | reverse complement strand
ATAGCATCCACTTTTGTATCTTCATAATCTTCAAGCAGACGATTCTTAAGCTTGTTTCTTATGAAAACAACCAATGCCTCAACTGTAACCTTATGGCTTATTTTATCCCCTACTTTATACCCAAAATGAAGAAGAACAGCATTTGCAATATAATACATTGCATAATAGGAGGTGACAATTACCCATAAGGAAGGGTCGTACTCTCTACTCTTCATGCCAATAATTTTTTGAGCTGTTTGTATAGAGCTACCACAGTTTTCAAGATACATCATCTTAGCAGTATCATTCGATTGCATTTTTAGTAGACCCTCTTCTAAGTACCGTTTAACATTTGATTCAGCTTCTTTAATTCGTTCTTGATTTAGCATAACAAATTTCTTTTGGCATTAATTTTCTTTAACATTAGAAAACCCTACTTTTTAACTATTTTTTAAGAGATAATAAGATTCAACTCCATATAAAAGTATATTGTTTTCTATCGCTTCTTGCACTACATTTGGCTTTTTAGCATCTTTCATTCTTATAAATTCTTCTTCTGTGAAGAATAAACAATGCGTTTTTAACGGGAGCAAAGATAAAATATCCATTATTTTATGTTCAAAATGATCACCATTAGTGATAAACAAAAGATCAATATCAGAATTTTTTGTTTGTTTGCCCTTTGCATAAGAACCAAATAAAAGTAGAATAAAAAAACTAGTGCCAATTCTTGTGATAACTTCGTGGTACATTTGCTTAATGTCACTATTCTTAAAAATTTCTTCCTTTCTTTCTTCTTCAGCCAGATATATATCTACACCATAATACCACCTATTGAACTCACATAAGGTGCTTTTCCCAATGGTCCGTGCGATAAGCGCTTTTTTTCTAACAAGTTTTTGAACAGCAATGTAAGTTATCCTGTAGTCTGCTTTTATTTGTTTGGATATCTCTCGAATAGTCTTTGCTTTCTTGTCAGTGATAAAATGCTTAATAATTTTAAGTTCAGTTTTCATAATGCACCCATGTACATAGTATTATGTATATAAATGTTACGTTTTAGTGTAACGAATTTAAGATTTCATAGTTACTATATTTACCAAAAGCTAAAAGAAAAAGCTTAAAAAAAAGGTAAAAAAAGAAAGATTTAAAAAAAATTATTCTTCAATTCCCGCTGATTTGCGGATATCTTTTGATTCTAAAAGTATACCATTCCACATGGTCATTACTTCTTTTTCAGCATCCCGTACAGTCTTCAGCAAAGGCTTGAAACCAGTAAGCGCTGCTTTAATATCTTTAACCGCTTTTTCAGCAGTTGCTCCGGAAGGCAGAGGAGCTCCACCAGGAGTTGCTGAAGGACCAGCACCCCTAGCTGTTGCTTTGAGATATACAAAGAGTGGCGGGGTTACCATTGAAGTAGTAATCCTTCCTAATTCTCTCATACCATCAGCTACTTTTGGAGTTTCCAATAATGCTAACGCTTTTTTAAGTTCATCAACTGCAGCACCATGCTTAACCAATAGATCAGCTTCCATGGCATCCAGCCTAGCAGTATCTTTTCCTGCTTGTTTCAATCCTCTCTTTAAAGAGTCATACCCTTTCTCTTCCCTCCAGGTTCTTCGCTTAACTTTTTGGAATTCTCGTAATGCCCTCTTGGTTACATCAACCACAGAAACCACATTAATAGTAATATTATCTCGCTCTTTAAGTGATTCAATACGTTCTTTCCCTAAAACTAAATCTACTGCTTCAGATGCTCTTTCCATAGCCACATCCACCATTTCTAAATCCTTCATCTCTTTCTCTTCTTCAAGATAGGCATTCAGCTCCCTAGTTTTCCAACGGTGTACTCCATTGTGGTATTTATTTTTGAAAACTCTCCACGCATCACCAACCGTAACTTTACCAACTTTATGGCCTTTAGACCATTCAGCTATAGCCATACCACAATTGATAATGAACAAGAATATGACAACCCACTCCACATACCCTAGCCAAACAACCATCTTTGCAACAACTAGATCATAACTAGAAGCAACCGAAGGATCCATCACTAAATTGTCATAGTATCCTTCTACCAAAGGAATCATTTCACTCAACACGAACCAGGTAATCCCCATCAATAGAGTTCTTAGGAATATATGCTCCTTTAACATAAAATAGCCGAAGAAGCATAAGGCAATGGGTAAACCAGCAATGATCACTGAAAATAATGTACCATAGGTAGTTGCGGTTGCTAAAATAATAGTGGAAGGAATAAATATTACTGTTATCAAAGAAACGACTAACCCTATAACGATAGAAACATTATTGCCTAAGCTTAGCATTTCCGCTCCCTTATAGACTAAGGTAAACAAGAGAATTAAGAGCAAGAAACGGATAAATCCTTCTACCGGATCGATGGGGCTAACGATTATACCCCAATCTTGTAAGAATTGTAACGTGATAGTATTCTTAAAAACCTCCCCGGGGTTAACACCTTCTTCATCTTCAGTATCGCTGGTACATCCACCTAACATCAAAGAACTAATTAATAATAAAAGAATTAACATCGGATATCTTGATTTCATGATCTCACCTTTTTTCATATTTTAGTCAACTATTGTCTTAAAAGAAAATCCCAGCATATTTAAATCTTTCCGTTCTCTGTCGAGTATAAATTTGATAGCAGGTCTAAGAGTTTACCTTTTTGAGATACTTTTCAACTTCTTTTACAAAAGCAAGAATATCGGTATGTTCGGTAGAAAGGCATTGATACTCTTTGTCTTCATCAATTTTAGCATAGCGATGGACTAATAAGTTTCTGAAGGAGATGAAACCCTGCACTTTCATAGAAGTTTTCTTTGATAAAACGCCTTTTTCTTCAAGCATTTTTATGGCTTCACGCGAATCTTCCGGCTTGTCCATTTTTTCCATAGAAATGATGATCATTGCCACATCAATGATTGCATCAGCCATCAGTTCAACAGTCTTTTCTATTCCTCTGCGCACTAATCTCTCTTCTCCAAATACAGATTCTTCGGGAAAATCTTCTAGAAATTCTTCATAATATAGTGAGTTTCCATAAAAATTGAACCATTTTATAGAGCAATAGGCGAACTATATATAAAATTTAGTTCGATTTCTAAAGAATTTTAGTATAAGAGGCTACCTCATCCAATTTTTCTTTTAATCTCATTGTTTTCATGCTATTCCTTCCATCCTGCACTCGTGATAAATATCTAAAAACCGCTTATAGTGAGGGTATTCTCTTTCTAGATAAGGTATTTCTTTGAGCAACCGATAATAATCTTTAGTAAACAATATTTTTCCATTTAGAACTTCCTTCTTTAGATTTAAAGGTAGATCATCATAAAAGCTGAGGTCATATTTTTCCGGCAGATCTCTTTGTATCTTCAGCTTCTCTTTAAGTGAAAGCGGTTTAACAGTAAAAATACAAAGATCGATATCCCTAAATTTATTTCCTGTTAACGAAGATCCAAACTGTAGAATACTCTCTACTTTTTTGTTTTTCTTCAATAACTTTACTACATCTGGGATATTTATTCTCATCTTCTCCTGGTATTAAACACTAAAAGTATAAAAAGCTAATCTACAGTTTCAGAGAGATTATTTCTACTGACAACCGCAAACCTCACCGTAATCTTTATAAATAAACCCCTCTCCCGCAGGAACATGACCAACATCTTAACCGTATCTCCGCAACAATTAATTAAGCAGGCTGCGGAAGAATTAAAGAAGCAAAAGCTGGTTACACCTACGGAATGGAGTAAGTTTGTTAAAACTGGCAGGCATAAAGAGCGTGTTCCAGACACCGATGATTGGTGGTACGTGCGTTCTGCAGCTATCTTAAGAAGTATTGCAAAACTTGGTCCTATCGGCACACAGAAGCTCCGTACTAAATATGGTGGGTTAAAAGGCCGAGGTTACCAGCCAGAAAAATTCTTCAGAGGATCAGGATCAATTATTAGAAAAATCCTTCAGCAATTAGAACAATCACAATTAATCAAGCATGTACAGAAAGGAGTGCACAAAGGCCGTATCCTAACGCCTAAAGGGAAATCTTTCTTAGATAAGATTGCTGCTCAGCAAATAAAGCAAAAGAAAGAATAGATAGAATTCAATCAGTAAGATAATAAAACAGTAAAATAATAAAAATATAAGGAAATACATATGTCCCGCTTTAAACACCCTGCAAAGAAAAAACGGTTAATTAAGAAAAGTGGCCAAACTAAATGGGCTCCGTTCTGGACCGTCTTTAAAGTTCATGGTAAGGGGAAGAGTGTACATCCTTCCAGGCACACTCATGTGAAAAGATCATGGAGAAGGACGAAGACCAAAGCTTAAGCCGAGAAATATTTATTACCAACAAAACTTAAAATTACTATAATATTTATATTACCAAAGTATATTTAAATAATATATTTAAACAATCATAATCTAAAATGGCCAAAAAAAGCGCAGCTGAAAAAGTAGAAAGAATGTATATTATCCCTTTAAGGAGGGAATTCTTAAAAGTAGCTAACTGGCGTAGAACGGAGAAGGCTGTTACTGCCGCCAAAGAATTCCTAGTAAGGCACATGAAGTCAGAGAACGTTAAATTAAGTCCTGCGTTAAACGAATTCCTTTGGAAGCACGGCATCAAGAACCCTCCGCATAAAGTTAAAGTTAATGTTACAAAGGATGAGAAAGGAGCTGTCTTCGCAGAATTGTTTGGAGAACAGAAAAAGAAAACTAAAGCAGAAAAAAAGAGTGCAGAAACTAAAAAGGCAGAAGTAAAGTCAGAAAACAAAAAAGAAGTCGAAAAGAAGGCTTAAATTTATCAGTAATTCTCTTTTAAAAAAAATTAGGCAGTAAATTTATAAATAATTTTAGTATGGAATCACTATGGAAAAAAAATATACAATTATTATTGAAAAAGATGAAGAGGGATGGTTAGTTTCTGAAGTTATAGGCTTGCCTGGATGCCATACTCAAGCAAAAACCATGGATGAATTAATCAGAAGAACGAAGGAAGCCATTAAAGGGTACTTAGAAGATAATACTGGTCATGAAACAGAATTACTGGAAGAATTTGTAGGTGTTCAGCAAATAGAGGTATAGTTTCTTGGGTAAACTTCCAAGGATGACAGGAAAGGAGTTGGCTAAGATTGTAGAGAAGTTTGGTTTTGTTT